>JBKPSU010000223.1:0-35843 GCA_046735135.1 Actinomycetota bacterium
CAGCAGGGCCACGCCACCGCCGGCGACGATGCCCTCCTCGACGGCCGCCTTCGCGTTGCGGACGGCGTCCTCGATGCGGTGCTTGCGCTCCTTGAGCTCCACCTCGGTGGCGGCGCCCGCCTTGATCACCGCAACACCGCCTGCCAACTTGGCCAGACGCTCCTGCAGCTTCTCGCGGTCGTAGTCGGAGTCGCTGTTCTCGATCTCGGCGCGGATCTGCGAAACGCGGCCTGCGATGGCCTCGCTGTCACCGGCGCCCTCGACGATGGTGGTCTCGTCCTTGGTCACGACGACCTTGCGGGCGCGGCCGAGCAGCTCGACGCCTGCGGTCTCCAGGGAGAGGCCGACCTCTTCACTGATGACCT
Source organism: Actinomycetota bacterium (assembly GCA_046735135.1). Lineage (GTDB taxonomy): Bacteria > Actinomycetota > Actinomycetes > Mycobacteriales > Mycobacteriaceae > Mycobacterium. Next base: position 366 of record JBKPSU010000223.1, read on the forward strand.
GGCCACCGGTGAGGATCGCCATGTCCTGCAGCATCGCCTTGCGGCGGTCGCCGAAGCCCGGGGCCTTGACGGCGACGGACTTGAATGTGCCGCGGATCTTGTTGACGACGAGCGTCGACAGGGCCTCGCCCTCGACGTCCTCGGCGATGATCAGCAGCGGCTTGCCCGACTGGATGACCTTCTCCAGCAGCGGAAGCAGGTCCTTCACGGTCGACACCTTCGAGGACACCAGCAGGATGTAGGGATCCTCGAGGACCGCTTCCTGGCGCTCGGCGTCGGTCACGAAGTAACCCGAGATGTAGCCCTTGTCGAAGCGCATACCCTCGGTGAGCTCCAGCTGCAGGCCGAAGGTGTTGGACTCCTCGACGGTGATGACACCCTCGTTGCCGACCTTGTCCATGGCCTCGGCGATGAGCTCGCCGATGGACGAGTCGCCTGCCGAGATGCCTGCGGTGGCAGCGATCTGCTCCTTGGTCTCGACCTCCTTGGCCGACTTCAGCAGCGTCTCGGTGATCTTCTCGACGGCCTTCTCGATGCCGCGCTTCAGGCCGAGCGGATTGGCGCCCGCCGCGACGTTGCGCAGACCCTCGCGAACGAGCGCCTGGGCGAGCACGGTGGCGGTGGTGGTGCCGTCGCCCGCGACATCGTCGGTCTTCTTGGCGACTTCCTTGACCAGCTCAGCGCCGATCTTCTCGTAGGGGTCCTCCAGTTCGATCTCCTTGGCGATGGACACACCATCGTTGGTGATCGTGGGGGCGCCCCACTTCTTTTCCAGGACGACGTTGCGGCCCTTGGGGCCCAGCGTCACCTTTACCGCGTCGGCGAGGCTGTTGAGGCCCCGCTCGAGGCCGCGACGGGCCTCTTCGTCATACGCAATTGTCTTGGCCATTGCGAAGTGATTCCTCCGGATTGGGGATGGCACGTCTACGGTCGGGAGCAGTGCCCGCGACGGACGGCTGGGGATGTGCTCCGCACGTGCGGCCCCTGCCTCACCGTCCCGACCTAGCACTCACTGGTCGCGAGTGCCAACTGCATTTCTAGCACTCGACCTGGGAGAGTGCAAGGTCGCCCCTGCGGTGTTCACCGAGCGCGAAGGCGGCGCTCACACCGTCGGCGATGCCGGGCCACAGCCGCTTCCAAGCCCGACCGGAGACCCTGACTTCGTGACAGTTCCCGGCCTCGGTCTCCTTTCGGTCTCCGGTCTGGAGCACCCGGCCTGGCTGCTGCTGCTGATCGCGCCAGTCACGGTGCTCGCCGTCTACGTCCTCGCCAACCAGCGCCGACGGCAGCGGCTGCGCCGTTTCGCGGCCCCCGCGGCGTTCCATTCGGTCTCCCCGAGCCGCCCCTCGGCCTGGCGGCATCTGCCGATGGCGTTGATGCTCTTGGCGTTGGTCCCGCTGACGATCGCGCTCGCACAGCCGAGCCAGGACGTCCGAGTGCCACGCAATCGCGCGGTCGTCATGCTCGTCATCGACGTGTCACGGTCGATGGGAGCCACCGACGAACCGCCGACCCGTCTGATCGCAGCCCAGCACGCGGCTCAACAATTCGCCGCGCACGTGACCCCGGGGGTGAACCTCGGCCTGATCGCATTCGCGGGTTCGGCCGACGTGCTGGTCGCCCCCACCCCGGATCACGCGCGCACCATCGCGGGCCTCGACAAGTTGCAGACCGCTGACAGCACTGCAACCGGACAGGCGATTTTCGCGGCGCTGCAATCCATTCAGACTGTCAACGCGGTGCTCAAGGGGCCGTCCGACAAACCGCCGCCTGCACGGATCGTCCTGCTGTCCGACGGCAAGGAGAACAAGCCCAACGACCCGAACAACTCGCAGGGCGCCTACACCGCAGCGCGCGCAGCGAGGGAACAGGGCGTGCCGATCTCGACAATCGCGTTCGGCACGCCCGTCGGCTATGTGGACATGAAGGACGAAACGGTGCCGGTGCCTGTCGACGACGAAATGATGAAGGCGATCGCGAACCTGTCGGGCGGCCGGACAGCCACGGCCGAGAACACCGATGCTCTCGTCACGGACCTGAATTCGGTTCGAGACCAGCTGGGCTATCAGGTCGTACGCGGCCCCGCCAGCTCCGGATGGCTGCGGGTCTGCTTCCTTCTCTGCGTGCTCGGCGCACTGGGCGGACTGCTCGTCAACCGGCGCCTGCCGGTGTGAGGATCAGTCCGGCAGTCGCCTGTTGAGCAGGGCAGCGGACAACAGAGCCGCGATGAGAGCCACCGCGCCCAGGCGAATACAAACCGCGCTGGCGTCGCCCTGAATCGTTTCGTAGCCGATCACATCCTGCAGCGTGGAATACACACTGTTCAGCTGGTCGAGGTTGGCCGCATGGAATGTCTGCCCTCCCGAGATCTCACTGATCTTCTGCAGCGTCGAGTCATCGACCGGCACCGGTACGGTGTCGCCGTTGAGCGTCACGGTCCCGTCGGGCGTGCCGAACGAGATGGTCGATATTTCGACGCCCTGATCCTTCGCGGCCCTGGCCGCCATGTACGCCCCGCGCGGCGCGTCCGGATCTCCGGGAACGGTCTCCTTTCCATCGGATTCCAGAACAATTCGCGCCGGGGGCGGCCCGTCGCCGCCGCCGAGCACGCCGACCGTCGCGGCTATCGCCTGCAGCGCGGTGTAGATACCCTCGCCGGTCGCGGTGCGTTCGGCGGGCTGCAAACCGCCGATTGCCGCCTTCACCGCTTCGCGGTCCGTGGTCGGTGACATCAAAAGCGTCGCGTTGGCGGCGAATTCGACGACGCCGAGATTGATTCCGGGAGTCAGCTCGTCAGCGAACCGCTTGCCCGCGTCCTTCGCGGCTTCCAGTCGGTTGGGCGCCACGTCGGTCGCCACCATCGACTCCGAGATGTCGATGACCAACATCACCACCGCGCGGTTGCGCGGTATCCGCACGTCGTGCGTCGGGCCGGCCATCGCAGTGGTCAGCATCGCCAGGGCCGCGATCAACAGGGCCGCAGGAAGGTGGCGCCATCGGCGCCGCCGCGGTGGGCTGACCGCCTCGAGCAGATCGAGGTTGGCGAAGCGCAGCACCCGCCGCCGCGCGCGCTGCGCGACCACGTACGCGGCCAGTAAGCCGGCGACCACAATCATGAAGAGCAGCAACCACGCGTGGGCGAACGGGCCCAGGAACGGCACGCTCATCGGCGACGAATCCGGTCGCGCATCTGCGGATCGGATTCCCACCACAGTCCCGACGCAGGCGCCGCCTCGGCAGCGGTCTCACTCTCGACGCGGTCCAGTTCGGCGTCGACGACGAGCGCGTGGCCCTTCTCGTCGGCGGAGAACAATCTCATCAACACCACCATGAAGCCGACGCCGAGGACGTCACCGAGAATCCAGAACACACCGGCACCGATTGACTGATCGAACCTCATCGAGGGTCCCCACTGTCGGTCGATGTGGCTGTAGTAATCGACTGCGATCAACGGCCCCAGCCACAGCACGATCCCGAGCAGGCCGTCGCCGAGAGACTCCACAATGCTGATGACAAGCGAGATCAGCTGCGTATACCGGCGCGGGACCGGGTCGGTCTGCAATCGCGCGTAGAAGTACACGAATCCGATCGCCAGCTGCATCACCTCGGTCGCGTATCCCACTGGGACGTGCCGCAGTGCTGCGGTGTACCAGGGCGTCAGATACAGCAGCCACGGCGTGGAAAGCATCGCCGCCGACGTCGTCGCCGGATGCAGAACGACGCGCGAAAATCGCTTGGCCAGAACCTTTTCCGCGCGGTCGGTGAGGCCGAATCCGCGTGTCACGACCGTGACCGGCCTGCCCATCGCCAAGAAGAACGGCGCAACGTAGAGAAGGATCAGTACCTGGAGGGCGCGCACCCAGAACAGCACCGTGGCGTAGACGGCGACCATACTCATGGTCGCGGCGATGACCAGGAGTACCGCGATGGCGAACCACCACAGGTAATGCCGGTGCGCGGTGTCGCATCGCCGCCAAGCCCAGCAGTACGCGAAGCACGCCCCGACGATGAGCGCCGCCGCACCGACATCCAGGTGGAAGGTGGTGAGCGCCACCGACAACGTGAGCGGCAGACTCGCCGGGTCCATGCCAATCAACTATGAGTCGCCGACCTGTCAGCGCCCTGTGTCCAGCCCGAGTGATTACCGGGCGCGAAGGCCGTCCAGAAAGACCTCTGTCAGGCGCTCCGCCGCATTTCGGCGGTAGCCCTGCATCGCCTGGGCTCCGACCATCAGAGCCTTGACGTCGGGGACGTCGAGATCGGGCCGCACGGTGCCCGCCTTCTGCGCGGCGCGCAACAGATCGCCGACCAACCCGAGAAACGCCTCCTCGGCCTCCGGCGCCGCGGTGTTGATGTCGACGCCGACGCCCGCGAGCGCATCAACAAGACCCTGGTCCGTCGCGCCCCAGTCCAACACCATCGAGCGCAGGAAGTCGAACAGCGCCTCGCCGGGCCTTTCCGCGGTCAGCAGGGCGCGGCCGTCGGCGACGATGCGCTGGATCCGGTCCTCGACGACGGCGCGGTACAGATCTTCTTTGGTCGGGAAATGCCGATACACCGTTCCCGCGCCCACTCCGGCGCGGCGGGCGATCTCGTCGATCGGCACGGACAGCCCCTCGGCCGCGAACGTGTCGTAGGCAACCTCCAGCACGCGGGCGCGGTTTCGGGCAGCGTCCGCACGCAGGGGTTTTTCGACTTGGTCCACGTCACACTCTCTCGGGAATAACTAAACGGGGCGCGCGTTCCGTATAGTCGTAACCAAACGGGGCGCACGCTCCGCTTAACACTCTACCGAGGAGATTCCATGCCGAACTGGACAACCGCCAACATTCCCGACCAGACCGGGCGCACGGCCGTCATCACCGGGGCCAACACCGGCCTGGGCTACGAGACAGCCAAGGCACTCGCCGAGAAGGGCGCACACGTCGTGCTGGCGGTGCGCAACGTCGACAAGGGCAACGAGGCGGCCGCCCGCATCGCCGACGCGGCGCCCGGCGTCAGTGTCGCCGTGCAGAAGCTCGACCTGTCGTCGCTCGAGTCCGTCCGGGCCGCAGCCGACGAGTTGCGTTCGACGCACGACACCATCGACCTGCTGATCAACAATGCAGGCGTGATGATGACCCCGAAGTCGATGACCAAGGACGGCTTCGAATTGCAGTTCGGCACAAACCATCTCGGCCACTTCGCGTTCACCGGCCTGCTGCTCGATCGGCTGTTGCCCGTGCCTGGGTCCCGCATCGTCACCGTGAGCAGCGTCGGCCACCGCTTCGCCCGCAACGGAATCAACTTCGACGACCTGCAATCGGAGAAGAACTACGGCAGGATCGCCGCCTACGGACAGGCCAAGTTGGCCAACCTGATGTTCACCTACGAACTGCAGCGGCGCCTGCAAGGCACCAATACCATCGCTGCCGCCTCACACCCCGGTGGCTCGCGGACCGAGCTGGCCCGCAACCTGCCGCTGGCGGTGCGTGTGGCCGAAGGCGTGCTCGCACCGCTCTTCCAGGGCGCCGCCATGGGCGCTCTGCCCACACTGCGCGCGGCGACCGACGCCGGTGTGGTTGGCGGCCAGTACTTCGGCCCCGACGGATTCGGTGAGCAGCGCGGCTATCCGAAGGTCGTGGCGTCGAGCCGGGTTTCACACGACACCGACGCGCAGCGGCGGCTGTGGACGGTGTCGGAGGAGCTGACCGGCGTCACGTTCCCGGTACCCGCGCTGGTCTGACGTCAGCGGATGTCGAGCAACTCCTCGTAGAAGCCGCCGAACCGGCGCACGGGATCGATCAGGTGCACTTCGAGGATCCAGTGACAGACACGCCCGGTGCGGTCGGTGCGCCGCATCGGGTGGGTTGACCCCGGCGCGATGTAGGACTCGATCTCATCGCCCGCGATCTTCTCGTGCGGGAACTCGCCGACCAGATGACCAGCGATGGTCCCGCCGAACTCCCAGCCCGCCTGCTGGCTCAATTCCACGACGCGGTCGAACAATTCGGCGCCCGTGACGTCGGGGTGCGAGTCGAAATACTCCCGCCCCTTCGCCCAGACCCGTGGCAGGTCGTCGCACAGAGCGTGCTTGCGCTCGTCGTCGCCGAGCACGAACGTGCGACCGAAGTCGGCTTCCCACCGATCGAAGATCGGGCCGAGATCACAGAACACGATGTCGTCCTCGGCGATGGGGCGGTCCGGCGGATTCTCCCGGTACGGCTCCAGGGTGTTCTCCCCCGCTCGCACGATTCGCTTGTGCCAGTGCCGCTCGACGCCGAACATCTCGGCGGCCGGATCGCGGATCTCGTCGGACAACGTCCGCTCGCCGACGCCTGCCCTGATCATGCCGCTGCGCTCGATCTCGCCGAACAACTGGTGCGCCCTATTCTGGGCATCGAGGAGCATTTCGGTGCGGAGATTCTCGTCCGTCGTCGGTGCCGCTTTGCTCACCCCGCCGATGTTACGACCGCAAAGGTTGCGTTGATGTCACTCGTCGTGCCGCCCTACCCACCGCCGCGATACACCGAGGACGAACCGGAGGTCAGCGCCTGGCTGCGGAGAGCGACCGATCCGCCCGACTACAGCGCCCCAGGCGGCCGGGTGAGCTATCACTATCTGGCCAACCAGAAACAGACCGACGGCGACTACGGCCTGTACCGCGTCGACATCGGACCCGACGGCGGCGGCCCCGGCCCGCACTTCCACCGCGCCATGTCGGAAGCGTTCTTCGTGCTGTCCGGAACAGTGCGGCTCTACGACGGGAACGACTGGGCCGACGGAACGCAGAACGACTTCCTCTATGTGCCGCCCGGTGGCATCCACGGCTTCCGCAACGAGTCCGACGCGCCGGCGTCGCTGCTGATGCTGTTTGCTCCGGGCGCGCCACGCGAGCACTATTTCGAAGGCCTCGCCCAGCTCGGCGACATGAGTCCCGACGAGGCCCGGGAGTGGCTCGTCAAGAACGACAACTTCTTCATCAGCTGACCGCGACACGGCGTCCTGTGGAGATGCGCGCCCGTAATCCGTTGCGCTAGACTGCTGTCCGATCAGTGAGGAGTCTTGGGTGCGGGCGAATGCTGCGCCCGACACCCAGGCTTTACGGAGCTGGCAGCGTCGGGCATTGGTGCGGTATCTTGCCGCCAAACCGCGCGATTTTCTGGCTGTCGCGACCCCCGGCTCGGGTAAGACGGCATTTGCCCTGCGTGTCGCCGGCGAGCTGCTGGCCGACGGTGTCGTCGAGCAGATCACCGTCGTGGTGCCGACCGAACACCTCAAGACACAGTGGGCCATGGCCGGCGCCCGCGTGGGCATTGCGCTGGACCCGAAGTTCAGTAACTCCGCCGCGCACACCTCGTCGGAGTACCACGGCGTCGTCGTCACATACGCCCAAGTCGCCAGCCACCCGACCCGGCACCGGGTCCGCACCGAGAACCGCCGCACCCTCGTGGTGTTCGACGAGATCCATCACGGCGGCGACGCGAAAAGCTGGGGTGAGGCGATCCGTGAGGCGTTCGACGACGCGACCCGACGTCTCGCACTGACGGGCACACCGTTTCGCAGCGACGACTCCGCGATCCCCTTCGTCACCTACGCGCCCGACGGCGAGGGCCTGATGCGCTCACGGGCGGACCACACCTACGGCTACTCCGAGGCGCTTGCCGACGGTGTCGTGCGGCCGGTGGTGTTTCTGGCCTACTCCGGCGAGGCGCGCTGGCGCACCAGCGCGGGTGAGGAGCATGCGGCCCGCCTCGGCGAGCCGCTGAACGCCGAACAGACCGCGCGGGCATGGCGCACGGTGCTCGACGCGAAGGGCGAGTGGATCCCCGCGGTGCTGCAGGCCGCCGACACCCGGCTCACCCAGCTGCGCAACGGCGGGGTGCCCGACGCGGGCGCCATGGTGATCGCGTCGGACCAGAAGGCCGCGCGTGCGTATGCCGCCGTGCTGACGAGGCTGACCGGCGAGACGCCCACCGTCGTGCTGTCCGACGACCCGGGCTCGTCGGCACGCATCGCCGACTTCTCGGCGGGAACAAGGCGCTGGCTCGTCGCGGTCCGGATGGTGTCCGAAGGTGTCGACGTGCCGCGGCTCGCGGTCGGCGTCTACGCCACCAGCGCGTCGACTCCGTTGTTCTTCGCCCAGGCCATCGGTCGCTACGTGCGGTCGCGGCGGCCGGGCGAGATGGCCAGCATCTTCCTGCCGTCGGTGCCGACGCTGCTCGATCTGGCCAGCCAGATGGAGGCCCAGCGCGACCACGTGCTCGGCAAGCCGCACCGCGAGCCAGAAGGCTTCGACGCCGACGCGCTCGTCGACGCGGCACGCGAGAAATCCGAACCCGACGACGACAAAGGGTTCGAGTCGCTCGGCGCCGACGCCGAGCTGGACCAGGTCATCTTCGACGGCTCGTCATTCGGCACCGCAACGCCGGCAGGCAGCGAGGAGGAGGCCGACTATCTCGGCATTCCCGGGCTGCTGGACGCCTCGACGATGCGAGACCTGTTGCGGCGCAGGCAGGAAGACCAGATGAGCAAGCGCACCGCATCGGGTGAGGCGCCGCGGGTTTCGACCCACGGGCAGCTGCGCGAGCTGCGCAGCCAGCTCAATGCGCTCGTGACGGTCGCACACCATCGCACCGGTAAGCCGCACGGCTGGATTCACAACGAGCTGCGGCGGCTGTGCGGCGGTCCGCCGGTGGCCGCCGCGACGACGGACCAGCTGAAGGCGCGCATCGAAGCCGTGCGCGGCCTTCGCGCTTAGCGCTCCTCCGCCAACGCGCCCAGGTGCTTCAGCGAGTTGTCCAGGTGCTGCCGCTCGAACGGCGGAAAGCCGATGGCCTCGCGCTTTTCCGGCGACACCGCGGACCAGTCGTAGGTCAACGTGACTTCGGTGCGGTCGTCGCCGACGGGCTCGAGGTCGTAGCGCCAGATCCATCCGCCGAACTCGAGAGGGTCGTCGGCGGATCCTTGTTGACCGGGGATATGCCGGGGTTGCGCACCGGGCTGCCACGCGATGGCGCGCGGACAGTCGAACACTTCGACCCGGTTCGCCATTTCGTAGTCCTTGTTGGGGTGGTTTTCGTGGTACATCCCGACCCGGAAGATCTGGCCGGTCGCGGTCAGGCGCTTTCTGTCCACCGGTTCCCGCACCCACCCGGTGCCGTCGATCGCCGCATGCGTCGTCGGATCGGCCAACACGTCGAATACCGCCTGCACCGGGGCGTTCACGGTCAGGGTCGCATGAACTCTGTCGTCGGTCATACCTGTACAGACCGCCACGGGCCCGCCAACTCATCGCGACGCACTATGACCGCTTCGCGTTGGACAGGATCGCGTCGACCACTTTCTGCGCCTGATCACCGATGTTCTTGTCGTCGCACACGACAGCTTCGGCGACGACGTTGGACCACACGCCGAGCGCATGCTGGCATCGCTGCCCGGGAGCGATATCGCCTGCGACGGTGCGGTCCTGAACGATCAGCCCGCCCTGGGTCTGCACATCGGCCAGGGTCGGCTTCGTCGTCATGTTGTCGCTGCCCTTGACCGTCAGCGCCACACCGGCACACGCCTGCCATTCCCGTTGCGAGTCCGCGCGGAACCTCTCCGCGGCTTCGGCGCTCGGCATCAATGCCACCGACTGATCGACGATGTGGTTGGACGGGCTGCCCTCCGGCGCCACGATCAGGCTCTGCCGGGCCGCGGTGAAACCCGACGTGTCATACATCCGTGCTTCGAACGGATAGATCGCCCCTGTGCACTCCGGGCGGTTGAAATCGTTCGACGCGTCGATCACCGTGCTGGATACCGAAGACTCGTGCAGGGTCTCGCCGACGATCGCGCTGGCGCCTTCCGCGCTCAACAGCAGCCCGCCCACCGCCGCGGGCTGCACAACACCGGCCTCTGGCTGCTGGCCGGGGGGGTCGCTCGCCGCGGTCGGCGCGGGCTTCTCGTCACCTGCCGAGCGCGTCAGCCGCGGTACGAGCAACACTGCGCCGGCGATGAGCACGACAGCGGCCAGTGCCGCGGCAATGAGCCATGTTCGGTTGCGCCCCTTGGGTTTTGCGGGCGCATCAGGTGCGCCGGCGACGGGCTGGGTTGTGGCGATCATCGTCGGGTGATCGGTCTGCACGGCGGCGTCGGTCATCTGGGAAAGCGCCGCCGCGAAGTCACGACACGTCGGGTACCTGTCGCCCGGATCCTTGGCCATCGCGCGTTGGATCACCGGGTCCAGGTATGCCAGATCCGGCCTGAGGTCCGAGATCCGCGGTGGCGGCGACGACAGGTGGTTGCTGATGACGATCGCGGCGTTCGTGTTGTCGTACGGCGGTTTCCCGGTGAGGAGCTGAAACGCCGTCCCCGCTAGCGCGTACTGGTCGGTGCGGCCGTCCAGCGGCGCACCCGTCAGCTGTTCCGGCGGCGCATAGGAGAGCGAACCGACCGTCATGTTGGTGGCGGTCAGCCCGCTGTTGTCGTCCATACGCCGGGCAATACCGAAGTCACTCAACAGAATTCGGCGCTGCTGCGTCGATCCCTGGGATTCGCTCAGCAGGATGTTCGCCGGCTTGACATCGCGGTGCAGCAGACCGCGTTCGTGCGCGTAGTCGAGCGCGTCGGCGACGGCGGTGACGATCTCGGCCGCAAATCGCGGGGGCAGCCCCGACGGATAGCGATCGCGGACCAGGGCGGCGACGTCGGTGCCCTCGACGTAGTCCATGGTGATCCACAGCTGGCCGTCCGCCTCGCCGCGGTCGTGCACCGCGACGATGTGTGGGTGCCATAGGTCTGCGGCGATGTCCCCCTCACGGTTGAACCGCTGACGGAACTCGTTGTCGGATGTGAGCGCGCCGGGCAGGATCTTCAGCGCCTCGCGGCGGGGCAGTCGCGGATGCTCGACGAGGTAGACCTCACCCATCCCGCCCGACCCAAGCCGGCGCAGGATCGCGAAGCCGGCAAATGTGTCGCCCTGGCCGGGAGGCATGCGCGAAGTCTATAGCGGTGTCCATGTATCCGACGCCGAAAACCCCGGTCGGACGTACGATTAGCGCGGCAAACCCAGCGTCATGTGAGAGAGAGCGCTGCCATGGATCAACGGCCCTTGATCGAGATTCGAGACTGGGGTCGTCGTCCGCGTCGGCTTACCCTGCACGGGCCGATCGTCGTCGGCCGTGACTGCGCAGGAGAGGTCCTCCAAGACTCCGAGGTGTCGCGAGAACACCTGCGGCTGGTGCCTTCCCCCATCGCGTTGTCCGTCGTCGATCTCGGCAGTCGCAACGGCACGACGCTCAATGGTGTCCCTCTGGCCGGACGGGTTGCGCTCACCGCGGGCGACGTGGTCCGCCTCGGCCATTCGGAGATCATCGTGCTGTCGACGCCGACCGCCCGCAGCAGCGAACAAGCCCCGCCGGAACCCGACGTCGACGCCACCCGGATGAACATGAGGGCCATTGCCCTGCCTCCGCCCCCGCCGGTTGCCGAGGCCGCACCGGCATCGCCTGCGGTCGCTCTCGCCGAGCGCGCACTCGGCATCGACCCCACCGGTGAACGGGAGCTGTTTCCGGCCTACACGGAAATCCCGACACGGATGCCGTTGCGGCTGTGGCAGGCGATCCGGCTCGGCAGCGTCCTCGGGTACTTCGCCTTGGTGGTCACGCTTTTCGTGCGCCCGCAGACTGGGCTCTTCGTGTTCTTCGGGATCATCGTTCCGCTGCTGCCGGGGCTGTTCCTCATCGCGCCGGGAGTGTGGCGCAACTTCTGTCCGATGGCCGCGACAAACCAGGTGCCCCGGCTGTTCGGTTTCAGCCGCGCGCTGGAGCCGCCCGACTGGCTGCGCAACCGTGGCTATCTGATTTCGGTTGCGGGTTTCTTCGGCATCGCCGGTGCCAGGATCGCCGGCCTCGACAGGAGCGGCATCGCGACCGGAGTCGTCCTCGTTGTCGTCATCTCGGTGGCCTTCGCCGGTGGGTACGTGTTCAAGGGAAAGAGCGGCTGGTGCAGCAGCATCTGCCCGTTGTTCGCACTGCAGCGCGCCTACGGTCAGACGCCTTATGTCACGGTGCCCAACAACCACTGCCCCACGTGCGTCGGCTGCGCCAAGAACTGCTACGACTTCAAGCCGAGGGCCGCGTATCAGGCCGACATGGTGGACCCCGACCGCAGCTGGAGCGGTGCACGCAAGTTGTTCGTCGGAGCGCTTCCAGGATTCATCCTCGGCTTCTTCACGCTTCGTGCCGACGCAGACATCACGGCGCTGGAGCGCTATCCCCTGCTGCTGTTGTTCGTGTTCGTCAGCGTCGGGGCGTTCTTCGCCATCGACGCCGTGTTGCCGCTGAGTTCGTCGATGGTGGCGGTCATCTACGCGGCCGCGGCGCTGAACATCTTCTACTGGTTCGCCGGACCGGTGCTGGTCGCCTCGTTCGCGCACCTGACCGGAATCAACATCGGTTGGTTCCGGTGGGTCATCAGCGCCGTGGTCCTGCTGGCCACCCTCCTGTGGATCGCGCGCACCCGCGTCGTGGAGTTGCAGTTCGCATGGACAACGGGAACGCGGGCCGAACCCGTGCTGCTCATGGCACCCAAGGTGCAGGCCGCTTCGCAGCCGGAAAGCGCGGCCAGCGTGCGCTTCGAATCCGACGGCGCCGCGGTGGCCGCCGAGATCGGCACCAGCCTGCTCGAGATCGCCGAGCTGAACAACCAGCCGATCGAGGCCGGCTGCCGGATGGGTGTGTGCGGCGCCGACCCGGTTGCGGTGCTCGACGGCATGTCGTGTTTGACCCAGCCGGGCCAGGACGAGCAGAACACGTTGCGGCGCCTCGGCTTTGGCACGTCCACCCGGATGGCGTGCTGCGCGCGGATCGAGTCGGGAACGGTCACGGTGTCGCTGACGCCGGAGCCTGGCGGCACCGACGGCGCGAAGCCGACGCATTTCGACCGCTCGATCGTCAGCGTCGTGGTGATCGGCGGCGGCATCGCCGGGGTCACCGCGGCCGACTTCGTCCGCCGGGGTCACCCCGACTGCGAGATCCATCTCGTCGGCCAGGAGTCGCATGCGCTGTACAACCGGATGGGCATTTCCCGGCTGGTCTACGGCAGGTCGGCGATGCAAGGCCTCTATCTGCTGCCCGAGCAGTGGTACGACGATCACGGGGTGTACGCCTGGCTCAACACGGTCGCGCGCGGCATCGACACCCGCGGACAGCGCGTCTTCCTCGGCACCGGCGACACGCTGCCCTACGACCGGTTGATCCTCGCGATGGGCTCAAGCGCCTCGCGGCCCTCGATCGACGGCCTGGATCGTCCCGGCAGCTTCGTCCTGCGCGAGGCCTCCGACGCGATGCGCCTGCGCGCCTACGTCCAGCAGCACCGCTGCCGTGAGGCCGTGGTGGCAGGCGGCGGCCTGCTCGGCCTGGAGGCGGCCTACTCGCTTCACCTCCTCGGGGTGCGGGTGACGGTGCTGGAACGGGGCAAGCGACTGCTGAGCAAGCAGATCGACCCGCGGTGCTCCGAGGTGGTGGAGAACCACTTCGCGAAGGCCGGTGTTGCCGTCATCAAGCAGGCCGAGACATCGAAGGTCGTGGGCTCCCCGGCGGTCAGCGGCGTCGTGCTCAAGGACGGTCGCCATGTGCCGTGTCAGATCTTCATGGCCGCGACCGGAATTCGCCCCAACATCGATTTGGCCCGTGACGCCGGGATTCCCGTCGACAAGGGCGTTCTGGTGGACGACCACCTGCGCACGCGGGTGCGCGGGGTGTATGCGGCGGGCGACGTAGCCCAACTCGGCAAGCAGGTGTACGGGCTGTGGCCGGTCGCCGTCGAACAGGCCGAGGCCGCCGCCGTCAACGCATTGGGCGGTGACATGTCCGTGACCGCCGATACGCCGGCCACCATCTTGAAAGGTGTTGGCCTGGAACTATTCTCGATCGGCAAGGCCGAGGCGGACCCGCATGACGACGTGATCGTCATCGACCGCCCGACCGTGCCGTCGTATCGGCGGCTTGTGATCTCGAGCGGATGTGTCGTCGGTGCCACCGTCCTCGGTCACCATCCGTCGGACGTCACCGCGGCCAAGACCGCAGTGCCGAAGAAGGTGCGGATCAGCCCCGACGCGAGGGCAGCGCTGCGCTCGGGCGACTGGAGCGCGCTGACCGCCGAGCCCTCCCCCGCGATCTGAGCTACTCGCCTAGCCGGTGGGTCGCGATCCATTCGCCGACCCTCATGCTCCAGCCGGGCTCGAGCCTCATTGGCACCGTGCCGATTTGGGTCCATTCCGTGGCGCCCGGCGCGGCGACGAACGTGCCCGCGCTGGTCAGCGCGTCGCGCACATTCACCCCGTCCCGGTCGACGGTGATGTAGGCGTGCACCCGCGACACATAGGGGTCGTACTGCAGCACGATCGGCGACGCCGATGCATTGCGCACAGCGTCGTCGGAGAGCGGTGCGCGGCCGATGACGTACGACCGGTCCAGCGGGTAGACTGCGCCGTCGGGCGTCGACAGCACGCCGACAGTCGTCGACACCGCCGCCGTCTGCACCGGGGCCGCCGGTTTCGGCGCGCGCGGGGTCAGTTCGGTCGGCGGCTCCGGCGGCACCGCTGAAATCCGCTCGGTGGCAACCGTTTCCGCGGGTCCAGTGGTGCCGGCGGCGAGCAGGGCGAAGCCGCCGCCGCCGACGACGCCTGCCCGCAGGTCGGTACGTGGAATCGCGGCAAGGCCGGTACGACCGGATCTCACCTCGACCCTGCGCAGCACGCCGGACAGCAACTGCCTGACCCACCTCGGGTCCGACTCGCCCGACAGGTCGCGCGCGCCCTGCTGCGTCTCGGCGTGCATCGACACCCGCCCCCGCAACAGCACGTGCAAGCCTTCCTGGGACGGCACCACCGCGCCGAACGACACCGCCTTTGCGGGTCCGAACGCGAAAGGTCCCAGCTGGTCGACCAGGGCCGCGCCGGGGTGCGGATTGCGGGCCGCGGCGGCAACGGCCGCGATAACGGCGGCCGCATGGTCGTCGTTGGTGACGGTGTACACCACCGCGTCGCCGAAGCGCGCGATGAGGCCATCGCCGCCTGCCACCCTCACGGTGAACGGTATTGCCTGCACCGGCAGCCCTTTCTCGAACGCCGGTGTCATCGTAGTTCCGCGAGGCGATGCGCGTGACCGCTACAGGTCCAAGAGATCCGGCAGGTCGGCGACCGAGTCGATGACGTGGTTGGGCTGCATGGCGAACTCGTCGGCCGCCCACCGGTCGAGGGTGTCCTGACGGAACTTGCCTGTGCGCACCAGCACGCCGGTCATGCCGACCACCTGGGCGGCGAGCACGTCGTTGTTGAGGTCGTCACCGATCATGTACATCTCGTCGGGATCGACACCCAATCGTGAAGCGGCAGCGAGGAATCCGGCGGGAGCGGGCTTGCCGACGGCGGTGGCATTGCGACCCGAGGTCTCCTCCATCCCGATCAAATACATGCCGGTGTCGACGCGAAGACCCTCGGTGGTATTCCACGATGTGCTGCGGTGCATGGCGACGACGGGAACGCCCTGGGCCATCCAGTCGTAGACGCGGCTCAGCGTCAGGTGGTTGTATTCGGGGCCCGCGCCACCGAGCAGAATCACGTCAGGAGTGTCGGGCGGCGGGTCGTTCGGTCCGTGGTCGCCGGCGTAGACGATGTCGATGCCTGGCATGTCCTCGGCGATCTGCCCGCTGTTCACCAGGAAGCACCGTGCGTCGGGGTACTGGCCGCGAACGTATTCGGCCGTCAGCGCCGCGGCAGTGATCACCTCGTCGGCGGCCACCTCCATTCCGGCGTCGGTGAGCAGCCGGGCGATCTGTCTGCGGGTGCGGGTGGTGGTGTTGGTGAGATACGACCGGGCGATCTGGTTGTCGGCCAGTACACGCAGGGTGCCAGCGGCGCCTTCGATGGGCTCCCACGAGGTCACCAGGACGCCATCGATGTCGAACAGCACGCCACCGACCGCCATGCTGCCGACAGTAAACGGCGAATGAATCCGCGCAAATCGGGGGTTGCCTGCGGTCGAGGCTTGCGGTCATCCCCACTGTGCGTAGTACGGGCGACCCGGCTTGCCCTTCTCGACGAGGATGAACACGACCCCCCACGGATCGGCGAACCACGTGGTGCGAACGCCTGCGATATCGGCGATACCGTCGACGAGGAAGTCAACGCCCTTGGCTTTCAACGCTTTACGGGTCTCATCCAGGTCGTCGCAGATCAGCCCGACGTGCGTGATGCCGTGGTCGGCCAGGCCCGCCGCCCGCCGCGCGTCACCGCCGTCGGCGTCGAGGTATTCGATGACTTCGAGAACCCGGTCGCCGTCGTCGCTGAAGCCCACGATCGCGGCCTTCATCGCCGGCTCGGGCAGCAGTTCGCCCATGTCGGCGCGGATGGCGTCGCCCTCCATCACATACGGCGGCGACAGCACCCTGAAACCCAGCACGTCGCGGTAGAAGGCGACGGCCGCCTCGCAATCGGGAACGCATACCGCGGTGTGTGCCAGGCCGGTGATCACGTCACCGATTGTGGCGCACGCGCCCACTCGCTTTCGGCCACCCAGGGCGATGCCGTCGCCGCGATCGACCATGCGAGCTCCGCTGGCACATCGATCACCCGGTATCCCTTGACACCTGCCGCGGTGGCCGCGACCAGCGTCGCAACGCCTGCCCTGCGCTGGAAGAGCGTCTGGCGCACGGTCCAGCCGATGATTCCCGCGGTCGCGATGCAGTCCCTGCGCCGTTCCAGGCTGCCCGCCCGCGCCACCAGCCATCGCTCGTCGACTCGGTGCCCCAACGTGCGCGCCCGGTCGGCAGCCAGGACGGCGGAACACAGCGTCGACGCGGCAAGGACGATCCACGCCCACAGCGGCATCGTCGCGAAAAAGGCCGCAACGGCCAATGCGATCGCGACGACAGCGGGCACCGCCAGTGCGCGACTCCATCGTCTGCGCGTCGCCGCCGGGCCGTGTCGGCGTACCGGGGCGGTCACCGCGTCGGCGTTCTCGATCAACCCGGCCAGCACGGACTCTGCGGTGCCCGCGGGGCACGGCGGGAGCAGCAGCGACGCCTCGCCGCCGCCCGCGACGCCTGTCATCACGGCATCCAGCCGCGCCCCGCCGAGCAGCCGGACAAGCAGCGGCTGACGCAGTGTGCCGCCGCGCAGCCTGCGCATGTCAAAGGTGTGCTCCCGCTTGCGCAGCAGGCCGTGCTCGAGATGAAGCACGTCGGCGTCGCGTCGCAGCACCAGGTTGCCGTAGGTCACCAGCGACCGGAACACCGACAACACCACCGACAGCACCACCACGACCGCGACTGCGACGGCGACGCTTGCGACGATCCCGAACCGCTCGGCGGCATCGCGGCCGGACTCGGCGAGACGCGAATGCTGAAGCACCGCACCGAGTCCCGCTTGGTAGACGACGCCGACCGCGGCGGCGATCATGGCAAGGCCGGTGAAGCTCAACGGGCTGTACCGCAGCCAGGACGGCGACCAGCGGGCCAGGATCCGGCCCGTCGGCGCCGTGCGCTCCTCACCGGTGTCGTCGGCCCGAGTCAGTGAATCGGCAAGCAGGATGGACCGCAGCCGGGGCACTTCGCCGGCAGGTACCGCGTCGAGTGCAAACGCCGTGTCGCCCCTGGCTTCCTGCCCTGTGCTCACCCGTAGCACCGTCAGCCCGAGGAGCTGGTGCAGTAGCCGGGCATCGGTCTGCACGGAGCGAATCCTGTTGCGAGGCACCGATATCACCTTGCGCTGAAAGACACCCTCGCGGAGCTGAACTTCATCGGGCTCGATGCGGTAGCTGGTGGTGAACCAGCGCAGGACACCGAATACTATGGTCACCGCAAGCGCGGCGACCGTCCACCACGAGTTTCCCGTCGCCGAACCGAGGACGACCGCGCCGATCAGCAGCGGAATCTGCCGCAGCACCTCATGAACGGGATGCACCAACAACATTCGCGGGCTGAGCCGATGCCACACCCGTTCGGTCACGTCGCATCCTCCGCGCCGATCGCGGCGATGTCGGTGAGCTGGGCGACGATCCGGTCGGCGACGTCGGAGTCCAGTGCGACGATGCGCACCGCACCCGCCGACGACGCCGTCGTCACCGTGACATTGGCCAACCCGAACAGCCGGTCCACCGGCCCGCGATAGGTGTCCACCGTCTGCACCCGCGAGATCGGCGCGATGCGGCGTTCCTGGATCAACCAGCCCGATCGGGTGTACACGGCCTTCGGGCCGATTTCCCAGCGGTGCACGCGGTACCGCCACAGCGGCACGATGGCGACGAACACCACGAGGCCGACGGCCGTGACGCCGGCCGCGGCGACGTGCAGCGTGGTCAATTGGCGGTCGACGACGAACCACACCAGTTGGGCCGCCACGAGTATCAGCCACGGAATCGCCGCGCCGATCGCCCACACCAGCGGCGCTTTGCGGCTCGGCCGGTTCGCGGGATCAACCAGGTCCATCGGTCGTCCTTCGCATGTGCAGGCATTCGGTGACACCGAAGAGCCGAAGGGTTCGCAGAGTGCGCGCGGGGATCTGAGGTGCGACCTCCGCGGTGGCGGCGATGATCGGCTCGTCGACGTCGAAGCTCTCACCCTGGCTGACGATCGTCGCGCGGCCCGCGGCGAGCACATTGCGCAGCCAGTCGGCCCTGGCGCCGTAGGGCAATGCGATCAGGACCCCGTCGAGGGCGGGGATGGTGTCGACGGGCGTCTCGTAGACGCGGCCGCTGGTCCGCCCGACGTGACGGATGATCGACGTCTGCGTGCCTGCCGACCCGGCGGTGCGCAGTACCCGCGGGTTCGTCAGCGACCGGTTGAGCCTGCGCACGGTGTCGACCACGAGCGGCAGCTTCCAGCGCATACCCGCCACGAGCAGTCCGAGCAGTATCGCGCCGATGCCCGCGACCGCCCCCACAACCACCGCAGCCCCGCGGACCGCTCCTCGCCCCGACACATAACCGACCGTAACCGGCCGTGAGTATCGTGCTGGTCATGAATGCCAAGTGGTCCGCCGCAGACGTGCCCGACCAGTCCGGGCGCGTCGCCATCATCACCGGTGCGAACTCCGGGATCGGCTATGGAGCCGCGGCCGTGCTGGCCGCCAAGGGCGCGCATGTCGTGCTCGCCGTGCGCAACCTCGACAAGGGCAACGACGCCAAGGCGAGAATCACCGCGGCGAGCCCCAACTCCGTCGTCACGGTGCAGGAACTCGACCTGACGTCGCTGGACAACATCCGCAAGGCCGCCGGGGAGCTACGCGCGGCCCATCCGCGCATCGATCTCCTGATCAACAACGCGGGCGTGATGTATACGGACAAGGCCAAGACCAAGGACGGCTTCGAGCTGCAGTTCGGCACCAACCACCTCGGTCACTTCGCGCTGACCGGCCAGCTGCTCGACAACATGCTGGCCGTCGACGGCTCCCGGGTGGTGACTGTCAGCAGCGTCGGGCACCGCATCAGGGCGCGCATTCATTTCGAGGATCTCCAGTTGGAGAACAACTACGACCGCGTTGTCGCCTACGGACAATCCAAGCTGGCGAACTTGCTCTTCACCTACGAGCTGGCGCGCCGCCTGACGCTCAAGGGTTCTCCGACGATCGCGACGGCGGCTCACCCCGGCGCCGCCGACACCGACCTGCTTCGCAACATGCCGGGCGGCATCAGGCAGGTCGGCCAGTTCGTGTGGTCGAACTTCATCGCGCAGAGCGCGGACATGGGCGCCGAACCGACTTTGCGCGCCGCCACCGATCCTGGTGCGAAGAACGCCGAGTACTACGGCCCCGGCGGCATCGGCGAGCAGCGTGGCCACCCGAAAGTCGTCAAGTCGAGCGCACAGTCGCATGACGAAGAGATCCAGCGCCGGTTATGGAGTGTCTCCGAAGAGCTCACTGGCGTGAAATATCCGGTCTGATGGCCGCCAAGTGGACGTCGGCCGATGTGCCCGATCAGTCCGGGCGCGTCGCGATCATCACCGGCTCCAACACCGGCGTCGGCTATGAAGCAGCGGCCGCACTAGCCGGAAGGGGCGCGCATGTCGTGCTCGCCGTCAGAAACCTCGACAAGGGCAACGACGCGAAAGCCCGCATCGCGGCGAGAACACCCAACGCCGTCGTCACGGTCCAGGAGCTCGATCTGGCGTCATTGGAAAGCGTGCGCAAGGCCGCCGAAACGCTGCGGGCGGCCCACCAACGCATCGACCTGCTGATCAACAACGCCGGCGTGATGACTCTCGACAAGGCGGCCACCGCGGATGGCTTCGAGCTGCAGTTCGGCACAAATCATCTGGGGCACTTCGCGTTCACTGGTCTGCTGCTGGACCTAATGCTCGCGGTGGACGGCTCCCGCGTCGTGACGATGAGCAGCCCCGGCCATCGATTCCTGTCGAGAATCGACTTCGACCACCTGCGATTGGACGACACGTACAACCGGTACGCCGGCTACGGGCAGTCAAAGCTCGCCAATCTGCTGTTCACCTACGAGCTGGCCCGTCGGCTGGAGGACAAGGGCGCCCCGACGGCCGCATTCGCCGCGCACCCCGGCTCATCGAACACCGAGCTGCTGCGCAGTCTTCCCCGCGTGATTCGCACCCCCGTCGATTTCGTGTGGAGCCGATACGCCCAGAGTGCGGCGATGGGCGCTCTTCCGCTGCTACGGGCGGCCACCGATCCCACCGCCCGAAGCGGGCAGTATTTCGGCCCGGACGGGCGCGGCGAGCAGCGCGGCCACCCGAAAGTCATTGATTCCAACGCCCAATCACATGACGAGGAACTCCAGCGGCGACTGTGGAGTGCCTCAGAGGAGCTCACCGACGTGAAGTTTCCGGTGTGACGCAATGCGATCCGTCGAAGAACACCAGAGCGCCGTCGCCGCGCTGTTCGCGTCCCGGCCGCCGGTCGACGTGCCCCTTGCCGACACGCTCGGGCTGGTGCTCGCCGAGGACGTGGTGGCGCCGCTGTCGCTGCCCGGCTTCGACAACTCGGCGATGGACGGGTACGCCGTCGTCACCGACGACATCGCGGCCGCCAGCGAGGACGGGCCGGTGCTGCTGCCCGTCGCCGAGGACATCCCCGCGGGCCGCACCGACATCCTCACGCTGAAACCTGGTACGGCACACCGAATCATGACGGGTGCACCGGTTCCGGCCGGCGCCACCGCGGTCGTTCCGGTGGAGGCCACCGACGGTGCGACGGATACCGTGGCGATCCGCGCGACAGCCAGGGCCGGGCAGCACATCCGGCGCGCCGGCGAGGACGTCGAAGCGGGGACCGCGGTGCTGCGGGCCGGGCAGATCGTCACACCCGCGGTGCTCGGCCTCGCCGCGGCGCTGGGCCTCGGCGAGCTGACGGTCGTTCCGCGGCAACGGGTTCTGGTGCTGTCGACCGGCTCGGAACTCGTCGCACCTGGCACGCCGCTGAAACCAGGCCAGATCTACGAGTCGAACGCCGTGATGCTGGCGGCGGCTGCGAAAGATGCAGGCGCACAGGTGACTACGGCACCGATGTCCAGTGATGACGTCGACGAGTTCCGCGCGGTACTCGACCGCCACGCCGCCGAAGCCGATCTGATCATCACGACCGGCGGGGTGAGTGCTGGTGCCTACGAGGTCGTCAAGGACGCTCTCGGCGGCGAGGTCGAGTTCGTCAAGGTCGCCATGCAGCCCGGCATGCCGCAGGGTGCGGGCCGGGTCGGCGGCACGCCGATCATCACGCTGCCCGGAAATCCGGTCAGTGCCTTGGTGTCCTTCGAGGTCTTCATCCGCGCGCCGCTGCGCGCGGCGATGGGTCAGGCAGCCCCGAACCGCCCGCGGCTGACGGCGGAGCTGACCGAGGACCTCACGTCGCCCCGCGGCAGGCGGCAGTTCCGCCGCGGCGTGCTCGACCCGCAGAAGGGAACGGTCACCAGCTACGGGCCTCCGGCCAGCCATCATCTGCGCTGGCTGGCGTCGGCCAACTGTCTGCTGGAGATCGGCGAGGACGTGATCGAAGTGGCTGCTGGATCGCCGGTGGCTGTTTGGGACTTATCAAATGGGTAGCCACCCGTAGAATCGCTGCACGATGGCCAGACGCCCCGACCTCAGATCAGGCCCCGCGCGACTTGTGGCCCTGGCGAAAACCACGATTCCCCCGATGCACCCCGCCGGGCTGCCGTTCGTCGGTGCCAGCCTCGCGCTCGCCGCAGCGGGGCGCAGCAATCGCTGGCTGCGACGCGCCGGCCTGCTCGCCGCGGGCGCCAACGCGGCGTTCTTTCGCCATCCACCCCGGGTGCCGCCGACCCGACCCGGCGTCGTCGTCGCACCCGCCGACGGGCTGATCTGCCTCATCGAGGATGCGGTGCCGCCCGCCGAACTGAATCTGCCCGACAGGCCGAAGCCGCGGATCAGCATCTTCCTGTCGATCTTCGACGCGCATGTCCAACGCATCCCGATCAGCGGCGAGGTGGTGACGGTCGTGCACCGGCCGGGGCTGTACAAATCCGCCGAGCTCGCCGCCGCCAGCCAGGACAACGAGCGCAACAGCGTGCTGATCCGAACGCCCGGGGGCCACGAGGTGGTGGCGGTGCAGATCGCCGGGCTGGTAGCGCGCCGCATCGTCTGTGACATCAAGCCGGGCGAGAAGGTGGCGATCGGCGAGACGTACGGCCTGATCCGGTACGGGTCGCGGTTGGACACCTACCTTCCCGAGGGTTCCGAGGTGCTCGTGCTGCCGGGTCAGCGCGCGGTCGGCGGCGAGACCATCCTTGCGGAGCTGCCGCGATGAAGCCCCGAGTCAAAAGACCGGTCCTGAGTGTGCGGATGCTGCC
This sequence comes from Actinomycetota bacterium, assembly GCA_046735135.1. Lineage (GTDB taxonomy): Bacteria > Actinomycetota > Actinomycetes > Mycobacteriales > Mycobacteriaceae > Mycobacterium. Next base: position 23,159 of record JBKPSU010000223.1, read on the forward strand.
GAGCGCGATGACGGTCGCGGCGATCTGCCTCGGCCTGTCGGCGGTCAAATTCGCGCTCGATGGCCGGCCGACCGAGGCGATGGCGTTTCTGGCGGTGGCCGCGATCCTCGACGCCCTCGACGGCCGGATCGCCCGGTTGCTGAAGGCCACGTCGAAGATGGGTGAGGAGATCGACTCACTCGCCGATGCGGTGAACTTCGGTGTCGCACCGGCTTTCATCGTCTACGGCACGTTGCTGTCCCACTCGAGGATCGGCTGGATCGTCGTGCTGCTGTACGCCGTGTGCATCGTGCTGCGCCTCGCGCGCTACAACACGATGCTGGCAGAGGACAAGCCCGCTTACACGAACCAGTACTTCGTCGGCATGCCTGCACCGGCGGGCGCGATCGGCGCGATCGGCCCGCTGGCCGCCAAGATGCAGTTCGGCGACGGCTGGTGGACGTCTGAGCCCGCCGTCGTGATCTGGATGATCGGGGTTTCGCTGTTGGCGGTCAGCACCATCCCGATGCGCAAGATCCACACCTTCTCCATCTCGCAGAACATGGTGGTTCCGCTGCTGGCGCTGTTGGCCGTCGGCGTCGCCGCATCGATCCTGTACGGCTACGTCGTGATCCTGCTGATCATCCTGGCCTACGTCATCCACATCCCGTTCGCGGTGCGGACGACGGCGTGGCTGTCGAAGCATCCCGAGGTGTGGGACGACAAACCCAAGGAACAGCGCCAGGCGCGCCGGGCGATCCGCCGGGCGCAGCCGCGCGCACATCGTCAACGTCGTTCGATGGCCCGGCTCGGACTCCGCAGACCACCGGGTCCCTGACATGACAAGGTTCGACGTCGCGGACCGTCCTACGCCCCGCCAACAGCTCACCCTCACGGCGCGGCTGAACACCTCGGCACTCGACGCGCGGCGCGGTGTTGTCAGGCTTCATCCGGAAGCCATTGCAGCGCTTGGTGTTCGGGAATGGGACGCGGTCGCACTGACCGGCTCACGAACGACCGCGGCCGTCGTCGGAGCGGCGCCCGCCGAAACACCCGCGGGCACCGCACTGCTCGACGACGTCACGCTGTCCAATGCCGGGCTGCGGGAGAACACCACCGTCCTCGTCGCACCGGTCACCGTCTACGGCGCCAGGTCGGTGACGGTACGCGGATCGAACCTTGCCACCCAGTCGATCTCGTCGGCGACGCTGCGCCAGGCCCTGCTCGGCAAGGTGATGACCGTCGGCGACACGGTGTCCCTGCTGCCGCGTGAGCTCGGACCCGACATCCCGACGACACAGGCCAGTAGCGCATTGGCGTCGGCCGTCGGTATCACCTGGACATCGGAGCTGCTGACCGTCACCGGTGTCGATCCCACCGGAACCGTTAGCGTGCAACCGAATTCGGTGGTGAACTGGGGCGACGGCATTGCGCCCTCGCCGAAGGCGACGACCACCCAGCACGTCGTGATCACGCCGGAGAAGTCGGCGAGCGTCAACATCGACGACCTCAAGGGTCAGCACGCGCAGGCCAGCCGGTTGACCGAGTGGCTGAAGCTCGCGTTGGACCAGCCGGAGTTGCTCCACACCCTTGGCGCCAAACCCAATCTCGGCGTGCTGATTTCAGGCCCCGCCGGTGTCGGCAAGGCCGCGCTGGTGCGTGCGGTGTGTGCCGACCGTCGGCTCGTGGAACTCGACGGACCGGAAGTCGGCGCGCTGCGCTCGGAGGACCGCCTCAAGAGCGTGGCATCGGCGGTGGCTTCGGTGCGCGACGGTGGCGGGGTCCTGTTGATCACCGACATCGACGCGCTGCTGCCCGCGACCGCCGATCCAGTCTCGACACTGATCCTCACCGAGCTCCGCAATGCGGTCGCCACGCCCGGCGTCGCGTTCGTCGCCACGTCGCAGCGTCCAGAAGACCTCGACCCGCGTCTGCGCGCGCCAGACCTCTGCGACCGTGAGCTGGGCCTGAGCCTGCCCGACGCGACCGTCCGCAGGCAGTTGCTCGAGGTGTTGCTGCGCGACGTGCCGTCCAAGGACCTCGATCTCGGTGAGATCGCCGACCGCACACCGGGATTCGTCGTCGCGGATTTGGCCGCCCTGGTACGCGAGGCCGCGCTGCGGGCGGCGGCAAGGGCAAGCGACGACGAAAAGCCGCCGACGCTGACCCAGGATGACCTGACGGGTGCGCTCAGCGTGATCCGGCCGCTGTCGCGGTCGGCCACCGAGGAGGTGGCCGTCGGCTCGGTCACCCTCGACGACGTCGGCGACATGGCGGACACCAAGCAGGCGCTGACCGAGGCCGTGCTGTGGCCGCTGCAGCATCCCGAAACCTTCGAGCGGCTCGGCGTCGACCCGCCGCGAGGTGTGCTGCTGTACGGACCGCCGGGTTGCGGCAAGACGTTCGTGGTGCGCGCGCTTGCCAGCTCCGGCCGGCTGTCGGTGCACGCGGTGAAGGGCGCAGAGCTGATGGACAAATGGGTCGGCTCGTCGGAGAAGGCCGTGCGCGACTTGTTCCGCAGGGCGCGTGACTCCGCGCCGTCGCTGGTGTTTCTCGACGAGCTCGACGCGCTCGCCCCGCGGCGCGGGCAGAGCTTCGACTCGGGCGTCACCGACCGCGTCGTTGCGGCGCTGCTGACCGAACTCGACGGGATCGAACCGTTGCGCAACGTCGTGGTGGTCGGTGCGACCAACCGGCCCGACCTGATCGACCCAGCGCTGCTTCGGCCGGGCCGGCTGGAGAAGCTCGTGTTCGTCGAACCGCCCGACGCGGACGCCCGCCGCGAGATCCTGCGCACCGCAGGCAAATCCATTCCGCTCAGCGACGACGTCGACCTCGATGCCCTCGCCGGTGAGCTGGAGGGCTACAGCGCAGCAGACTGCGTTGCGCTGCTGCGCGAGGCCGCATTGACGGCCATGCGGCGATCGATCGACGCCGCGGACGTGACCGCGGCCGACGTGGCCAAGGCCCGAGAATCGGTGCGCCCGTCGCTGGACCCGGCTCAGGTCGAGTCGCTGCGCGCGTTCTCGGCCGGGCGCTGAGCGACTACGGCCGGGCCTCGAGCACGAGGTTGAACGGTGTCTCGGTGGCCCGCCGGAAACGCGTGAAGCCGCCGCCGTCCACGACGACTTCGCGCAGCCGAGCTTCACCGGCCTGAGCGCCGAGAGCGGGACCGTTGCGCGCCAGGGAGACCGGCACGCAAATCTGCGTGGACGCGCCGTACATGACTCGGCCCACCGGGTTGAGGTTGTCCTGCACCCGATCGTTGGCGAACGGCTCGACGATCATCGCGGTGCCATCGTCGCTGATCGCCTCGCGCGCATGCCGGGACACGCTGATCGGATCGGCCATGTCGTGCAGGCAGTCGAAGAAGGCGATGAGGTCGAAGTCCTTGCCCTCGTATCCGACCGCATCCGCGACTTCGAATCGGGCGTTCGCAGCACCTGCTGCCGCCGCTTTTTCGGTTGCGGCGCTGATCGATTTGTCGTGATAGTCGTAGCCGACGAACTCCGAATCCGGATACGTCAGCGCCATCAGAATGGTGCTGGCACCGTATCCGCACCCGATGTCGGCGACCTTGGCTCCGCTCTGCAGCTTTTCGACGACGCCGTCCAGGGCAGGCAGCCAAGAGCCGATCAGACTGGTGTTGTAGCCGGCGCGGAAGAATCGCTCCGTTCCCTCGAACAGGCAGGGATGGTGCTCACCCCACTCCATGCCGTCTCCGGATTTGAAGTTGTCGAGCGTGTGCTCGAGCGCATGGAACGTAGCCTCGACGATGTTGTATGCGCCCGGCATGTCGACCGGACCGTTGGGATCGGTCAGGCACAGCGCCTGCTCCGGGCTGAGCGACCACTCGTCGGATGCAGGGTCGAATTCAACGTATCCGCCTGCACCCTGATTACCGAGCCATTCGCGGACGTAGCGCTCGTTGGTGCCGGTGCGTTGCGCGAGTTGGGCCGACGTCATGGGGCCTTTCGCCAATTCCCGGTACAGACCCAGTCGATCACCGACGAGCATCAGCGTCGCACTCATTGCGGCGCCGAGATCACCCACCGCCTTGCCGAGGAATTCGTTCAACTTGGTTTCGTCGACAGTCATGACTGCCTCATTTCGCTTGTTGGTTTTCGGCACTTTTCATAGTGATGTCCAGCCACGCCCGGGCGTGCGACTTTCGACGGCGCTGAATGGTGATTTCGGCGTGTTGAGTTGCGCGCAGCGCAACCAACCACGCCCAAATCGCTAGGACTCTACGAGCTCCGCGAGCTTGTCCAGAGACGCCTGCAGCCGGTCTTCCGTGGTCGCTTGGGCCCGCGGTAGCCGATTCTTGTCGGTCAGCTGCGTCCAGTCATAGGTATGTGTGACCAATGTGCGCGCGGCATCGAGTGGTTCGAGCTGCCACCGCCACAGATGGCCCGGCGGTTTCTTGCCGGGTTCCGACGGCCGCCATGCGATCAGGCGGCCTTCGTCGAACTCGACGACATGGTTGTCCCTGGCACTGCCCATCGTGAGCATCATCGTGAATACGTCGCCCACCGCGCACACGCGTTGGCCCGCGGCAGCCTCGGCGAGGTTGTCGTTGCCGTCGAGCTTGGGCTGCAGCGATGGGTCGGCGATCACTTCGAAGATCTTCGCCGCGGGCGCAGCAATCTCACGGCTGACCGTGACGACTCGAGAAGTCATAGAAGGATTCAACAACATCTTGACATTGACAAGTTAGTGGAGCATAGTCGCGAATGGAACTAGGCACTGTCAAGATTGAATGCCGGGAGGCACCATGACCGCCCCAACCGCACAGCCTGTCCGGGCCGGCGACCGTGAGCGCGAGAAAACCGCTGACCACCTGGGCCAGGCCCTGGCCCAGGGCTACCTCGCGATGGACGAGTACGAGACCCGGCTGCAGGCCGCGTTCGCCGCGAACACCGCCCCCGAGTTGCGCCGGCTCGTCGCCGATCTGCCGCTGGCCGAGCTGTGGCGCAACGACCCGCGTCGCCGCGAAGCCCGTATGCGCGCAGCGCGCCGCGGCGTGCAGTTTCACCTGGCCGGCTACCTGGCGATGGTCGTCATCGTGCTCGCGGTGTGGCTGGCCGTCGGCCTGACCGCGGGCGCCTGGTACTTCTGGCCGATCTGGCCCATCCTCGGCGCGGGCATCGGCGTCGTCGGACACGCGGTGCCGATCCGCGCCATGGCTTGGGGTCAGTGCGGCCGACGCCAGCGAGCAATAGACGCAGCGACATGCGACTCGGTCGGTAACTGGTCGTCGGCCCATGCGACATAACTGTCCGGGCGCACCAGCACCGCGGCGGGTAGGGCGGTGTCGTTGTGGACGGCACTCACGACGTCGGCGCGCTCCACGCCGACGCCCTCTCGTGTCACCAACACGAACTCGCCTTTGCGGAGAAGTTCGTACAACCGGGTGCCTCCGCAGTCGACATCGGGCATGCGCCTGCCGACCATGCGGTGATCGCCACGGGAAGCGCGCGGATAGCCGATGCCGATCTGGGTGAGGCGTCCGGCCAAGAATTTCTTGGTCACGGGAATCCGGGTCAGTGAGCCGATGGCGACCGCACGAATCAAGCGCTGCGCCCTGGATCGGCCGAGCACCAGCTGGTTGAACGCGTCCGTCAGGCGCAGCACATCGGCGCCGACGGGATGGCGCTCACCCTCGTAGCTGTCCAGCAGCCAGTCCGGCGCGGTGCCATGGACGGCCTCGGCAAGCTTCCAGCCCAGGTTCATCGCGTCGCCGATCCCGGTGTTCATGCCCTGGCCGCCCAGCGGGGAGTGCACGTGTGCGGCGTCGCCCGCGATGAACGCCCGTCCGGAGCGATAATGCTCGGCCTGTTTGCGTTCGGACAAAAACCTTGAGCTCCAACGCATCTCGGTCATGCCGAAGTCCTTGCCCGCGATGCGGTGGAACGAGTCGCGGATCTCCTCCAGCGTGACGGGCTCCTTCAGCGGCGCCTGCTCGCGCAACCTGTCCCACGCGATGGCGCGGAACCAGCCGTCGCCGAACGGGATCATCAGCACCGCACCCCGTTCGTTCGTCACGCCGGACAACGTCTCCTGCGGTGCGCGTGTCAGCGCGACGTCAGCCAGCAGGATGTGTGTCTCGTATTGCTTGCCGACCCATTCGATTCCGACCAGTCGCCTAACGGTGCTGTGCGCGCCGTCGCAACCCACGACATACTTCGCCCGAACGGCGTCCCCATCCGCGCACTGCAGCGTCACCCCGTCGTCGTCCTGGGTCAATTCGACGACCTCCGCGCCGCGCACGAACGGCACACCGAGGCTGTCGGTGCGTTCCTGCAGCACCTGTTCGGTGCCGCTTTGCGGGACGACCAACAACATCCCGAACCTGGTCGGCAGCGCGCGGAGGTCGATGACGGTCCCACCCGGCGGCGCGATGTCGTAGACCGGCACCCCTCGCGTCAGCAGCTCGTCGGCCATGCCGCGGGCGTCGAGCAGTTCGAGAGTGCGCGCATGCACGGCGAACGCCCTGGTGATGTTGGGCATGTCGGTGCGTTCATCGAGCAGGCGGACGGTGACCCCGCCCAGGGCGAGCTCACCCGCCAGCATCAGGCCGGTCGGCCCGGCTCCGACCACTACCACATCGCAGGTGTCCACGACGCGCGATGGTAGCGATATCCGCCCACGTAGACTGGGCTTCAGCCAAAGGCTTCACCTGGCTGACACCCCGACCCCACTCGATCGGAGTGCCGTGCTCGCCATTCTGTTCGCCCACGCGGTCGCCACCGCCTCGGCTCCCCTGCTGGTGTACCGGTGGGGGCGGAAGGCGTTCTATCCCCTGGCCCTTGTTCCGCTTGCCTCTCTGTTCTGGGTCGCGCTGAACTGGCCGGGACGGGGACAGGCCCGCAGCATCGAGCTGACGTGGGTGCCGGAGTTGTCGATGAACATCGCGCTTCGGTTCGACGCCCTCGCGGCGATCATGAGCGTGCTGGTGCTGGGCATCGGCGCGCTGGTGCTGTTCTACTGCGCCGACTACTTCCACCACCGCGACGGGTCAACCGAGAACCGGCTGCCCAGCTTCGCCGCGGAACTGGTCGCGTTCGCGGGCGCCATGTTCGGCCTCGTGGTCAGCGACAACATGTTGGTGCTCTACGTGTTCTGGGAGCTCACCACCGTGCTGTCCTTCCTGCTCGTCGGCCACTACGCCGAACGCGCCACCAGCCGCAAGGCCGCGGTGCAGGCGCTGCTGGTGACCACGGCGGGTGGGCTGGCCATGCTGGTGGGCATCGTGACGCTCGGCACGATCTCGGGCACCTATCTGCTGTCCGAACTGATCGCCGCTCCGCCGACCGGGCTCGCGGTGTCGGTCGCGATCGTGCTGATTCTCGTTGGCGCACTGGCGAAGTCGGCGATCGTGCCGTTGCACTTCTGGCTGCCTGGCGCGATGGCAGCGCCGACGCCGGTGAGCGCCTACCTGCACGCGGCGGCGATGGTCAAGGCCGGGGTGTACCTGGTCGCGCGGATGACACCTGGGTTCGCCGACTCTCCGCCGTGGCGCCCGATGGTTTTGACGCTGGGGATGCTGACCGTGCTGCTCGCAGGATGGCGCGCGGTGCGCGAATACGACCTGAAGCTGATACTGGCGTTCGGCACGGTCAGCCAGCTCGGCCTGATCACCGTGATGGTCGGCGCGGGCGGCAGCGACCTGATGCTGGCGGGACTGGCGCTGCTGTGCGCGCATGCCATGTTCAAGGCCGCGCTGTTCATGGTCGTCGGCATCATCGACCATGCCACCGGCACCCGCGACATCCGCAGACTGGCGTGGCTCGGGCAGCGCAGCAGGCCACTGCTCGTCATCGCGATCGGCGCGACCGCAAGCATGGCAGCACTGCCGCCGTTCCTCGGCTTCGTCGCCAAAGAGGCCGACTTCGAAACCCTTCTGCACAGCCAATCCCTCGGCTCGGCAGCATCTTTCGTGCTCGCAGGCATCGCCTTCGGCTCGGTGTTCACCACCATCTACAGCCTGCGCTTCCTGTGGGGTGCGTTCGCGAAGAAGGGCAGGTCCGAACCCAGCAAGCGCGTCGCAGCCCTGCACGAGCCGTCTGCCACATTCCTTGCGGCACCGGCGATCCTGGCTGTGGCGGGGCTGCTGTTCGGGCTGTGGCCCGCCCCGCTTGACCGCGCCTTGGGCAGCTACGCCGACACAGTTCCCGGCGGGGTGCACTACAAGCTCGCACTGTGGCACGGCCTTGGCGTGCCACTCCTGCTGTCCGCCGTGGTGCTGGCGGTCGGAACCGCGGCCTTCTTCGGCAGGGCGCGGCTGCGCAGAGCCCGGCTGGGCTACCTGCCGTTGGGCAACGCCGACCGCATCTACGACGCGGCGATCAGGGGACTGGATGTGCTATCCGTGCGGCTGACGGGCATCACCCAGCGTGGCTCGATCCCCGCCACCCAGTCGGGAATCCTGGCGACGCTGGCGGTGGTGCCGGTCGTGGTGCTGGCACTCGGCGCACGCGACCGGCCCGAGTTCGGACTGTGGGATTCGCCCCTGCAGTTGGTCGTCGGCGTGTTGATCCTTGCCGCCGCGATCGGTGCGACGGTGATGCGCAACCGGCTGGCTGCCGTGCTTCTCGTCGGTGTCACCGGCTACGGCTGCGGCGCCATCTTCGCCTTCCACGGCGCGCCCGACCTGGCGCTGACGCAGTTCCTGGTGGAGACCGTCACGCTCGTCGTCTTCGTGCTCGTGTTGCGCACACTGCCTGCCGAATCCGACCGCGCCAACATTCGCAAGCACCGACTGCCGCGCGCCGCGCTTGCGATAGCCGTCGGCGCCAGCGTCACCACGCTCGCGGTGTTCGCGATGGCCGCCCGCACCGGGACGCCGATCGCCGAACTGCTCCCCGACGCCGCGTACTACCGCGGCCATGGCGCCAACGCCGTCAATGTGCTTCTCGTCGACATCCGGGCATGGGACACGCTCGGCGAGATCTCGGTGCTGCTGGTCGCCGCTACGGGTGTGGCGTCGATGGTGTTCCGCCATCAGCGTTTTGGCGCGGCGCCGCGTGTCGCCGACGCCGGCCGGCCCGACATTCCTGCGAGTCCCGCAATCGCAACCAGCCCCGCTGCGGGCGACATCACCTGGCTGCGCGGGAGCGAGCTTCGCGATCCGCGACACCGCTCCCTGGTGCTCGAGGTCGCGACCCGGATGATCTTCCCGCTCATCATGGTGCTGTCGGCCTACTTCTTCTTCGCGGGCCACAACGCGCCAGGGGGCGGCTTCGCGGGCGGCCTGACGGCGGGCCTGGCGCTCGGGCTGCGGTATCTCGCGGGCGGACGTTACGAACTCGGTGAGACGCTCCCGTTGGACGCGGGCAAGATCCTCGGCGTCGGTCTCGCCCTTTCGGCTGGCACCGCGGTGGTGTCGCTGTTCCTCGGCGCCCCTGTGCTGTCATCGGCCGTGCTGCAGTTGGACGTTCCGGTGCTCGGTCACGTCAAGCTTGTCACGGCGCTGTTCTTCGACCTCGGCGTGTACCTGATCGTCGTCGGTCTCGTTCTCGATGTGTTGCGCAGCCTGGGCGCACGGGTCGACACCGAGATCGCCGAGCAACGATCCGCGGCGGCGGTGGCGCGATGACGACGTTCATCGTTCCGCTCGTGTTGGTCGGCGGTCTCACCAGCGTCGGGGTGTACCTGCTGCTGGAGCGCGGCCTCACCCGAATGTTGCTCGGGCTCTTGCTCATCGGCAACGCGGTCAACCTGTTGATCCTGATGGTCGGCGGCCCTTCGGGCAATCCGCCGGTGCACGGAAGGACCAGCGACGGCGAGACGACGACCGCAGACCCGTTGGCGCAGGGCATGATCCTGACCGCCATCGTCATCAGCATGGGCATCGCGGCGTTCGTGCTGTCGTTGATCTACCGCACTTATCGGCTGACCACCGACGAGGAGGTCGTCAACGACCCCGAGGACACCCGGGTGTCTCAGCTGACCGACGAGGAGCTCGAAGCCCTCGACGAAGCCCGGCCCGTTCCGCAGGCGACCCGCGACACCGACGAGCCCGACGAGCTGGATGCGCTGCCGGGGCTGGAGGGATCGCGGTGAGCGCGTCGGCCATCTTGACTCCGCTGCCCGTGCTGATCCCGCTGCTCGGCGCGGCGGCGACGATGTTCGCGGGCCGAAGGCCACGACTGCAGCGCGGCATCACCCTGGCCGCGCTGACAGCGGTCGTCGCGGTGTGCGGCGTCCTGCTGTACCTGACCGACCGCGACGGCACGCTGGCGCTACACGTCGGCGGCTGGGCGCAGAGCGTGCCGGGTATGGGACCGCTCGGCATAACCCTTGTGGTGGACCGGCTTTCGGCGCTGATGCTGGTGGTCTCGTCGATCGTGCTGTTGGCGGTGGTGTTCTACGCCATCGGGCAGGGCATCCGCGACGGCGGGGAACACCAGCCGGTGTCGATCTTTCTTCCCACCTATCTCGCGCTGTCCGCGGGTGTGTGCAACGCGTTCCTGGCGGGCGACCTGTTCAATCTGTTCGTCGGATTCGAGGTGCTGCTTGCGGCCAGCTTCGTGCTTCTGACCATCGGCGCCAGCACCGAGCGGGTCCGGGTCGGCATCTCCTACGTGATGGTGTCGATGGTGTCGTCGATGATCTTCCTGATCGGTATCGCGCTCGTGTACGCCGCGACCGGCACCCTCAACATGGCCGAGGTCGCCCTCCGGTTGGACGGCGTGTCGCCGGGCACCCGAAGCGCGCTGTTCGCTGTGCTGCTCGTCGCGTTCGGGATCAAGGCGGCGGTGTTCCCGCTGTCGACCTGGCTCCCCGACTCCTACCCGACCGCGCCGGCACCCGTCACCGCGGTGTTCGCCGGCCTGCTGACGAAAGTCGGTGTCTACGCGATCATCAGGGCGCACACGTTGCTCTTCCCCGGCGCCGGACTTGACCGCATGTTGATGGTGGCGGCGTTCCTCACGATGATCGTCGGCATCCTCGGCGCCATCGCTCAGAGCGACATCAAGCGGCTGTTGTCCTTCACACTCGTCAGCCACATCGGCTACATGGTGTTCGGCGTCGCACTGTCCAGCCAGCTCGGGATGTCGGGTGCCATCTTTTACGTCGCTCACCACATTCTGGTGCAGACGACGCTGTTTCTGGTCGTCGGGCTGATCGAGCGGCAGGCGGGCGGGTCGACGTTACAGCGCCTCGGCGGACTGGCCGCCGCGAGCCCGGTGCTGGCGTTCGTGTTCGTGGTGCCCGCGCTCAATCTCGGTGGTGTTCCGCCGTTTTCCGGCTTCATCGGCAAGGTCGCGCTGCTGGAGGCCGGCGCCCAGAGCGGGTCGGTGCTGGCGTGGCTGCTCGTCGGCGGCAGCGTGGTGACCAGCCTGTTGACGCTGTATGTGATTTCCCGCGTGTGGACACTGGCGTTCTGGCGCACCCGCGCCGACGCACCCGAGGGTCATCTCGCGGCGGCCGCGCCTTCGGTGTTGCTGGACGACACCGAGGACATCGCGCTGGACGACCGCCTCGACGTCGGCCGGATGCCGATCGGCATGCTGGTGCCGACCGGCGCGCTCATCGCGGTGGGGCTGACGCTGACCGTGCTTGCAGGCCCGATCTTCTCGTATGCCGATCGCGCGGCGGCCGAGGTGCTCGACCGCGGCCGCTATATCTCCGCGGTGCTCGGGAAGGCGAAGCCATGAGACGCCACCTGCTGCGGGCATGGGTGCTGTGCTGGCTTATGCTGGTGTGGATCCTGTTGTGGGGCAGGGTATCCGCGGCCAATATTATTGGCGGCCTGGTGATCGCCGTGCTGATCACGGTGCTGCTGCCGATGCCGGTGGTACCGGTCGAGGGCCGCGTGCATCCGCTGTCGCTGATCCGGCTGGTGCTCGTCGTCGGCTACCAGTTGGTGCTGTCCTCGGTGCAGGTGGCCTGGTTGGCCATCAAGCCGGGACCGCCGCCGCGCAGTGCCGTGCTGCGCGCCCGGGTCTCGATCAAATCCGACCTCGTGCTGGCGCTGGCCGTCAACATCCTCACGGTGATCCCGGGTTCGATGGTGCTCGAAATCGACCAGGAGCGACGGCTGCTCTATGTACACGTCATCGACGTCGGCAACGACAAGGCGGTGGCCCGCTTCTACCGTCAGGTCGAACAGATGGAACGGCTATTGATGCGGGCGTTCGAACGCGACGCCGACTGGAAGCCGTCGGTCAAGGAGGAAGCGCAATGAGCACAGTCTGGGTGATCGCCGCCGTGATGCTGTCCGCGGCCGCGGCCGTCGTGATGTTCCGGATCCTGGCCGGGCCCACCACCCTGGACCGGTTGGTCGCGCTGGACACTCTGGTGGCGGTGACGATGTGCGCGATCGGAACGTGGGCCGCCTTCAGCCTGGACACCACGGTGACCTACAGCCTCACCGCGCTCGCACTGATCAGCTTCGTCGGCTCGGTGAGCGTGGCGCGTTTCCGGGTTCCCGACGCCGACCGCAGACGCGAAAGCAGGTATCCGCGATGAACATTCCGGACATCGTCACGGCGGTGCTCGTGCTGGGCGGTTCGGCGCTGGCGCTGACCGCCGCCATCGGCGTCGTCCGCTTCCCTGACACGCTCTCGCGGATGCATGCGGCGACGAAGCCGCAGGTGCTGGGCCTGCTGCTGGTGCTGGTCGGGGCGGCGATCCGGCTGCGTGGCAATGTGGATGTCGGCATGCTGATCTTGACCGGCACGTTCACCGTGATCACCGC
>JBKPSU010000224.1:0-16392 GCA_046735135.1 Actinomycetota bacterium
GTGCAGACCCAACCAGTTCAAGACGACGATCGTCGGCACCGGGGCGCAGAACTGCGCGACGATGTCACACTCTCCGTCGGCGATGAAAGAGTCGATCCATTCGTCGGTCACCTCGCGGATGTAGTCCTCGCGTTGGCGCACTACCGCCGGGGAGAACATTGGCTCGAGCGTCCGTCGAATCGGCGTATGCACGGGCGGGTCGTATGACACTGGCGGTCCGATCACTCCCCTGCGCATGTCGAATCGTTCCTGCTGCTCTTCAGGCGACATGGCGTTGGAGGGATCGGGGATCAGGATGCCCGCAGACGAGCCGAAGTTGTCCGGATCCCGGATGACTTCTTCGATATCGGCGTATTTCGACGCGACCCAAAAGCCGTCGTAGGCGTCCGTCCAGGTGAAAGGGCATTTCTCGCGCATCGCCCCATAGATGCTTTGCGGCACGCCCTCCTTGGCGAGTTCTGGATCGTGATGATCGAAACGTGACAGCATCCGCGCTTCTACGTCGGTCAACATTCCTCCTCAGCTGAGCCGGAGTAGACCGTTTTCGTGCCCCGTCAAGTGGCACAGGTCACTCTTAGTAAGTAAGCACTATATAGTTCCCGCCTGTCAAGACCCGCCATCGACAAAACTTCGCCGGCGCAGTGTTGATACGAGCCCAGGCGCGGAACTTGTTTTCGCAGAAGCGCTCTCATGACCAGACGAGCGATGGCCAGGCTCAGCTTGTCGCGGCATCACACATATCGTTCAGGATTCCGCTTTCGTACCACTCGCGCAGTTGGTGTTTGCGGACCTTGCCGGTGCTCGTCCGGGGCAGTGTGGAGACAACCAGCCAATCGACCGGCCGCTTGTACGAGCTGAGCCGTTCTCCCGCAAGTGCGCTGAGTTCGGCGAGCTCGACCGTGGCGTTGGCCGCGGGTATCACGGCGGCGACGACGCGCTCTCCCAACCTGCTGTCCGCGGCGCCGAAAACCGCAATCTCGGCGACGGAGTCATGGGTTGACAGTGCCTGTTCAATCTCGGCAGGGTAGATGTTGAGACCCCCGCGGATGATGACTTCACGGATGCGTCCGTGAAAGGTGATGACTCCGTCGTCGTCCATCGAACAAAGATCGCCTGTGCGGCGCCAGCCGTCGGCGTCAGTCGCCGCGTCGATACTCCCGTCCGACTGCAGATATCCTGTCATTGTCAGAGGTCCGCGGACGCACAACTCGCCGACTTCTCCGATCCTGGAGACGACTCCGTTGTTGTCGCGGACGGCGATCGCGCGTCCCGGCAAGCACCGCCCGAGCGTCTGAGTGCGGATACGGGGTGGATCGTGCGGTGACGACGCGAGGATTGCCGGTGCCTCGCTCTGCCCATAGGAACCGATCACTGTCACGCCCAGTCGCTGTTCCATCTGGACGATGAGGGCGGGATCGATCGCAGATGCTCCCCCGATTACCGTGCGCAAGCTGGCGAAGTCCGCCGGACTCACGCCGGGCATCGCGAGCATGTCGATCATCATGGTCGGGACAAGGCCGGCGATCGTCGGCCGCGTCTGGCGAAGAGAATCGAGTACCAGCTGAGGGCTGAACCGCTCCACCAGAACGTATGTGCCCCCCATCGCGAGCGCCGCGACGAGCCCCGTTACAGAGCCGCCGACGTGATGTAGCGGCAGTGGGTTGAAGAACCGGTCCCCGCCGCCGCCGTCCCAAACGCGGCTGAATACGAGAGCGCTATTCAAAGCGGCCTGGTGTGAAAGGCTGGCGGCCTTGGGGCGACCGGTCGTGCCGGAGGTGTACTGAACCAGGAATTCACTGTCGGCTGACACCGCGGCAGCGGTGGTCGGTTCATTCGAGCAGATCGTCGCGATGTCGCGCACGACAGGTGGATTGTCGAGGCAATCGGCGAGGGCAGTCATGGAGGCAAGCACCTGATGCTCGCCCGCTGACCTCGCAGCCAAAACGACGGCCACGTCAGCGTTTTCGAGCTGATACCGCAACTCGTCTTTGGTCGCGGAGGCGCTAACGGGCACGCAGGGCATGCCGGCCACCGCACTGGCGAACATGGCGACGATCCAGTCGACTGAGTTCAGCGCAGACAGCGCGACGCGACCGCGCCGCGGATTGATGTCGAGCAGGGTCGCTGCGCCCCGAAGTGCCTGATCGCAAAGTTCCGACCAGGTAATCCGGCCGGGACCATCATCCGCCGCCCACAGGATCGCAGGAGTATCTGCGGCGTCCTTGGATAGCCGACCGAGCGCATCGCCGATCGACTCGTTCCACAGTGCATGCTCGGCTACGCGGTCGACGAGAGCGCGGCCGTCGCGTGCGACACCGGCGATTCCTTGTCCGCCCTGCGCCTCGACAGCGTCAGTCATCATCGATTCCTGTTCCACACGCCTCAATGACGTAGCCAACCAGATCGATCTTCCGTTGGATAGTATTCACTGTACAACACCGCAGGACGACCTCGTCAACAATCGGAAACCGCGTTGGGTGTGGCATCCTCGGTACTACGCAACTTGTAGGGGATCGAGTGACAGACGCGGCAACGAGGGGCGTGCGCAGTCGACGCTCCGGCGACGAAGTCCGCGCCCGGATGCTGACGGCTGCCCGTGACGTTTTCGCCGAACGCGGCTATGCCGGAGCTACTACAAAACTGATCGCCGAGCGTGCAGAGGTCGGCGAGGTACTGCTGTTTCGCCACTTCGGCAATAAGGCGGGACTTTTCGACGAAGCAGTACTCGGGCCGTTCGAGTCATTCGTCGACGACTGGGCAGACAGGTGGGCCCGCCACGGCATCAGCGGAGGCTCGATTTTCGAGCTAGGTCGGGCATACATAGAATTGCTCTACGGGTTCTTCGATGACAATCGCGAACTCGTCGTTGCGCTGCTGAGCGCACAAGCTCATCACCCTGATGCCGCGGCACGCCTGCAGGCGCTGTTCGCCCGATTGGCCGAGACGGTGCGCGAGGGTACGGCCGAATACGGTCTCCCGCCGACGGAAGACCCGGTGGCGACGGTACGGCTGACGTTCGGACTCGTACTGTCCGCCGTTGAGCACGCCGAGCTGTTTTTCGCCGAACGTGAACGTCCGTCCCGACAGGAGCTCATCGATCAACTGACCCGGTTCATGCTGTACGGAGTCACCCATACACCTGAGTCGTCAGACCTATGACCGCTGCCGGATGTAGGCGTCACACGTCCGGTCGGCGCTAGCAGCTGCCGATGCCGCCTCGCCACGGTGCCGTGCAGCGGCCCAATCTTCGTCGGTCATCGCCGAGAGTGCAGCCAAGGTGTTAACTCCCGCCAGCCGTTGGCCGCCGGCCATCACGATAGTTTCGCCCGTTAAGTACTTGCAGGCGTCAGACGTAGCGAAGATCGTCAAATTCGCGAATTCTTCGTCTGTACCCAGTCGTTCGAGCGGAATCTGTTCGGCCCGCGTTGCCCCCGCCGCACTTTCGTCAGTGAGTTTACGGACCTCCCAAGCGAATTCCGTCGGAATCAGGCCGGGGCCAATGCATTTAGTCGGATGCCATATCGCGCCGACTCGACGGCCAGCGACATCGTCATCGCATGCACGGCGGCCTTCGCCATCGCCGAGGGGACTGGGAAGTCCCCGTTGGTAAGTCCACCCAGTTTTGGAGTCGCGTTGGTGTCGTGGTGGATCTGAGGCATTAGCCCGCCCAAGGGTGACGTGCACCTACGATAACGATCTGCACTCAGTCGGCGGAGTGGCTCGGTGGCGAGTTGACGGATGTGAAGTGCTTAGAACCGCTGACGACGATGGACCACCCCGCCGCCAACGTTCGTGTGGGCGGGCCCCGGCGTATTCCGAGCTCGATCTCTGGCCCACTTACTCAATGGAGTGCGGATTTCGCCTTGGATGCGAATGCGTTGACCGCGCGGTTGTGAAGCGGCGGCGGCGGGGAGGCTTGTGGGCGATGTTGGCTTCGCCCCACGACGTCCAGTGCAGTGGCGATCTGGTCTCACCGACGCGCTGCATGAGTCCTTCTTGCTGTGGGTTCGGTATCGCACCCATGTCCGGCTGTGTTCCGTGCGGGTCGGCGATGAATTCCCATTGTTCGCCATCGACGTCGAACTCGACTCGCGCGACGTGATATTCATCCGAGGCCCACTCGAACGCCGCATCGACTCTGTTGGTTTGGATCGTTATGCCTTCGGCGTCGGTGGCGATACACAGTCCGAATTGGTCGTGTCCTGCGAGGGTGTGTCCGACTTCAACAGTGCCATCGTCCCAACGGGTGCCCCACGTATACCAGGACAGGCATAGTTGCTCGCCCTCCAAGATGTCTTTCTCGGCATACAGAGAGGCACCCTCGACCATGTAAACGGGATCAAATGGGACGAACCCGGTGACTTGCTCGCCGTAGATGGAACCGGAGACTTCGTAGATCTGCGACGTGTAGTACATGCCGAGATCGCGACCGGGAAGATACCAGTGCAGTCCGGACCCGACGAGTTCGCCGCGCAGATCCAACGTTCCTTCTTCGTTCCAGTGGAGTTTTGTTGGAGAGACCTCGACGAGCATCGACCGGTCGCCTGCCGCCCGGTACACGACTGCCTCGGAGGTTCGCTCGACGGTCAAGTCGGCACCGCTGGCCGACGCACGCATGGTGGGCACGTCGAAGTGTTGCTGACCGTCGGGGCTGTCGTTGGTGGTCTGGACGGCCAGGCGCCTGCCCATCGACAATCGTTGATCTCCTTGAACGCCGGCATCACCCTTATCCACCCCAAAAGGCAGCCGGCGCGCAGGAGTATGCATCGCGCCGTTGGATGTACGGAACGTTCCGTAGACATAGATGCCCTCAGGCACGAGACCGAAGAAGCCGCGCTCGGCGGCAATATCGTCAAGGTCCGGGGTAAAACCCCCGCACAAAGCTTGCCACTCGAAGCTACCCAAGGTTGAAGCAAACGTCGTCACCATGATGGCGACGGTCACAAGTCGGTGCACCCTCGCGCAAGCGGTGTTGCGTCAAATGAAACACTCGCGTTGTGGACTTGGGTGACCTACGAGTCTTGCTTGCGGTGGTAGACGAAGGCGGGGTCCGTGCCGCCGCGCGGGTTCTCGGCGTCAGCCCGGCGGGGGTGTCGCGCGCGATTGATCGGTTGGAGCGCTCGGTTGGTGCCCAGTTGGTGACCAGCGCCCCTGGCCGAGCTCTGCGGCAGACGGACGCGGGCTCGGCATTGCTCGGAGAAGCCCGGGTCGCTTTCGCCCACCTTGGCCGCGGCGTCCTCATGGCTCGTCATTCTGTGCATGAAGGCAGCGTCATTATCGGCCTTCCCCCGCTGCCGCCCGTCGTCGAACTGCACCGATTGCTCGATCGCGCTGAGCATGTGTTGTCGGCCACCGGAATAGCTTTGCAGCGCATCAGCTGGCGAGATGGCTTCGGTGGGATCTCGCTGGCAACAGGCGCCATTGATGTAGCTGTGGCGCTCATCCCCGGGCCCACGGCGCGCCTTCGCGAGATTGCCGTGGAACCGCTGCCGCGAGTTGCAGTGCTGTCAAAGACACATCGCCTTGCCGGGCGACGCCACGTCACCGCGGCCGATCTCGACGGTGACCGCGCGGTCCTCGGAGCGACTCTGTCGACGTCGGCCGCTCGTTTGTGGGGTTTGGATCCGCAGTCAGATGGACGGCCGCGGCGCTGCTGGCGT
Organism: Actinomycetota bacterium; assembly: GCA_046735135.1. Classification (GTDB taxonomy): domain Bacteria; phylum Actinomycetota; class Actinomycetes; order Mycobacteriales; family Mycobacteriaceae; genus Mycobacterium. Next base: position 5,661 of record JBKPSU010000224.1, read on the forward strand.
CGGGAGGGCTCGGTGTCGGGGATGCTGACCGCGATCGCTCGCGGCCGAGGCTTTTCCACCATGCCTGCGCTGACGCCGCTGATGTGGCTGCGCAGCGATCTGTGCTGGCCGGCACTCGACGCCGAGCCCGCATGGTTGGGCTTCACTTGCGGCCCACATACACCGGATGCCGTGATCGACGCGCTGTCAGCGATGGCGGCAAGGTGCCAGTAACACCGCCGCCCACGCTTGACGGCCTCGGGAAGTACACATCACTCGACGATTCTCTACTCTGAACGCCCCGTCTGTTCTGCGGGTTCGAACCAGACACCGAACATGACCACTCGTTTGGCACCCGCAGTTGGCACACTGACGGTGAACGACGAATCTCTGATAGAGCGTCGTCGGCTGTTCAGCCGATCACGACGGAGCGGCACTAGGCGGCGGCGTTGAGCGACCAGCCAGTCGACTAACACGTAACCACTGTGCTCGTACGTGATTGGGCTGCAGTTGACGGTGTCGGACCGATTTGGAGTGATAGAAGCACGACACAGCTCCGACCGCTACGAGGCGCACCGCAAGTCTGCCGTGATACTGATCCGGGAATGCACCCGCGCGCCGAAGCGGGAGTTCTCACGGGCGCCGCACGCACAGCGTGGGCGATAACGACGACGACCAATTTCATCGGGCCGATCGCAGCGTCCTCGGTACCCCCGCGCGCCTTCAAGGAACCGAATGAAGCGGCCTTCGTACCACTCCGTGTGAGGCATGTAGAACGAGAACCGGGTGCGGATTCCTTCTAATCCGTCGTGCACGTAGCGGTATCGCACCGGGTCGTCACGCCGCTCGTCGATATCGATGAACGTTGGCCCAAAAAGCATCCTTGACCGGAAAGAGATCATCGATCAATTGACCCGATTCATGCTGTACGGAGTCTCACAATCCACCTGAATCCGAACCTCACGAACCGCTACGAATCGCGCCAGCCTCGTTGTACAGTGAACGCTATCCAAGCTGTTCAGCGAATGAGAGGCGCGCAAGGTGGAGAACGCACTCACACCCGAACTGCTGAAGTTCATTCAAGAGGCGAAAGACCGGCAGGAGATTCACGACTGCCTGCTTCGCTACACCCGCGGAGTCGATCGGCACGACAAACAACTGATGGAATCGGCTTACCACGCCGATGCTCTCGACGAGCACGGCGTGGCGACCGGCGATCCGAATAGCTTCTGCGACTGGGCTATTGATTATCACGCCGAGAACCAACACCAGCACCATCACATCATCACGAACACCACGTTGGATCTCGACGGCGATGAGGCGCACGGTGAGACCTATTACATGTTCTGGGGCGATAACAAACTTGGCCCACCCACGCTGGCGTTCGGCCGCTACATCGACCGCTTCGAAAAGCGCGACGGCCGTTGGGCGATCGCCAGGCGAGTCTGCGTGACAGAACAGACCACCACTCTCGGCGAGCTACAGTTGCCACCCGAGTTCATGGCGCTGATGAACTCAACCGGGCCGAGTGAACGCAGCCGCGACGACATCTCGTACGACCGTCCGCTGGTCGGCAACCGGAAGTCCGCAGCTCAGGCGCAGGGCACCTAGCCAAACACATTGCTAAGCCCGCTACTTCGGGGTTAGGCCTGACCGACCGCGTCGATGGAGAAGGACGGGCTCCGGTTGCCCGTCATGTGATGAGCGGCGATCCATCCGAATATGAACGATGCACCGATGCTGGCGCCTGCGCCGGGATAGGTACGACCCATGACCGACGCTGTGCAGTTTCCTGCGGCATACAGACCCGGCATCACTTGGCCGTCCCGGTCGACCACGCGCGCATGCTCGTCGGTGAGCAGCCCACCGCAGGTGCCGACATCACCCGGATACAGCGCGATCGCGTAGAAGGGCGGTTTGTCCACCGGCCCCACACAGGGATTCGGCTTCTGACGAGGATCGCCGTAGTACCGGTCATAAGCCCGCTCACCCTTATGGAACTCCACATCTTGGCCGTTCGCCGCGCCGCGATTGAAACGCTCCACGGTCTGCGTTAGGCCCTGTGGGTCGATGTCGCACTGCGCCGCGAGTTCTTCAAGGGTGTCCGCTTTGCGGATGTAGCCGCTGGACAACCACTTTCGTGGTGTGAAGCCGCCCGGTGTCAGCCCCCACATGTAACGGCGCCGGTTTCTGCTGTCCATCACCCACCAACTCGGAATGGCGGGGACCGAGGCGTTGCGCTCGTACATCGCCTGACCGACTTCCATATACGAGGCGGCCTCGTTCACATAGCGGGCCCCGGAGCTGTCGACGAGGATCGCGTGAGGTTTGGATCGCTCGTAGACCGCATACAGCGGTGACCCATCGGGCTGGACCGAGCTCGGAATCCACCAGGCTTCTTCCATCAGGTCGGTCGCGGCGCCGTGGCGCATTGCGGCAGCGATCACCTCCCCGGTGTCTCCCGGATTGGCCGCCGTCCACTTCGTGGACGCCGGTTGCCGACCGTACTGTGCCCGCATCTCTTCGTTGTGCGAGAAGCCGCCCGCATTCAGCAGAACTCCGTGTTTGGCACGCACGCGTAGTGGCCGGCCGTTGCGCTGGGCAAGCACGCCAACCACCCTGCCGTCCTCGAGGATGAGGTCGGTCACCGGAGTCGAATTCCACACCGGGATGTCAGCCCGCATCGCCGCCAGCAGCATCCAACCCTGCAGCGCGACACCTGATCCGTAAATGGACTTGCCCCGCAGCGCCGCGGCGGCCATTCTGGCCCCCGTCTTGCCGATAGTCGCCAACGAGCGCACTGTGCGGCCACCCAGCACCGCCGGGGCGACGTCGGAGGTGCGCATCGGAATCGCTGGAAGTGTTTCGCTGACGCGCAGCCGTGATCGCCACGGCCCGAGTTGCGTGGTGTCGAACAGTTCGGTCTCGATCGAGCGGCCGCGAGCCTTGCCGCCGGGAAGGTCGTCGTAGTAGTCGGAATAGCCCTCACAGTGCATGAAGCTAATTCCCTGGGATTCAAGGAACTCCACCATCGGCTCCGCCGCGTCGAGGAAGGCCGTCACGCGCGGCACCGACGTCGAAGGATAATCGTGACCGACCAGTTCGGCGAAGTAGCGGAGCGCATCAGCCCTACTGTCGGTGACGCCGGCACGCCGCGATACGGGATTGTCCGGCAACCACAGGATTCCGCCCGACATGGCGGTGGACCCACCGACGACATCCGCTTTCTCCAGTACGAGGGTCTGCAACCCCGCCGCGTTCGCGGACAAGGCGGCACATAGCGAGCCCCCGCCGCTACCTACCATGACGCAGTCGGTGACTACGTCCCAATCACGTCCATCCCCAGCCATCGAATTCAGTCCCCTGTGATCTCAGCGATGAGAGTTCCCACCGGGTAGGTTGTTTCGACTTCGCCGATGTGCCGAACTGTCCCAGTCACCGGCGAGGTGATTTCTTGGTCGACCTTGTCGGTGGCGGCGACGTACAGCGGGGCACCAGCTTCGACACGCTCCCCGTCGCCGACCAACCACTCCGACAGGGTCGCCTCGTCAACGGCCATTCCGAGTTTCGGAATCTTGATCTTGTGGACGAGGGGCACTACATGACCTTCCGAATCGCCGCTTCGATGCGATCCTCGCTGTACATGAACGCGTCCTCTAGCGGGCGACTGAATGGGACGGGACAGTTTCGGGATCCAACGCGTGCCACCGGCGCGCGCAGCGTCCCATGCAGTTCCTCGGCGATCAGCGCCGAGACCGTCGCACCTACCCCGAACTGCTCAACTGCTTCGTGCACCACCACGGCGCGCCCTGTTTTGGCCACCGACTCCAACACCGTGGTTTTGTCGATCGGCGAAATCGTCCGCAGATCAACTATCTCTAGATTGATCCCTTCACCGCTCAGTCGCTCGGCGAGCGCCAACACTTGGGCAACCGGTCGGCCGTAGGAGACAACCGTGACGTCACTGCCCGAGCGAACCACGTTCGCCTTGCCCAGCGGAATGCGAAGACCCGCCTCGGGCGCGGGGCCCTTGTCCCAGTACGTCGGCATTGTTTCGATGAAAATGCATGGGTCGTCATCGAATATGCACGACAACAGAAGTCCCTTTACTTCCGCGGGAGTCGAGCCGGTCACGACCTTCAGACCTGGAACATGGGCAAACCAAGCCTCGGGCATGTCGGAGTGTTGCCCGCCCGAACCCATTCCCGCACCGCTCATTGTTCGGATAGTCAGTGGCACGTTGGTCTGGCCGCCGGACATGAACCTGATCTTGGCCGCATGGTTGACAATCTGATCCATCGCCACCGATAAGAAGTTCGCCAGCATGATCTCGGCGACCGGCCGCATTCCCGCTATCGCCGCACCGACCGCTGCACCGGCGATCGCCTGCTCGCTGATCGGGGTGCTACGCACTCGGTGGGCCCCGTGTTTGGTGGAAAGTCCCGCCGTCACCTTGGCGACACCGCCGCCCTCGCGATCGGCGATGTCCTCACCGAGCAGAAAGACCGATTCATCGGTGGCCAACGCCTCGTCCATGGCGAGATTCGATGCCTGGGCAAAGGTGATCGAGTCTGTAGTCATACTAATACTTCCTCTGCATATACATCCCGACCGAGTTCCGCGACATCGGGATACTCGCTGTTGCGGGCGAATTCGAGCGCATCTTCAATATTGGCGGTGGCCTCGTCCTCGATTGCAACCAAGGCAGATTCTTCGGCGTGGCCATCGGACAGCAACCGCTCCCGCAACGCCGGAACTGGATCCTTCGCCATCCTGTCGGCCATGATCTGTTCCTCGATGTAGCTGCCATCATCACCGAAGAAGTGGCCCATGAATCGGAAAGTCTTGGCTTCCAACAAGGTCGGACCATCTCCCGCGCGAGCGCCGGCGATTGCCTTTGCCGCGGCGCTATACATCGCCTCCGGATCGTTGCCGTCGACCGTGACACCTTGGATTCCGTACGCCACCGCACGATCAGCGACATTCGCACAACTGGTTCCGTTCGCATACGTCGTATGCTCGGCGTATTCGTTGTTCTGGCACAGGAAGATCACCGGCAGCTTCCACAGCGCCGCCAAGTTCAGCGCCTCGTGGAATGCGCCTATGTTGCTTGCTCCGTCGCCGAAGTTGGTGATCACGACCCGATCCTCGTTGCGCAGCACCGAGGCGAGTGCCAGTCCATTGGCGATCGGCATCCCACTTCCGACAACTCCGGTGGTGAGCATGACGCCGGATTCGGGGTGGGTGACGTGCATCGGGCCGCCTTTGCCCTTGCAGGATCCGGTCACCTTCCCGAAGTATTCTGCGAACAGAAGCCGAAGCGGCACGCCCTTGGCAATCTGATCGTGGATGCCCCGATATGTCGTCACCACATAGTCCTCGCGGGTGAGACTCTGTGCCGTGGCGGCGGCGACGATCTCCTGCCCCCTCGGGGAGTAGTACGACAGCGCGATCTCCCCCGACATCAACAGTGAGCGAATCTTCTCGTCGACCAGTTTGATCAGTGCCGCCGTCTTGTATATGTCGACGAGGTTCTGCGGGGTCGCCTGAGTCATCGTGTGCCCTCCGTCGCGCCGTTGATTCCGAGATACTCGTGCAGTACCCGGTGGAAGTTCGAAATTGGCCGCTCCTGAACCGGATTCGTGCGAGAGCCAGCGAAGCCTCGAGACTTCATTCCCTGTTGGATTTCACCCAGGTTCTGGAAGTCTTGCGGCAGGATGCCGCCCCAGTCGTCGTGTTCTCGCCAGTCCTTGAAGAACTGACGTTCCAGCGGCGGTTCCTTCCCCGGTGCGAAGCGGGCAAGGGACCAGACGTCGAACACACATGAGTCGGGGTCGTCGCCATTGGGGCGCGCCCGGTACCAGAGGGCGCCGTCCATGTACGGCAACACGATGAGATTGGGGAACATGTGCCAGTCGATGCCGGCGCGGACGATGTTCTCGAAAGACAGGTTGTCGGGCCAGCCGGCACCATCCTCGATGGCAGCTTCTCGCTGGAAGATCATCGACTGCATCAACACGACCATCGGATCCTCGTCCTCGGGAACGTCCGTCATCAGTCGTTGAGCAGCTTCAGCGTCGCGCGTGGTGTAGATCGCCCGCAGGTCGCGCTCCATGCATTCCATGAAGGCGACCAGACCCTTTCGAATGTCTTTGGGCACTTCGCCACCCAACCGTCGGGATGGAAATCCGAGCGGCCGGTTGTCGGGCGGGTAGGTGAACATCGCATGTTTGCCGAACGATTCACTGACGGTCCAGTCGTCGGTGAAGCGCAACAATTGAGGGTGCGTAGCCGAGACGTGATAACCCTCGTTGAATGCCTCCAACGCGACCTTCCAGTTGCATGGCAGGACAACGGATTTGTACCAGCGATACCGCATCTTTTCGAACTCGTAGCCGTCGAAGATCTCCGGCACCGGCGCCAGGTATTCGCGTAGCGGTTCCGGCGACTCCTCCATGGTGACGAAGACGAAGCCGCCCCATGTGTCGACCTTGACTTCCTTGAGCCGGATGTCAGGGTCTTGGAGCGCAGCCTTGTAGTCCTCACGGTCGAGCACTTCTCGAGGGCTGCCGTCGAGATTCCACCGCCAGCCGTGGAAACGGCAGTAGAAATTCTTGGCGTTGCCACACCCTTCGGTGAGTCGGCGGCCGCGGTGCTGGCACACGTTGTAGTAAGCACGCAGAGTGTTCTCGTCCAGCCGCGACACGATGATCGACTCGTCGGCGATGTTGTACGTGACGAAGTCGCCCGGGTTCGGGATTTCCTCTAGTCGGCAAGCGACCTGCCAGACATTGGGCCACAGCCGCTCTTTTTCCAATGCGAGGTACTTCGGTTCGTAGTACGGCCCCTTGGGGACGAAATCGTCACGAACCGCACTCACTCCGTTGCTCGCCAGCGCTTGTGGCTGGAGAGGCGCCTGAGTCACCTCAGTCATATATGCCCCCTTGGCATGAGCCAGGTCACTATTTCTATACAGTGGTCACTGTATATAGCACCTTCGCAGCAAGTCAATGCTCGACCTGACGGCGCTGGTCAGGACCTACTTACGGCTCCAATTACGCTGAACTGCCTAGAGCACGCAGGGTTGGGCGCGACAACCGCAACGCCGGTATCCAGGAAGATGCCGGGGCGGTTCGGGTCGGCTCATGCATCTCTATCTTGATCAGTTCCCGCGACGATCTTGAGCCCATCAACGCGATGCCCCGCCCGTCGGCGATTCCTGTCCGCCTTGAGCCTGCTGAGGCGCGCTGGGCGCAATAGATAATGCGTTCTAGGTTATGGCCGGGATGCGGTCAGGTCGCCGAAGCTCGGCCACCCGGTTGGTGATTCGCCAGCCGCCCCGTCCCTTCTTGACGACATCCCGGTACGTCACGCTACCCACGACGCCGTCCGGGCGCAGGCCCAATCCTTTCGACACCACGCGCACCTCCCCCGAACCGTCCTCGTTGATCACAACGTTGGTGGCGTGATGGGCAAGCGGATGAATCGACGCCGGGTCCGACCAGATTTGGGCGATATCGGCATGGCCGATGATGACGCCCTTCCCGAAGTCGGTGACGTCGTAGATGGCGTCTTCGCTGAAGATCTCGGCGGTTCGACTGAACTGTCTTTCGTCGATCACGTGCCCGTACAGCGCAATCAACTCGTGGATCGCGAGTTTGTCTTCCACTGACAGCAGGCCTCTCACCTCCTAGGTTGTCAGATGCGTTCGTGGTACTTCAGCCAAGCAACTGTCCGCTCGATGCCCTCGCGGACCGGAGTCAACGTGACGTTCAGGGTGCGGTTGGTGTAGGACGGGTCGATCAACGGGGTCGGGTACGTACGTTCGGCGAGCACACGCATCGAGCCGATATCGCTTCCCATTGCGTCAATTTCGAGATTCCGCACCCTGTGCTCGACACCGGCCATCTCGCATCCCAGGTTACAGAACTCGGCCAGGCTCAGTTGATCCTCTGGACGACCGCCCGCCAGATAGGACCTGCCGGCACGCCCGTTGTCGACAGCCGAGAGAACGATTGCTGCGACGTCCTCGATGTAGGGCCAGGTCAACGGGAATCGCGCATACTCGGTCAGTTTTCCGGTGATCGCATCGTGCAGGGTTCCGGTGAACAATGTCGGTTGCAAAGCCCTGTCGACGAAGGGCGACGGGCCGTAGATCGCCCCGGGCATGACGAATATGACATCCTCGCCGGCGCACGCTCGCCGCATGCCTTCGTAATACGCGGCAAGCTTGGTGCGAGCGTAGGGCGAAGTCCGCGCGCTCAGCGGCAACATGCCCGACTTCTCCGTCACCGTCTGTTCTGGATCGAACACCACAAGGGAGCTGATCAAGACAGTCCGACCGACTCCGGCATCCCGCGCGCAGTCAAGGACGTTGAGGGAGCCGCCGTAATTGACCCGTTCAAATTCCTCTGAGGTTGCGGTGGACCAGGTTCCGCCGATCATCGCGGCGCAGTGCACGACACAATCTGCCCCGCCTACCCCCGCGACCATCGATGTCATATCCATGATGTCCCCGACAACTGGTTCTGCGCCCAGCGCGCGAAGCACGTCCGCGTCGGCTTCATTCCGTACCAGGCCCTTGACGCGCCTGCCCTGTGCGACAGCCAGGCGGCATACGTTGGAGCCCAAAAGACCCGAGGCGCCGGTTACGAAGATGCGGCTGCGATCCACAGTTCCACGCTTCCCGATTCAGCTGGCGATACCAACGTTGACTGGCAGCGCCGCGCAGAGCTGGTCGAGCATCGGTTCGGCATCTTCTGTCCGAAAGAGGGGCAGCCCGACGATGACCCGTTCGCCCCCAGCATCCACCAGCCGCTTGATTGTCGGTACCAGACCTTGTAGGTGACCCCGGTACACCTCAGGTGAGATGTCGGTCCAGAAGCCGGTATCGATGAACGTCAGGCGGGGGGAGCCAACCCGGCCGGCATCAACCCGCGCGTCGCGCAGGTCGCTCAAGTTTCGCTCCAGTCCGTCAGACACCATGGCGATGTCAGGCATCCACCCGTCGCAGAATTCGGCTAATTGAGCGAATGCACGCCGTCCAGGACGGCACCCGAGCAAGATCGGCGGATGTGGTTTCTGAATGGGCTTCGGCCATGACCAGCTCTCACTGAACCTGATCCGCTTACCGTCGAAGCTCGCCGTCTCTGCCGTCCACAACTGCCGGATAGCCAGGACCGCCTCGCGGAACGTCGCCATCCGGTATTGCGGGTCAGGGCCGCGGTTGACCATCTCGAGCTGATTCCACCCATAACCCACACCCCCTTCGATTCGGCCGGCCGACGCATGGTCGAGCGTCGCGAGCATCTTCGCCAGAGCTAGCGGATTATGTTCGGCAGGAAGCGATATGGCGGTGCCCAGTCGTATCCGTTTAGTAACACTGGCTACGGCGGCAAGCGTGATGTAGGGATCTGGGACACGCTTGTAGAAGTCTGGCGTTTCCTCGTGGAATGCGTGCTTGGTCGCCGTCGGCAAGTGACTATGCTCGCCAAGCCAAATGGATTCGATGCCACGATCTTCTGCCATCCGGGCGATCGCAACCGTATCTTCTGCGGACTCGCGGGGCGTGGTCATGAGTCCGATCTTCATGGCGCCACGTCGGTGAATCCGGTAAATCCATATCGGTCATTGGGACCGACGAAGATGTACTCGACCATGCCGTAACCGATTTCGCCGGTGTTCCTGGTGAACCGCGCGATGTGGTCGACGATGAGGTTCTGCAGGCTCGCCTCGGGAATGTCGTCGATAATCCAGCTCGGCGTCTCTACCAAGAGGTCTCCCTGGTACATCCCGTGGCGCCATTCAGATAATCCTGGCTGTGGCGCGACCTCGCCGCCGTAACCTGTGCCGAGGCTCAAGAACATCGGCACCAATGGTTTCACCGTGACTGATGTCAGTTCACCCCGGCTGTGCGGAAACTTCAGGCTACCGCCGGAAATGCGGCGGGTCCCAGGCTCGAAGGTCCATTCGTGCGTGGCCGCGCCGAGATCGTAGGCCGGCCGACTCCCGTCCGACGGCACGACGACCGCCTCATCGACCGACCTGCGTCCGGCCGAATCTTCCTGCGCCGCGAACAGAATCGTCTTGTCGGCGAACTGCATCGGCGCCCAGTTCCATAGGAAGCCCGACGGTGGCGCTGCGGCGTCTATTCCACCCGTGTCCGGCTCACCGATCGGACGTATCCCCCATGACCGATCCCGCGTGCCCCACCAGGTGTCGGGCCCCACCTCGAAGGTCGTACCCGCCACTGACAGAGAGCCCTGCCATGTACCGGTCTGGATGAAACGGCACATATCCATGACCGTCCTGCCGTCACGGACCAAGCTATGGCGTGGTTCGGCGTGGGCGGGGATGGCGCCGGTCCACGTCAAGTCCAGAGCGACTTCGCCAGAGTCCGGTTCACAACGCAGACGCAGCGTTTTCAAGCCCTCCAAGACCTCTATTGACATGGGACCCACCGAGGTGTTGGCGCGCTCTGCGCCCAACGTCCTGCTCGCGCGCACCACGTGGTGCGTTCCTTGGTGACGGATCGCGACAAAGCCATCCATGACATCGCGATTCGGATAGCACCCGAGCCCGGCGACCATCGCGATCTCGTCGCTGCAGTTGTGCATGTTGAAGTAGTACCGGTCGTAAAAGTTGCGATCGGTGGTCCCCGGTACCCGCACGGGCGCGATCACCTGGTGCACTGGATAGTCGTCAAATGTTGACAACATCTATGAACACAATCCGTTCTCGGGAAGTTCGTAAC
>JBKPSU010000225.1:0-31377 GCA_046735135.1 Actinomycetota bacterium
GACCTCGGTCGCCGAGACGAACTCGACCTCGCCGCCCTTACGACGGACCAGGACGCGCTCCTCGGTGAACTTGCCCTTGTCGTCGATCGGCGAGTTGGCCTGCGCCACGACGTGGCGGTCCTCCTCGTCGGCGGTCAGGTACTCGATCTCGTCGCTGACGACACCGTGGTTCACCTTGCGGTACGGCGTCTCGATGAAGCCGAACGGGTTGACCCGCGCGTACACCGAAAGCGAACCGATCAGGCCGATATTCGGGCCCTCAGGCGTCTCGATCGGGCACATGCGGCCGTAGTGACTGGAGTGCACGTCGCGGACCTCGAGGCCGGCGCGCTCGCGGGACAGACCGCCGGGGCCCAGCGCCGAAAGGCGACGCTTGTGGGTCAGACCCGACAGCGGGTTGTTCTGGTCCATGAACTGCGACAGCTGGCTGGTGCCGAAGAACTCCTTGATCGCGGCCACGACGGGACGGATGTTGATCAGGGTCTGCGGCGTGATCGCCTCGACGTCCTGAGTGGTCATCCGCTCGCGCACGACGCGCTCCATGCGGGACAGGCCGACCCGGATCTGGTTCTGGATCAGCTCGCCGACGGTGCGCAGCCGACGGTTGCCGAAGTGGTCGATGTCGTCGGTCTCCACCGGGACCTCGACGCCGCCGGGGGCGGTCATCGCGGTCTGACCCTCGTGCAGCCGCACCAGGTACTCGATGGTGGCAACGATGTCCTCTTCGGTCAGCGTCGACGTGGTAATCGGCTCGCCGGCGTTGAGGCCGAGCTTCTTGTTGACCTTGTAGCGGCCCACCCGGGCCAGGTCGTAGCGCTTCTCCTTGAAGAACAGGTTCTCCAGCAGGGTCTGCGCGGACTCCTTCGTCGGCGGCTCGCCCGGACGAAGCTTGCGGTAGATGTCCAGCAGCGCCTCGTCGGTGCCTGCGGTGTTGTCCTTCTCCAGCGTCGACATCATGATCTCGGAGAAGCCGAACCGCTCGGTGATCTGCTCGGTGGTCCAGCCCAGCGCCTTCAGCAGCACGGTGACGGGCTGACGACGCTTGCGGTCGATCCGCACACCGACGGTGTCGCGCTTGTCGACGTCGAACTCCAGCCACGCCCCGCGGCCCGGGATCACCTTGACGCTGTGCAGCGTCTTGTCGGTGGTCTTGTCGCGGGTCTCGTCGAAGTAGACGCCCGGCGACCGGACCAGCTGGCTGACGACGACACGCTCGGTGCCGTTGATGATGAACGTGCCCTTCTCCGTCATCATCGGGAAGTCGCCCATGAACACCGTCTGGCTCTTGATCTCGCCGGTGTTGTTGTTGATGAACTCGGCCGTGACGAACAGCGGGGCCGCGTACGTCATGTCCTTGTCTTTGCACTCGTCGACCGGTGCCTTGACCTCGTCGAAGCGCGGGTCGCTGAACGACAGCGACATCGATCCGGAGAAGTCCTCGATCGGGGACAGCTCGGAGAGCACCTCTTCGAGGCCGCCGACGGGGTTGACGTCGCCGCGGGCGGTGGCGACCTCACGCCAGTGCTCGGACCCGACCAGCCACTCGAAGGACTGGGTCTGCACCTCAAGAAGCCCCGGAACCTCGAGAGGCTCGCGGAGCTTTGCGAATGAAATGCGGTCGGGTGCTCCTGGTACGGAGCTAGAGGTAGTAGTAGCGGACTTGCTCTGGCGGGAGACTGCCAAGATGCATCCTTCCAGCACCTAATGCGACTGTCGGGCTGGTCTGCACCATCCCTACGCCGCGAACTCTGCGTCGGTTCGGCTGGCGTTCTCCCAGTCCAGACGGCCCCAGACGGCGGGCACGCGACTAGATCACTGAGCCGGAACGGGGCTCAGGCTAGGACCACGGTGTCAGAGGCGTTAGATGGGCAGGAGGCAGCCAGCGCAACGTCCAACAATAGCGCAGGACGGCGTATTCCTCAACCACGGCATGCAGAATCAACTCGGGCGCTGGCTGGCGTCCTCGACCCGTTTACACATGCTGCCCAACAGACTGGCCCGTCGGACCCCTTTCGTCAAGAGATAACCGCGTGTTTCAGGCGGAGATTTCCTGCAAGACGGCTGTTTCCTGCGCGGCAGGCACCTCGGTGGCGAAGTTGATGTGCCCCAGCAGCCCGAAGAAGACCGCCGTCAACTCGCGGGCGGAGGTGTCGACGATGCCCGGCTGCGGCTGGACCAGGCCGAACGCCGGCCCGGCGCTCGTCGGAATCGTGATGGTCTGCCCTGGGGCGCCGTAGAAGCCGGAGTCGTGGGTCCCGTCGAACAGATCGTTGATCCACCCGGCGGCCAGAACCTGGGAGCCCTCGACATTGCTGGGCAGCGAGAAGCCGGTCAGCAGATAGGCCCCGAACTGGACCAGCGGATTGCCGCCGATCATCGAGTCCGAGTGCAGGCCGCCGAGCAGTTGCGCCCCGTGGAACTCGTCGCCCGGCAGCCGAGCCAGGGCGCTGTCCATCGTTGCGAACAGGTTCCAGAGGTAGGGCGTGGCCGACAGGTTGTAAACCGGGATCCCGGCGTCGTCGAGCTCTCTCAAGATCGGCAGAGGGTCGGTGAACGAGACACCGTCCAGCATCACCACACCGGCCAGCCGGTAATAGGTGGAGTCGTTGCTCTCCTGGTTCGCGACCATGTAGCGCGCGGTGTCGATGACGAAGCCGCCGCCGAGCGAGTGGCCGACCAGCACGACGTTCTGCGGCAACTCGTCCTGCGTGTAGCCGGCGGCCTGCGCGCTGTCGAGCAGTGCCGTGTTGTCGTCGTTGAACAGGTCGGCGGCGGCCTGATGCATCGGGTCGCCCCCGAGCCACATGCCGTCGGTGGCGAAGATGTTCGAGGTGAGCGTCGGCGCGACGACGATGCTGTTCGTCTGCTGGGCCAGGTAGGAGGCGGTGTAGTCGTAGAACACTCCCCTGGCCAGGAACCCGTGCTGCAGATAGATGATCCGCTCGGGCGCGACGTCGCTGTTCGGGTCGTAGCCCTCGGGGAAGTACCAGTCGGCGGGGACCTCCTGGTCACCGATAGCCAACGTCGACCGCTTGACCGTGACGCCGCTTCCGGGCAGCGCCATCGGCGGTCCCTCGATCACGCTTTCGGCGAACGAGATCAGGCCGAAGACCGCCGTGCCGATCGCGCTGATGGCGGGCGGCACATCGATCTGCGGCGCGGACGCGATGACCGTCGACGGGGTGAGCGCAGGCGTCGACAATGCGATGTCCGTCTGCGTTGGCTCGAGGGTGACGGCGTTGGCGATGCGCTGGGCTATCGCCTGTGGCGCCACAGGGATGGCGGGGTCGTCGGCGACGACGGTCGCCTTCGTCGCGAGCGCGTCGACGGTATCCGCCGAATCGGTCCGCTGGGTCCTCTCGACCACGACTTTGCGGTCGGGTGTGTGCGTGATCGCGGAGACGACGTCGCTGATCAGCGTGGCGTTGCGGTTGCCCGCCTCGGACCCGGAGCGCTTGTGCGCGACGCCCATGACAGTGTCGCCTTTGACGGTGTCGCGCGTGACGGCGTCCTGCGCGTCGGCCGCCTTGGCCGCTGCACCGTCATCGGCCTTGACCTCGGCGATGTGCTGCCTGTGGCGTGATTTCTTGGCCGAGTCGTCTTGATCCGAATCTGGTTTGTTCGCAGCGGGTTTCGCCGTCTGCGACGTCTTCGCGCCGCCGCCGTCGCCGTCGGATTCGGTGTGGGCGCTGGCCACGCCCGCCCCGGCAAGCATCCCCACCGCGACCCCGGCGCACACCGCGCCGGCGCCGAGCCAAAGCACAAACCGGTCGACCACGCTGTCTCCTGATCCCGGACCGGGGTAACGGTATCGCCGCAGGCGGCGTTCAGGAGGGCGTTTACAGAATTGGGTTAAGTCGTAATCGGCGCGACGCGCACCGGCACGCCGGTCAGTCGAGCCATCCCGGCCAGCGCCTCGATGTCCTCCGGTGCGCTGGACATCAGCCGGTTGACGTTCGCGCCGCCCGCGGTGTTGGCGATCCGCCAGCCACCGGTGCCCTTGTGGCCCCATCCGTGCGGTACCGCGATCACGCCGACCACGATGTCCTTGGTGGGGGTCACCGAAACCTCGATCTCGCCGTGCTCCGAGGACACCAGGACCACGTCGCCATCCTCGATGTGCAACTCAGCCGCGTCGTCGACGTGCATCAGGGCGCGTTGGGTCCGTTCGCCCCTCATCAGCAGCGGCGAGTTGTGCATCCAGGAGTTCTCCGAGCGGGTCTCCCGCATCCCGATCAGCCGCAGCGGGTAGGCGTCCGGCACGCTGCGCAGGCCCAGCGCATCGACTTCGTCGGCGATCTGCCGGTGGCGCAGCCGTATCTTCCGTCCGCGATACACGACGGTGTCGGCCAGCACGCCTGCCCGTAGGTGGCTCGCCAGCACCGTGCCGTGCGGATGCTCGCCGACAAGCCGCGCAAAGGTCAGCCCGCCGCGGCGCAGCCCGAACCGGTCGCCGCCTGTGCCGAGCCGGATCACCGCGTCGACGAGCAATCGCGGCGTCAGCCGAGAACCGAACAGCCCCATGGCTTTTCGTACGGCGGCCGCCATGGCCAGCATTGGCGTGCGACGCCACATCCTGGCCATCAGCTCGTCGAGGATTTCCCACTCGGCGCGGGCCTCGCCGACCGGCGCGATGACGGCGTCGGTCGCCTGCCGGAACGGCGTGGTCTGCAGGGTCTGGAACGCCAGCGGGAAGTCGTCGCGCTCGTACATGGTCGCGGCGGGCAGCACGTAGTCGCAGTGCGCCGTGGTCTCGTTGATGTACAGGTCGATGCCGACCGTCAGCTCCAGACCGCGCATCGCATCCTCGAGCTCGTCGCCGTTGGGCACCGACAGCACCGGGTTGCCCGCGCTGACGAGCAGCGCCCTGATCTGGCCCCGCCCGGGTGTGGTCATCTCCTTGGCCATCACACCCGCGGGCTCGGACATCAGCACCGACGGGAACCCGCCGATCCGGGAGCGCCTGCGCGAGTACACCGTCCGCAAAGCTGCGGCACCCAGCTTGGTCAGCCACCGCTCCCCCGGCAGCCCGAGACTGCCGAACATGCTGCAGCCTGCCTGGTCGAGGTTTCCCGCAACCAGATTGACGGCATCGAGCAAATACGTTGTCAGCGTTCCGTTTTCGCCGATGCTGGTGCCAACCCGGCCGTAGACGGCGGCCCTCGGTGTGCGCGCGAGGTCGCGGGCCAACGTCCGCACTGTGTCTGGCGCGATGCCGGTCCGCTCCTCGGTGGCCTCCGGGCTGAAGGGCGCCGCCAGCCGGTGCAGCCATGCGACATCGTCGGCCTGTCGCGCGATGCGGACGTAGTCGGCGAGACCTTCGTCGAACAGCACGTGCAGCACCGAGAGCAGGAGGTAGGCGTCGCCGTCGGGGACGATGCCGAGCCATTCGAACTGCGCGGCGGTCTCGGTCCTGCGGGGGTCGATGACGAGTACCCGACCGCCGCGTTTGACGATGTCGTGCATGCGGTCCTTGATTCGCGGCACGGTCAGCACGCTGCCGTGCGACACGATCGGATTCGCGCCGATGACGACGAGGAAGTCGGTGCGCAGCACGTCGGGCACCGGCACGGCCAGCGGCGAGCCGTACAGCAGCTGGCTTGCGACGAACCGGTTGTTGACGTCCTGCGAGCCCGCGGTGAAGAGATGCATCCGCATGCCCACCGCCGCGGTGAACATCGGCACCCACATGGTGTGGCTGTAGCAGAAGGCGCCGGGATTGCCGAAGTACCAGGCGATGCCGCCCGCACCGTGCCTGCGGTGGATGTCGGACAGCCGATCGGCGATGTCCGTCATCGCCTCGTCCCAGCTGACCGGTTCGAATGTGCCGTCGGCGACACGGCGCAACGGGGTGGTCACCCGATCGGGGTCGTTGACCACTTCGGTGAACGCGATGCCCTTCTGACAGGCGAAACCTGCCGACAACGGGTGATCCTTATCGGGCCGCAGGGACACCAGCCGGCCGTCCTCGACGGTGGCAACCATGCCGCACAGCGGCTCGCAGATCCGGCAGAACGTCGTCTTCTGCTCGACGGCCATGCCGTCATACGTTAGCCCCCGCCGGTGACCGGGGTTCGGCCAAACCGGCACTTCGTGCTCGTCGCAGGTCTAGCGTGTCTATCGCTGCGAGTTTGCTGCCCGAATCAGCACAACGCATCGCCGAAGGGGGCGAACATGTGGTCCAACCGAATCCTCGTTCTGGGCGCCGCAGCCGTTGGTGCCGCCGCCATGATGGTCGGCCCGACTGCGGCACCGGCAGGCGCCGATCCGTGTGCGCCGATGGCGGGCCCGACACCGGGATGCATGCCGCCGAACACCGTCGGTGCACCCGAGGGCGCAGGTGTACAGGACGGCGCCGGTAACCCGCCGGTCGGCGATCCGGTGAGCGCCGAGCTGTGTGCCCCGGACGTCGCCCCGACACCGGGTTGCATTCCGCCGGGGACTCCGCCGCCGGACACCGCGGCCATGGCCCAAACCGGGCCACCGCCCAACCCGTGCAACGACAGCGGCTATTTCATGTCGAATATCGCCATCTGCATGAACCCGCAGATTGTCGGCGAGGCACAACCCGCCGCCTGAATCCACGGGCAGCGGATATTGCGCTGCTGAGTTTCTACCTGTCCCGCGAGACCGGGATCGACGCCGTGTCGGCGTTCTCCTCGTCCTGGCGATGCCGGGCCGTTTCCTCGCCACCGAACTCGTGGGAGGCGTACTTGTGCGTGCCCTCGAGGTCGTCGCGGATCGCGGCCTGAGCATTCGGCGGCAGCGTGTGCATGATCTCGCGGACGCGCGCCTGGCGACGGCCGACGGCCTGCCGGACGGGCATGCCCGGGGTTGCGGTGATCTGCGGCGGCACGCCTTCGATCTCTTCGACGCCGCCGTCGTGGTGACCGGCGTCGACCATGGCCTGCTCTTCGGCCATCTGCGTTTCGTCCTTTTCCTCGGACATGCCGATGGGGCCGAGGCGGCGACCGTTGAGGAACTGCCGGACGACGGGCTCCTCGCTGGTCAGCAGCACCTCGCGCGGGCCGAACATCACCAGGTGCTTGCGGAAGAGCATGCCGATGTTGTCGGGCACGGTGCGGGCGATGTTGATGTTGTGCGTCACGATCAGGATCGTCGCGTCGATCTGCGCATTGATGTCGATCAGCAACTGGCTGAGGTATGCGGTACGAACCGGGTCGAGACCCGAGTCGGGCTCGTCGCAGAGAATGATCTGCGGGTCGAGCACCAGCGATCGGGCCAGGCCTGCGCGTTTGCGCATACCGCCGGAGATCTCGCCAGGGAACTTGGTTTCGTCGCCGGCCAGACCGACGACTTCGAGCTTCTCCATGACGATGTTGCGGATTTCGCTTTCCTTCTTCTTGGTGTGCTCACGCAACGGGAAAGCTGTGTTGTCGTAGAGGCTCATCGAGCCGAACAGGGCGCCGTCCTGGAACATCACGCCAAACAGCGTGCGGATCTCGTACAGCTCCTTGGCCGAGCACTCGATGATGTTGGTGCCGTCGACGACGATCGAGCCGCGCTCCGGGCGCAGCAGCCCGATCAGGGACTTCAGGAACACCGATTTACCGGTACCCGACGGACCGAGCAGCACGCTGACCTCGCCCGGTGGAACGTCGAAGGTGACGTCTTCCCAGATTCGCTGGGGCCCGAAGGACTTGGTCAGCCCCTCAACCTGAATGCCAATGCCCACGCGAATTCCTTCCGCCTGTAGGTTATGCCGCCACACGCTCCCCGCTGTGGCTTGAGTCACTGTAGCTTACGACGTCGGTCCGGCGACACCTGTCGGAGGTCACATCTCGGCTCCGACCAGCGCCGACGGCAAAAACAACTGTGGGGCCGGTCTGTTGCCAGACCAGCCCCACAGTGCGTGTGAAAACTACTTGACGGTAACCGTCGCGCCAGCAGCCTCGAGCTTGTCCTTGGCCTCGTTGGCGGCTTCCTTGGCGACCTTCTCGAGCACCGGCTTGGGAGCGCCGTCGACCAGGTCCTTGGCCTCCTTGAGGCCCAGGCCGGAAACGATCTCGCGGACGACCTTGATGACGCCGATCTTCTTGTCACCGGCGGCCTCGAGGATGACATCGAATTCCGACTGCTCCTCTACAGCCTCGGCGGGCGCGCCTGCGGCGGCACCGGGGGCGGCCGCAACAGCGACCGGAGCGGCGGCGGTGACGTCGAAGGTCTCCTCGAACGCCTTCACGAACTCCGAGAGCTCGAGCAGGGTCAGTTCCTTGAACGCGTCGAGCAGCTCGTCAGTGGACAGCTTTGCCATGGTGTGGGTCCTTCCTTGTTCTTCTTTAATAAGTCATGAGTGGGGTGGGCTTTACGCGGCAGCTTCTTCTTCTGCGGCCTTCTTCTCCTGCAGTGCGGCAGCCAACCGGGCGACCTGGGATGCCGGAGCCTGGAACAGGCCGGCAGCCTTGGTCAGATTGGCCTTCATCGCGCCGGCCATCTTGGCCAGCAGCACCTCGCGGGACTCGAGATCGGCGATCTTGTCGATCTCGGAGACGGACAGCGGGCGTCCGTCCATGTAGCCGCCCTTGACGACCAGCGCCTTGTTGACCTTGGCGAACTTCTTGATCGCCTTGGCCGCGTCGACCGCCTCGCCCTTGACGAACGCGATCGCGGTGGGGCCGACGAACAACTCGTCGAGGCCCTCGATACCGGCCTCCGCCGCAGCACGCTTGACCAGCGTGTTCTTTGCGACGGTGTAGGTAGCGGAGTCACCGAGCGAGCGGCGCAGGTCCTTGAGGTTGGCCACCGTCAGTCCGCGATATTCGGTGACGAGCGTTGCCGTCGCCTCCTTGAACTGCTCGGCGATGTCGGCAACCGCGGTGGCCTTGTCAGCCTTGGCCATGCATGCCTCCTCGTGGTTGGTGACCGACAGTCAACGAGAAGGACTCAACCCGGAAATGACGAACGCCCCGACGCAGATGGCCGGGGCGCGCTGATACACGACTACCTCGTCCTCCTGCGTGGGCCGCCGGGACAATCCCGGACCTTCAACCGATTTCTCGGTGACCGACGGTCTTCGGTGGAACAGGTCAAGAGTAGCCGACGGCCCGTCGGTCAGCCAAAACGGCGATTTCGGCGCGCTAACCGGCGCCTAGCGCACGCTAGCGCGCCGAATTCACCAAAGCCGCGGCGCCGACGAGGCCCGCGTCGCCGCCCAGCTCGGCGGGCACCACCCGCAGGTCGTGCAGGAAGTCCAGGCCGGCGTACGTGGCCAGCGCCGCGCGCAGTGGGTCGAACAGCAGCGCGCCGGACTTCGACACTCCCCCGCCGATGACGACGAGGTCCAGGTCGCAGACGGCCCCGACCGATGCGATCGTCGCCGCCACGTACGTCGCGCACCGCCGAAACGCCTTCAGCGCTGTCGGGTCACCGGCATTGGCGGCGTCGGCGAGTTCCTTCGCGTCGGCCTCCGGCGGCGCATTCCATCCGTTCTCGCGGGCCCACCGCGCGATGTGCGGGCCCGACGCGATCGTCTCCACACAGCCGCGGCCGCCGCACGTGCACGGCGCTCCGTCGGGATCGACGACGACGTGGCCGACGTGCCCGGCGTTGCCGGTCCGGCCGTCGTACGGCGCGCCGTCGAGCACCAACCCGCCGCCGATGCCCGTCGACACCACCATGCCGAGCATGAAATGGGCGCCGCGGCCCGCGCCCCGCCACCGCTCGCCGAGCGCCATGCACAAGCCGTCACCGCCAAGCCGCGCCTGCGAACCGACCAGGCCAGTCACCCGATCCACAATCGGAAAGCGTTGCCACGCAGTGATATTGATAGGGCTGATGGTGCCCGACGGCAGATCGATGGGGCCTGCCGACGCGACGCCGACGCCGCGCACATGTCCGCCCGCCTGGGCGAGCGCCTCGGTGACAAGCGAGTCGACCACCGCCCAGATCGCCTCGTCGTCATTGTCAGGTGTCGGCAGCTGGGCGTGGTGGGTGAGCTCGCCGTCGTCGTTCACCAGCCCGACGGCGATCTTCGTGCCGCCGATGTCGATCGCGAGCGCCGGATCGGCCATCAGTGCCTGTGGGTGTTGTCGGGTTGACGGGGATCGCCAGGATGCTCGTAGCCGGGGGCAAGCCGCACCAGTTCGGCGCAGCGGGCGTCGAGCCACAGCCGGAACGCCCGACGGCGGGCGGTGCCGCGCAGGTGCTCGACGACGAACGGGCGCACGGCATGCAGCGGCGGAGCCTCCGCTGTCGCTGTGCGCCAACCGTTTCCGGCGTCCGACGGCGCGGCGAACCGCAGTGGGTTGCGGGCGTGGTAATCGGCGATCTCGGCATCGGTGACGTCCACGGCGGCGGTCACCCGGGCGAACATCGCGCGGCCGAGCGGGCTACCCAATGCCGCCGCGGCCACACTTCCGATTTCGAGCCGGGCCGAATTGTCCGGCAGCACTTGCTCTTCGGCGGGTGCCCCATCGACGGTGACGCCGGCCTTGGCGGCTTCTGCAGCGATCACCCGCTCGCTCACCAGCAGTTGGGTCAGCCACCGCCGCAGCTGCCGTCCCTCGCTCGTGCCCGCCCGGGGCAGCGACGCGGCTGGCACCGTGTCACGCAGCACGGCCTCACGCGCGTCGATGTCGGCGACGGGCACATCGATCCCGGCGACGGTGGCGGCGAGCCGACTCATCGGACGGTCACCTTGACGGCGGGCGAATAGACCAGCCGTCCCGCGCAGCCCAGCCGAACGAGCGCCCACCACTGGCCGGGCTGCACCCACGGCGGCGGTGCGACATCGAACCCGATCTCCACCGTGTCGTCAATGGGCAACATCGAGCCCTGCGCGGCCGGGCCCATCCACTCCCAGGTACCCCACGGGCTGATCAAGTGCGCTTCGACGGCCAGGCTGGCGCCCGCGGCGGTGCCGACGGTTACCGTCAGCCGGTCCCTCTGGCCCGCGGCGACCTCGATGTCCTTCGGGTCGCTGACGAGGTACACCAGGTCGTTGTCCTCCGACGGCGTACCCACCGACACGACGGCGACGTCTTCGACGACCTGCCGCCACGACGCGGGCATCGCCTCTGCGTTGTCGCCGGTGACGGCGAGCTGGGCACGGATCGGATAGAGCCCCGGCTGCGTGTCGGGCGGCAGCGTCAGCTCGATGTCGGTTTCCAGATGTTGACCGCTCGGCAGCATGAACGGCAGCCGCTCCGGGCGGGCCGTCCACCCGCTGGGGCACACCATTCGCACGGTGCCGTGCAGCGCCGAGTCGGTGCAGTTGCTGGCGGCGGTAAGCCGCAGCAGCACTTGGCCATTCGGCTCGGCGACGGTGGTCTGCGGATGCAGGTGTGCGACGGCGGGCAGGCCGCCGAGCGGCGCGGGGCCGCGATTGTGCAGCCAGTACTTCGCATACAGCGGCTGGGCCGCCTCGACCTCGGGGGCGAGCTGCGTGTGGTCGGCATCGAGAAGCTGCGGCATGTTGAGCCGGGCCAACACAGTGGCGATCTCGTAGCCGTGCAGTGTCAGGCCCTCTGACGCGATGTGCTGCTTCAGGCGCGGCTGTTCGAGCAGGTCGACGCGCGACGCCGACGACACCCGGCGCAGCCCGGACGTGATTGCGACATCGGTTGTTGTCCCGGCCGTTTCGACGAGCCGGATCGCCACGGACTCCGTCGGGCTGACCGGTTGGCTACTGCCGGACGCCAGCGGGTTACCCGCCGCCTTCAGCGCAGCCAAATGCACCGAGCCGGCGGGTTCGATCTCCAGGAGCGAACCCCAACCGGGCAACCCGCCTGCCGCACTGGCGGTTCCGGTGACGGCCAACAGCGGATGTGAGAACTCCGCGCTGCGGGCCGGAATGTCGGTCGATCGCCAGTCGCCGTCTCCGGAGGCCAACGCATAGTCGAACGTGTGCGTCCAATGCTGCAGCTGGAAGTTCGAGCCGTCGGGGGCGGTGCGGCGCGGTTGCGGATCGATCCACACGCCGGACGGCCAGCCTGTGCACGACCGCATCAGCGACGTGTGCAGCGTGCCCTCGGTGTCGACGGCGAAGCTCGGCATTCCGCGGTTCAGCACCGCGACGGTCCGCTGCTCGAACGGTTCGGCATCCGTCGGAATCTGTTGGTCGACTGCGACTTCGGCGTCGGCAAGGTCATCGACAACCGACGCCACCGCTTCGCCGAGGCCGTTGCCGCTCGCGACAATGAGCACGGGCAGCGTCCGCACACCGCGCAGGTCCGCGCCGGGCAGCCAAATTGACGCAAGAGGCTCCGCGGCGGGCACCCACACCCTGGCGGCACCGGTGGCGTACAGCTGCCGCTTGAGTTCCTCACCGTATGCGGGGTCGGCTTCGGCCAATACGGCTGCGGTGAAGGAATTCTGGTCGGGGCCGCCGAGAGCGATGCGTGCATCGGGCAGGTTGGAGTCGACGGTGAGGTCGCCGTAGCGGGGTGTGTCGGCGCTGCTGCAGGTCGCCGTGACGCCCGCACGCACCAGCGCCACCATCAGATCGCGCGCCAATGATGACGACTCCGCCTCGGTCGGCGACACCACCTCGGCCACCGACACCGCACGCACACTCTCCGTCCGATTGTTTTCGCTCCTCGCGTCCGCGACGCGAATCCGCAGCGCCGACGACAGGCCGAACCAGCCGTAGGCCGGATTGTCCAGCGTGAAGGGATGAGTCGCGGTATCGACCGACTCGTCGGAGCCGGGCTCATGCAGCAGCGCGAAGCCGCGCCCGATCACCGCGTCGCCGACTTCGCTCACGGGCATCGCCCCTGGCACCGGGCACGGCCACCGCACGCGCAACAGCTTGTCCTCACCGGTGAACTCGTCGATCGTCGTGCTGCAGTCCAGGCGCGCCACACCGTGCCAGAGCGTCAGCACCTGCGTGTAGCGAAGCAGCGAACCGATCCGGCCGCGCACAACGATCCGCTCGCCCAGCGGTGAGCGGTGGCACTGGACCGACTCGGCGGCGGCGCTCGACGAGACGACGACCGGCCCCTTCGGCAGAAGGTGCCACGGGCCCTCGCCGGCCTCCGGGTGCTTGGAGTATTCGTCGTAGACCGCCAGTTCGTTGCCGAGCTTGCCGTCGGCGAGAAGTTCGCGCCCGTCGTCGGTCAGAGAGGAAACACTCCCACCACGCGCGGGATCGACACGAAGCCGATAGCGCTCGTTAGCGATCTCTTGGAACTCGCTGTCGCCCAATTGCTCCCAGCCTGCCTGCATCGTCGCAGCGACCAGGCGATAGCCGCGCCAACCCAACGACGGGATGTCACATGCCAGCCAGCTGACCGATCGGCCGCCGTGCTCGACGAGCGCGGGGACGTCGTGACCGTCGGCGTCGATCACCCGCACGCCGTCACCGAGCGGCTTGTCCAGCCGCGCCGTCACCACATCGGTTCGCTTGTGCGTCAACGTGTTCCACACCACCACCGAACCCTCGACGGCGCTGGAGATCAACGAGAGCGCGCTGTCGCGAGCGGTCCGGCCCAACTCCCATGCGTCACGCCATCCGGTCAGCAGGTCGAGGTACACCTGGTCGGACTCCGAGCCGGTGATGGCGTCGTGGTGCGCGCCGTAGGCCAGCTGCACCCAGGCCTTCTCCATGGCGGCCTGCGGGTAGGTGGCGCCGCCCAGCAGGCCGGCGAACACCGCGAACCGCTCGCCGTCCAGCACTGCGTTCTCGGCCTCCCTGTTGGCCTGTTTGGTGTCGATGAACGAGACGTCCTTGCCGGTGTAGATCGGGTTCATGTCGCGGGTCTGCGGCGACGCCTCGATCCCACGCTCGTCCAGTTCGGCCCGCACCGCGCCGAAGAACTCCCTCGGCAAGCCGCAGATGAACCGCGGCCATGTATAGCGCGCGTTCCAGTCGCGGTGAATGTCGGTGACCCACTTGTTCGGTGGCGTGTAGTCCGTGCCGACGGGCAGCAGCACGTTGCGTGTCAGCGCGACCTTCTTCAGACGCGCGAACAATTCGTACGTGGCGGTCTCGGCGTCCTCGAGGGTCGCCGCGGAATCCATCCACCAGCCTGCCGAGTAGTGCGCGGGCATGTAGTGGGTGAGGAGGCCGCGGCCCGACGGCGAAATCCATTCGAACTCACTGGAGAACTGCATGCGCTCGGGGTCGCCCTGGTTCTGCATCGGGCCCCACTGGTGGTGCGGCCCGCGTGCCCACGAGCTCGACGTCAGCCCGGCGTCGGCGGCCATGCCGGGAAACTGCGGATCGTGGCCGAACGCGTCGAGTTGCCACGCGGTAGCCGGCTCGGCGCCCATCACGTCGCGCTGAAAGCCCATGCCGTGCACGAAGTTCCGAACAGTCGTCTCGGGACTCGTCAGATTGGTGTTCGGCTCGTTGTAGGTACCGCCCATGATCTCGACCCGCCCCTCCCCGATGAACCGGCGCAGGTCGGCGCGGTCCTCGGGATGGGTGTCCCAGTACGGCTTGAGGTAGTCCACTTCGGCGAGCACGAACTTGTATTCCGGCTCCCTGCGCGCCATTTCGACGTGTGCGGACACCAGGTTCAAGCCGTTGGTCTGCCTGCACCGGCCCGGCGGCTCCTCGGTCCACAGGCTGGTGTAGGCGGCCTGGGTGTTCCACCACACCGGGTCGTAGTGGAAGTGGCTGACCATGAACACGGTCCAGCCCGGCTCGGCCACGACGAACTCGAATTCGGACACCGCGTCGCCGGCCAGCACGCGCGCCGCACGGCGCTCGCCGGGAACGGCATCAGCCACCGCGACAGGTACCTCCGTGACGCCCCTCGCGGGGTCGGCGGCGACCGGCTCGGGCGTGGTGAGGCCGTCTCCCTCGACGACGATGGTCGCCGTGTCGCCCGTGTGCGCGACCCGGACCACCTGTAGCGGCGCGTCAGGCGGCCCGACGAAGAGGTCCGTCGGCTCAGCGGAGGTCACGCCGAACGTCACGACGCCACCCTACGTATTCACGGCCGCGATACGTCCACAACGAGCGCGCGATGGTCGGAGATCGGCAGCAGCGGCGCGTCGCAGCCGTCTGCGTGCAGCGTCGGATCGTCGGTGAGGATGTGATCGAGCTGGCGATGCGGTTCATGGATGGGGAAGGTCGGCGCCGCCCCCAGCGGCCGCAGCCCGAGCCGCCCGCTCACCCTGGCCTGCGTCATGTTCAGGTCGCCCATCAGCACCCGCGGGCCCTGGAAGCCGCGCAGATCCCGGACCAGATGGCGCAGCTGCACGCGGTTCCAGCCGGGCACGAACGACAGATGGGTGTTGGCGACCGTCATCGCCCCCAACGGCGTGTCCAGCCGCGCGACCATCGCCGCGCGGGGTTCCTCCTTGACCATCATCATCTTGTTCGGCTCGCGCAGGTACATCGGAAACGTCGTCGGGATCCGGGGCAGCCGCAGCACCTGCCAGCTCTGCACGGGAAACCGCGACAGCAGCGCGATGCCGTAGGCGGCGGTGCCCGGCTGCTCGCGCCCGGTGGCCGCCATCCACGTCGCACCCGGCGTGCCCGAGATGGCCGCGACGAATCGGTGGCTGACGGCGCCCATGGCCCGGGCGGCGAGGGCGGTGAGGTCGGCCATCGCCGAGCGGGGCTGGTCGCAGTCGACCTCCTGCAGCGCCAGCACGTCGGCGTCGAGCGCGCGGATGGACGCCTCGAGTCTGTCCAGTTCCACGGCGCCGTCGTGCAAGCTGCGTCCGTGCAGGATGTTGAAGGTGGCCATCCGCATGGGTACTACATACCCACCATGTCGACGATCGATTTGCGCGATGCGCTCAAGCAGGCGGCCTCGGCGCTCAAGGCGCATGGGCCGCAGTTCGCACTGGCAGGCAGTTATGCGCTGTGGGCGTACGGCGGGCCCGAGCCGGTGCACGACGTTGATTTCGTCGTCGCCGAGCCTGACACCGAAGCGGCGGCGCTGACGCTGGAGAAGGCCGGATTCCACATCGAGCGCACGCCCGAGGACTGGTTGTTCAAAGCCTGCGTCGACGGCAACTTCGTCATCGACGTGCTGCACCGGCTGAACGGGACGCCGGTGGATGCAGGCACGATCGCGTCGGCGGACGAGCTCGACGTGTTGGCCATCCGGATGCCCGTGCTGTCTCCGACGCACGTCATGGCAGAGAAGCTGAACTCGCTCACCGAGCACCACTGCGACTTCGCGGCGCTGCTGCCCGCCGCCCGCGCCGTGCGCGAACGAGTCGACTGGAAGAAGGTGCGCGCGGCAACGTCTGAAAACGACTTCGCGGTCGCGTTTCTGGTGCTCACCGACCGACTGGGCATCACCACCTGACGAACTGCGGGTGAGCCTTGTCACACCCGTTTCAACGCCCCATATGCCGTTTCGTCGCCCTTCTGTTGAGTGCGGTTGGGCCGCAATTCATTTCGAGACGCAGCTGTTGGCAATCTCACGGCGCGCCGTCTGCAGCCGTCGCTGCGAAATGCCACAATGGGGACATCATGACGACTGAAGAGAAGACGTCAGGCGGCTCACGGAACTGGGTCGACCCGCTGTCGATGGGCTTCGAGGCGCACCGCCGGCTGCTGCTGCTGCGCCTGCGGTTGCGTGGATCGGCGGCCAAGCGCGGACGTCACGGCCTGCTGGCAGCTCGTCGCAGCCGTTCGGCGGCGGACTCGATGGCCTCGGCGACTTCGGGGGGTTCGAGCACCTCGAAATCACAGCCGACCGTCGCGAAGTAGAACACCATCCGCTCCGGGTCGTCGGCGCCCGCGGTCACGATGCAGGCGTCGGGCCCGTCCGGTTCTATCGTTACCGATGACGGCGAGAAGTGCTGTGCCACAACATGTTCAGGTGCAAAATAGCGCACCCGCGCGACGTGTCGATACGGCGACGCGCTGATCGAGCGCTGGACATAGGCCGCTGCGTCGGGTGCATCCCGCGCGACGAACGTGCCGCCGCGCGCCTGCACATCGCGCATCCGATCCAGCCGCAGGCTGCGCCAGTCCTGACGGTCGCGGTCGAACGCCAGCAGATACCACCGCTTTCCCGTGGTGACCAGTTGGTACGGCTCGAGGCGCCGCTCCGTCGCGTTGCCCGCGCGGTCGACGTATGACGCCGATACGTGCTCGCGGTCGCGGCAGGCGCGCGCCAGCGTCATCAGCACGTCGGGTTCGACGGGCGACTCCGACGAATTCCAGGTGAGTGTCACCGTTGCGTCGTGCACGGCGGACACCTGCGACCGCAGCCGTGACGGCATCACCTGGTCCAGCTTGCTCAGCGCCCGCAGCGCCGACTCGCCGACGCCCGCGACGCTGCCGCCCGCGGCCAGCCGCAGACAAACGGCCATCGCGACCGCCTCGTCGGGATCCAGCAGCAGCGGCGGCAGTGCAGCGCCTGCACCCAGTTGGTAGCCGCCGCCGTGGCCCTTGCTGGCCTGCACGGGATAGCCCAGGTCACGGAGCCGATCGACATCGCGCCGCACGCTTCTGGTGGTCACCCCGAGCCGCTCGGCGAGTTCCTCGCCCGTCCAAACCCGCCGAGACTGCAGCAGGCCCAGCAGCTGCAGCACTCGGCTCGTCGTCTCGGACATGGTTTCAGGCTCGCACAGTCATAGGACAGAACCTGTCCTAAATAGATGAGAAGGTCGTGTCATGAGTGAAAAGCACCTAGTCAGCCAGCTCGCCGACCAAATCGACTTTCACTGGACCAATCAGCTGCGACCACGGCTCGACGGCCTGACCGACGACGAGTACTTCTGGTGTCCGGTGCCCAACTGCTGGACCGTCAACCCCGACGGCTCGATCGACTTCGAATATCCGGCGCCGGAACCCGCGCCTTTCACCACGATCGCGTGGCGACTGGCGCACGTCATCGTCGGCGTGCTGGCGATGCGCAACCACTCGCACTTCGGCGGCCCGCCCGCCGATTACGAGAGTTGGCCGTATGCCACCGACGCCGGCACAGCGCTACGCCAGCTCGACGACGCCTACGAAAAATGGGTCGCAGGCGTCCGCGGTCTCGACGACGATGAGCTGGATCGGCCGTGTGGTCCCGCCGAGGGTCCGTACGCCGACTTTCCGATCAGCACGCTGATCTTGCACATCAACCGCGAGATGATCCATCACGGCGCCGAAATCGCCTGCATCCGAGACCTTTACGTCAACAGCCCCCAGAAGAAGGAGAAGTAGTCATGCCCGGTATGACCCCGCCCGCCAAGGACGAGCGCCAGACGTTGATCGAGTTCCTGCGGTTCAATCAGAATGCGTTCTTCGCCGTGGCCTTCGGTCTGACCGACGAGCAGGCCAGGTCGAAACCGTCGGTGAGCGCGCTGTCGATCGGCGGCCTGATCAAGCACACGACCAGCGTTCAGCACAGCTGGATGGCCCGCGTGACGGCGGCACCCGGTTCTCCGCCACGCGACGACCGACCGTTCGCCGAGCAGGCGGCCGAGTACGGGGACCAATACGTCATGCGCGACGACGAGACCCTCGCGCAGCTGCTCGACAAGCTGCACGCACAGAACGAGGACACGCTGCGCATCTTCGGCGAGGCCGACCTCGACACGCAGGTTCCCGTTCCGCACGACGTGCCGTGGTTTCCGCAGGACCTGGACTTCTGGAATGTGCGCTGGGTGGCGCTTCATCTGATCGAGGAACTGACCCGGCACGCGGGCCACGGCGACATCATCCGCGAATCCATCGACGGCGCAACGATGTACGAGCTGATGGCAGGTCTCGAGGGTTGGCCGGAGACCGACTGGATCAAGCCATGGAAGGCCACAGCGTAGAAAGGAAAGGATGCAAACCCGGACGGGGACCGCGCTGTGCGGGGACATCGAGCTCTACTACGAGGACCTCGGCGACCCCGCCGCCCCGCCCGTGCTGCTGATCATGGGCGTCGGCGCACAGCTGCCGATGTGGCCGGACGGGTTCTGCGACCGGCTCGTCGGTGCGGGCTTTCGGGTCATCCGGTTCGACCACCGCGACACCGGCCTGTCGACCAAGTTGCACGGCCACAAGGCCGACGGTTCGGTGTACCCGCGGGTGCTGCGCCATGTGACGGGTCGCCGCAGCAGGGTGCCCTACACGCTGGTGGACATGGCCGATGATGTGAAGGGTCTGCTCGACCACCTCGGCATCGATCGGGCGCACGTCGTCGGCGCGTCGATGGGCGGCATGATCGCCCAGGTTTTCGCGAGCAATCATCCCGACCGGGTGGGGTCGCTGGCGCTGATCATGTCCAGTTCGAACCGGCTGTTCTCGGCGGTGCCGCGGTGGCGGGTCATCAAGCTGGCTTTCGGCGGCCCCGCGAAGGACGCGCCGTGGGAGGAGCGGCTCGCCGCCGAGGTCCGTAGCATCTCGATCATCAACGGCCCCAACTATTTACCTCCGGTCGACGTGCTACGCCGCCGAGTCGAGACACTACGCGAGCGCAGCGACTATCCGCAGGGCATGATGCGTCAGTTCGACGCCATCCTCGGCACCGGCAGCCTTATGCGCTTCACGCGCCGCATCACCGCGCCGACGGTCGTCATCCACGGCACCGACGACCCGATGGTTCGGCCGCGCAACGGCCGCAGCCTGGCCAGGGCGATCCCCGGCGCGCGGTTCGTCGTCGTCGACGGCATGGGCCACGATCTGCCAGAGCCGGTGTGGCGTCCCGTCGTCGAGGCGCTCACCGAGAACTTCGCAGCCGGCTGACGGACTAGAGCACCAGCTCGACCGGCCGCGTCGCGGCACCCGCGAAAACTACGCCAGCGCAGCGCCTTTCGTCTCGGGCAGCAGCACCGTGCACACGAGGCTGACCAGCACGACGGCCGTCATCATGGCGCCGATCGCCGGCACGCCCCACGTCGCCAGCATCGGGGCTGCGATGATCGTCGGCACCGCCCCGCCGACCAACCCCGCGAGGTTGAGGGACAGTCCCGCGCCGCTGTAGCGGTACCGCGTGCCGAAGATCTCCGGGATGAACGCCGCCATCGGGCCGTACGAGCTGGCTGCGATCGCGTAGGTGCCCGACATCGCCAGCGCGAACAACGCGGCGTTCCCGGTGTCGATCAACGGCATCACGAGAAATGACCACGGAACGGCGGCCGCCAACGCCGCGATGATCACCCGGCGGCGACCGAAGATGTCACTTGCGATGGCGCTCAGCGCGTTGAACACCACGACGATCACGCCGCCGAGCAACCCGACCATCAGGATCAGATCTGGCGAAAAGCCAACGTGCGCATGGGCGTAACTCATGAAGTAGGCATTCGCCAGGTAGCCGAGCGTGAAGAAGCCGAGCATGCTGCCCGCGGCAAGCACGACCTCACGGCGCTGGTTCTTGAACAATGCGGCAAGCGGTGTCACCGATGCGGCGCGGGTTTTCTGCGCGGCGAACACCGGCGTCTCGGCGACATGCAGCCGCACGTAGAGCGCGATGGCGATCAGCACGACACTGAACAGGAACGGAATCCGCCAACCCCAATGGATGAAGGCCGGGCTGGCCTCGCCGATCGTCTTGTTCACGATGAGGAACAGCAGGCTGCTCATGACGAGGCCGCTTCCGACGCCCATCTGCGTGAACATGCCGTAGCGGCCGCGCGCCTCCGCGGGCGCGTATTCGGCCGACAGCAGCGCCGAGCCTGCCCATTCACCGCCGACGGCGAAGCCCTGCGCAAGGCGCAGTGTCAGCAGGATCAGCGGCGCGGCCATGCCGATCGTCGCGGCCCCTGGCACCAGACCCACCGTCAACGTCGACAGTCCCATGATCGACAACGTGGCGATCAGGGTCGACTTGCGGCCAAGCCGGTCACCGAAGTGGCCGAAGAACGCCGCGCCAACGGGACGCGACAGGAACGCCGCGGCGAACGTGGCCATCGAGGCGACGGTCGCCATCGTCGCGCCAAGGTGGGGAAAGAACACCTTGGGGAACACCAGCGCCGCCGCGGTGCCGTAGATGTAGAAGTCGTAGTACTCGATCGCGGACCCGACGAAGCTGGCCGCAGCCACGCGCTTCATCGAAGTGCCCCGTGGTGTCGTTAAAGTCGCCATTTCCGCTCCTCAGCCGGTTGTCTCGGCCGAAGTTACGGAGCGGTGACGGCGGCCGCGCGGTTGTGCTCGCTACAGGTCTTATCCCGCGATCTTCAGGTTGTGCGCATTGTGCTCACCCGCGGCGAACGCGCCACAACAGCGGGTCAGTGTGACCGGTTCCACTGGTTTTCGCGGGTCACCGCCGATTTTGAGAGACTGCAGACATGAGTACGACTAAGCACCGCGAGGTGGCCAAGCTCGATCGGGTGCCGTTGCCCATCGAGGCCGCCCGCATCGGAGCGACGGGTTGGCAGATAACCCGCACCGGCGCACGGGTCGTCACCAAGCTCGCCGGCCGTGGCTCACTACAGCAGAAGATCGTCAGGCAGATCCCGCAGGCGTTCGCCGACCTTGGCCCCACCTACGTCAAGTTCGGCCAGATCATCGCGTCCAGCCCCGGCGCGTTCGGTGAGCCGCTGAGCCGCGAGTTCCGCAGCCTGCTCGACCGGGTGCCGCCTGCGGACACCGACGAGATTCACAAGTTGTTCGTCGAGGACCTCGGCGACGACCCGAAGAACCTCTTCAAGACGTTCGACGATGAGCCGTTCGCGTCGGCGTCGATCGCTCAGGTGCACTACGCCACCCTGCACAGCGGCGAAGAGGTCGTCGTCAAGATCCAGCGGCCGGGCATCCGCCGCCGCGTCGCCGCCGACCTGCAGATCCTCAAGCGCGGCGCACAGATCGTCGAGCTGGCCAAGCTGGGCCGCAGGCTCTCCGCCCAGGATGTGGTCGCCGACTTCGCCGACAACCTCGCTGAGGAGCTGGACTTCCGCCTCGAGGCGCAGTCGATGGACGCCTGGGTGTCGCACATGCACGCGTCCCCGCTGGGCAAGAACATCCGTGTGCCGCAGGTGTATTGGGATCTCACCAGCGCCCGGGTGTTGACCATGGAGCGCATCCAGGGCACCCGCATCGACGACGTCGCCGCCATCCGCAAGGCCGGCTTCGACGGCACCGAGCTCGTCAAGGCGCTGCTGTTCAGCCTCTTCGAGGGCGGCCTGCGGCACGGGTTGTTCCACGGCGACCTGCACGCGGGCAACCTCTATGTCGATCCCGACGGCAAAATCGTGTTCTTCGACTTCGGCATCATGGGCCGCATCGACCCGCGCACGCGCTGGCTGCTGCGCGAGCTCGTCTACGCGCTGCTGGTCAAGAAGGACCACGCCGCCGCGGGCAAGATCGTCGTGCTGATGGGCGCCGTCGGCACCGTGAAGCCCGAAGCCGAGGCCGCCAAGGATCTGGAGAAGTTCGCCACCCCGCTGACGATGCAGAACCTCGGTGACATGTCGTACGCCGAGATCGGCAAGCAGCTCTCCACGCTCGCCGACGCCTACGACGTCAAGCTGCCCCGCGAGCTGGTGCTCATCGGCAAACAGTTCCTCTATGTCGAGCGCTACATGAAGCTGCTCGCGCCGCGCTGGCAGATGATGTCGGATCCGGCGCTGACCGGCTACTTCGCCAACTTCATGGTGGAGGTCAGCCGCGAGTACGAGGATCCCGAGAAGAACGAGGTCGACGCGTAAGTGGACATCCGCACCGGCACAGCCAAGTCTGGCGATCTCGAGATCTACTACGAGGACATGGGCGACCCCAACCATCCGGCAGTGCTGCTCATCATGGGCCTCGGCGCGCAATTGTTGTTGTGGCGCAAGGGTTTCTGCGAGAAGCTCGTCGACCAGGGCCTGCGCGTCATCCGGTACGACAACCGTGACGTCGGACTCTCGACGAAGGTGACCGGCCGCCGCACCGGCGCAGCGTTGCCGCCGCGGATGGTGCGCTCGTTCCTCGGCAGAACCAACCCCGCGGTGTACACGCTGGAGGACATGGCCGACGACGCCGCGGCGCTGCTGGACCACCTGGGCATCGACCGCGCCCACATCGTCGGCGGGTCGATGGGCGGCATGATCGGTCAGATCTTCGCGGCCCGGTTCCCCGAGCGCACCAGAACGCTAGGCGTGCTGTTTTCCAGCAACAACCAGGCGTTCCTGCCGCCGCCGGGG
Organism: Actinomycetota bacterium; assembly: GCA_046735135.1. Lineage (GTDB taxonomy): Bacteria > Actinomycetota > Actinomycetes > Mycobacteriales > Mycobacteriaceae > Mycobacterium. Next base: position 22,978 of record JBKPSU010000225.1, read on the forward strand.
CACAGGCAGCTGCGCGCCCTGCTGCAGCGGCCCGCGGACTCCACCAAGGAGGCGATCGTCGCCAACGTGGTGCGGGTCGCCAAGATCATCGGCAGCCCGGGTTATCCGCAGCCGGAGGACAAGCTGCGGGCCGAGGCCGTCGAGGGCTACGAGAGGGCCTATTACCCCGCGGGCATCGCCAGGCACTTCGCCGCGGTCCTCGGCAGCGGCAGCCTGACGCACTACGACCGCCGGATCGCCGCACCGACAGTGGTGATCCACGGCAAGGCCGACAAGCTGATGCGGCCGACGGGCGGACGCGCCATCGCGCACGCCATCAAAGGCGCGCGGCTGGTGCTGATCGACGGCATGGGCCACGACCTGCCGGAGGAGCTGTGGGACCAGATCGTCGGCGAACTCAAGACGAACTTCGGCGAAGCGGCCTGATCAGCGCGCCGAAGCGGCCTGATCAGCGTGTTTTGCCGATTCGGCGCTGACCCGCTAAATCGGCTAGCATTCCCAGGCGGGAGGCGCCCGGGGTGATCCGTGGTACGTCCTGGGGGCGGGCGGTCCACCACGTCTTTTAGGGGATGCCTTCGGTAATCAGAGAGGCACATCGACATGTCAGACAAGGGTAAATCGACCCTGAAACCGCACTTCGAGGACGTTCAGGCGCACTACGACCTGTCCGACGACTTCTTCGCGCTGTTCCTGGATCCGACGCGGACCTACAGCTGCGCATACTTCGAACGCGACGACATGACGCTGGAGGAGGCACAGCGGGCCAAGGTCGACCTGGCCCTCGGCAAGCTGGGCCTCGAGCCCGGGATGACCCTGCTCGACGTCGGCTGCGGCTGGGGCTCGACGATGATGCGGGCGATCGAGAAGTACGACGTCAACGTCGTCGGCCTGACGCTGAGCAAGAACCAGGCCGCACGCGTCGAGAAGGTCTTCGAGCAGTCCGACAGCCCCCGCACCAAGCGGGTCATGCTCAAGGGCTGGGAGGAGTTCGACGAGCCCGTCGACCGCATCGTCTCGATCGGCGCCTTCGAGCACTTCGGCTTCGACCGCTACGACGACTTCTTCGAGCTCGCATACAACCTGATGCCCGACGACGGCGTCATGTTGCTGCACACCATCACGGCACTGACCGGCCCTCAGATGGTCGAGCGCGGCATGCCGCTGACGTTCAACTTCGCCCGCTTCGTCAAATTCATCATCACCGAGATCTTCCCCGGCGGCCGGCTGCCGTCAATCGAGAAGGTCACCGACCACAGCCGAAAGGCCGGGTTCACCCTGGCGCGTCGCCAGTCGCTGCAGCCGCACTATGCCCGTACCCTAGACATCTGGGCCGCCAACCTGGAGGCCAAGAAGGACGAGGCGATCGCGATCCAATCCGAAGAGGTCTACGAGCGCTACATGAGGTACTTGACGGGCTGTGCCGACGGCTTCCGCGTCGGATACATCGACGTCAATCAGTTCACGCTGGAGAAGTAGATGGCCCACAACGCGACTGCAGCCTCGACAAAGAAGCACAACAGCGTCGATGAGGTGCGCGCGCACTACGACCTCTCCAACGAGTTCTTCCAGCTGTTCACCGACCCGTCGCTCACCTACAGCTGCGCATACTTCCTCCGTGAAGACATGACGATGGAAGAAGCGCAGATTGCCAAGCTCGATCTGAGCCTCGGCAAGCTGGGCCTGAAGCCGGGCATGACGCTGCTGGACGTCGGCTGCGGCTGGGGCCCGATGATGAAGCGCGCGCTGGAGAAGTACGACGTCAACGTCATCGGCGTCACACTGAGCAAGAACCAGCACGACTACTGCCAGGAGATGCTCGCAGGCGTGGAGACCGACCGGTCGTACAAGGTGCTGCTGCAGGACTGGTCGGAGGTCAAGGAGCCCGTCGATCGGATCGTCATGATCGAGGCGCTGGAGCACTTCGGTTTCGAGCGCTACGACGAATTCTTCAAGTTCGCATACGACCTCATGCCCGACGATGGCGTGATGATGGTGCACTCGATCACGGCCCTCACCCCGACGCAGATGACCGAGCGCGGCATCCCGATCACCTTCTCCTTTGCCCGGTTCATCAAATTCGTGATGACCGAAATCTTCCCCGGCGGTCGTTTGCCGTCAATCGAAATAGTCGACGAACATTCCACGAAGGCGGGTTTCATGGTCACCCGCATTCAGTCGCTGCAGTCGGACTTCGCCAAGACTTTGGACATGTGGGCGGACGTGCTGGAGTCCCGCAAGGACGAGGCCGTTGCTATACAGTCCGAAGAGGTCTATGAGCGATACATGAAGTTCCTGAGGGGAACCGCCGACGGTTTCCGGATCGGCTATGTCGACATCAATCAGTTCACGATGGAAAAGTAGAAGTAATTCATAAGCCGATGGGCACCGCAGAAATCGCTCGGCGGACCGCATTGCGGGTAGGGTGCCCGACAAGTCAGAAAACCTGTGTGTCAGGACTTCTGATCACTAACCGGGAGGCGAGTTGACGAGGATGTCCGTAAAGGCGGACGGGATGCAGCCACATTTCGAGGAAATCCAGGCGCATTACGACCTTTCCGACGATTTCTTCGGGTTGTTTCAGGACCCGAGTCGCACATACAGCTGCGCGTATTTCACCCGCGACGACATGACGCTTGAAGAGGCGCAGGTCGCCAAGGCCGACCTCAACCTCGACAAGCTGGACCTCGAGCCGGGAATGACGCTGCTGGATATCGGCTGTGGTTGGGGCGCCACGATGAAGCGCGCGATGGAGCGCTACGACGTGAACGTCGTCGGTCTGACGCTGTCCAAGAACCAGCACGCCTATTGTGAGCAGCTGCTCGACGGCGTCGACAGCGACCGCACGCACACGGTGCTGCTGCGCGGCTGGGAGCAGTTCAGCGATCCCGTCGACCGCATCGTGTCGATAGAGGCGTTCGAGCACTTCGGATTTGAGCGCTACGACGACTTCTTCAAGAACGCGTTCAACATCCTGCCCGACGACGGGCGGATGACGATCCAGAGCAGCACCGCCTTCCACCCCGACGACTACCTGGCTCGCGGGAAGAAGCTGACGTTCGACGTGGCCAGGTTCATCAAGTTCATCATCACCGAGATCTTCCCCGGCGGCCGCATCCCGACCGCCAAGATGATGGTGGCGCACGGCGAGAAGGCCGGATTCATTGTGCCCGAGTGCATTTCGCTACAGACACACTACGTGCGGACGCTTCGCACCTGGGCCGACACGCTCGAGGCCAACAAGGACGCCGTCCTCGAGGTGACCACCGAAGAGGTCTTCGACAGGTACATGAAGTACCTGCGCGGCTGCCAGCACTACTTCGCCGACGAGATGCTCGACTGCAACCTCGTCACGTATCTGAAGCCAGGCGCCGCAGCCTAAGGACTTGCACCCTAAGCGGTCGCTCGCGCAGCGCTAGTCAGCGCGTGCTGAGCGTCCCGTCGAGGTACTCCGCCCGGCATGCACGCCGCGCCAGCTTGCCGCTCGTGGTGCGCGGGATGACACCCGCTGCGACCAGACGCACGTCGTAGATGTTGACGGCGTGCTTGCGCGACACCGCCCTGCGGACGGCGTCGATGATCGGCTGAGGGTCCGCGCGGCCGGCTCCCGGCCCCCGCTCGGCGACGATGACGAGTTTTTCGCTTGTGTCGGTCGGCGAACCGTCGGGCAGCTCCCGGGCCGGAACCGAGAACGCCGCGACGAAGCCGTGGCGGATCCCGTCGGATGCCTCGGCGACCGTCGCCTCGATGTCCTGTGGGTAGTGGTTGCGGCCGTCGACGATGACCATGTCCTTGATCCGGCCGGTGATGTAGAGGTCGCCGTCGATGTAGACGCCCAGGTCGCCGGTGCGCAGCCACGTCGCATCGGCTTTGGCGCCCTCGGCGTGGCTGCCGGAGACGAGCCGGGACTGCAGCTTGTTACCGAACGTGTGCTCGGTCTCCTCCGGCCGCGCCCAGTAGCCGCGACCGATGTTGTCGCCGTGCAGCCAGATCTCGCCGACGCGCTCGTCGGGCAGCTCCTCACCGGTCTCAGGGTCGACGATCGCCGCCCACTGGCTCACGGCGACCTCGCCACACGACACCTGGGCGAGGGCGTTCGGCGCGTCAGCCTCGACGCGGACGGCTCGTCCGAGGCCCAGCTGCTCGCGGTCGAGGTACACGGCGGTGGGTTCGGTGTATGGCCGGATCGACGATACGAACAACGTCGCTTCGGCCATCCCGTAGGACGGCCGGACGGCGGTCTTGGTCAAGCCGTAGGGCAGGAACGCCTCCGTGAACTTCATGATCGAGTCGAGATTTACCGGCTCCGAACCGTTGATCAGGACAACGTTGCTCAGGTCGATCGAGTTGCTGCTCGGCAGGCCTCGCTGCGCGACCAGATCGAACGCGAAATTGGGTGCGGGCGAAACAATGTGGCTGCACTGCGCCTCGGTGGAGAGCACCTGGATCCAGCGCTGGGGCCGTCGGACGAAGGCCATCGGCGACATGAAGGTCAAATGCCCGGCGTAGAGGGCCGGGAAGGCGACCATCATCAGGCCCATATCGTGATAGATCGGCAACCAGCTGACGCCGTGGATGTCCCAATCCCCCTCCAGGCCCATGGAGAAGACCATTTGCAAAAGGTTCGTTCCGGCAGCGCGGTGAGTGATCTCCACCCCGGTCGGCACGCGTGTAGAACCCGAGGTGTACTGAAGGTATGCAATATCGTCGGTGTCGAGTTCCATCGGCGAGAACGTCGACCCGACCGAATCGGGAATGGCGTCGACCGCGATGATGCGTGGACGCTTGTCGCGCGGCATCAGCCGCACGAATTTCTGGACGGCGTCACTCACGGCAGCGGTCGTCAGCACGACCGCGGGCAATGCGTCGGTGAGTACGGCATCGAGTCGCTCCGCGTGACCGGGAAGTTCGGGAGCGAACAAAGGAACGGCGATGTTGCCCGCTTGGATCACGGCGAAGAAGCTCGTCACGTAATCGAGGCCCTGTGGTGCCAGGACCGCTACGCGATCGCCGCGCGACGTAACCTGCTGAAGTCGGGCGCCGATGGCTCGAGAGCGGGTGCCCACCTGATTCCAGGTGAGCTCGACCGATTTCCCGTCAGAATGCTGGCTGTAGTCGACATAGCGGTAGGCGAGCAGGTCGCCGAAGTCGTCGATGTTGCGGTTCAGCAGCGAGGACAGGTTGATGCCGTCCGGTACGACGATGTCGCCGTTGTCAGCGACGTAGGCGTCGGTTTTCGGCCGACCTGCGTAAGGGGCTGCTGTGTGCACAGAAGCACTTTCCATAAGCGCAGTCTAAGAGATACATCGCGCCAGCCGTGAATCGGCGCGAGAGACTCGCGACGAATAATAAAAGTAAAGCTTCCAAACTGGGAAAACGTCGTGATCGATGGTCTATCGCTATTGACGTCCGCGTCAAAATATTCAGCCACCGATTCTCAGCTCGCCCATTTGTCCCGTGTTTGACACCGCAGCCACAAGATGAGAGGTTCTGCCATATCGGGGCTGAGCCGACGCCTCGAACGGCGGATTCGCTCTTCGACCTAGGTTCCAAACCATGTGATCGGGTAACCAGGGTCGAGACTCGGGGAGGCACCCAGCATCATGTCAGAGCAGCTGACGCCGCGTTTCGAGTACGTGCAGCATCACTACGATCTGTCCGACGACTTCTATCGGTTGTTCCTCGACCCCACCCAGACCTACAGCTGCGCATACTTCGAACGCGACGATATGACGCTGGAAGAGGCGCAGCTCGCCAAGATCGACCTCGCTCTGGGGAAGCTGGACCTCCAGCCCGGCATGACGCTTCTCGACATCGGCTGCGGTTGGGGCGCCACCATGCGGCGCGCCATCGAAAAGTACGACGTCAATGTCATCGGACTCACGCTCTCGCAGAATCAGGCCGCTCATGCCCAGCGGTCCCTAAACGAGATCGACAGTCCACGCAGCAAGCGGGTGCTACTCGAAGGATGGGAGCGGTTCGGTGAGCCCGTCGACCGCATCGTGTCGATCGGCGCTTTCGAACACTTCGGAAGCGACCGGTATACCGCGTTTTTTGATAAGTCCGCGAAGCTGCTTGGGGACGAGGGCATCATGCTTCTGCACACCATCGTGCGGGCCACGCTGCAGGAACGCCGGCGCCGAAACATCCCCACCACCGCGGAGGTCATCCATTTCTCCCAGTTCATCCTTGCCGAGATCTTCCCCGGCGGTTGGCTACCCACGATTCCGGTGGTCGAGGAGCACGGTGGACGGGCCGGATTCACGACGACCCGCGTGCACTCCTTGCAGCCGCACTACGCAAAGACGTTGGATCTGTGGGCCGCCGCGTTACGAGCCAGTAAAGACAAGGCGATCGCGATCCAGTCGCAAGAGGTCTATGACCGCTACATGAGGTATCTGACCGGCTGTGCGGACTTGTTCCGGCAGGGCTACACCGACGTCTGCCAGTTCACCCTCGTCAAATAATCGGATCCAGTCGCGCTCTTGTCGGATTCGCGGCACCCTGTTCGTCAGACGGGTAGAGAGTGGAACGCAGGGTTCTGCTCGCTACGTGAGAGGTCTTGACGATGCATTACTTTGCCTTGCTGATCAGCGCTGAACATGAACTGACGCCCGAGGAGGCCGCCGAGGGCATGGCGGCGTACCAGGCCTTTCACGCCAAGGCCGCCTCGTCGATCCGCGCCGGTGACGCGCTGCAGCCGTCGGCGACCGGTGTGCGCATCAGCGGCGGACCGGACGCCCCCGTCGTCACCGACGGCCCGTTCGCCGAAAGCGCTGAGCTGGCGTGCGGCTACTACGTCTTCGAGGCGGAGAACCTCGACGAGGCGCTAGCGCTGGCGCGCGGCATCCCGGCCACGACACACGGCGCCGTCGAGGTATGGCCGATGGTGCACTTCTCCCCCGCCCGCGCGCCACTCACCGGTGACAGCTGGCTCGCGCTGCTGCTGGAGCCGCCCGGCGACGTCGTCGAACCCGGCAGCCAGCGGTGGGACGAGGGCCTGGCGGCGCACGCCGAGTTCGGCAAGGTCGCGGGCGACCGCGCGATTGGCGGCGCGCCGCTGCATCCGCCGTCGACGGCGACGACCGTGCGGGTTCGCGACGGCAAGGCGCTTCTTACCGACGGGCCTTATGTCGAGGGTGCCGAGGTGGCCAACGGCTTCTACTACATCAACGCCGCCGATCGTGACGAGGCCGTCAAGGTGGCCTCGATGATCCCGGCGACGACGGTGGAGCTGCGACGGCTGGCCGGCGTTTCCGGTCTCTGACCCTGGATGGCCGATCTGGACAGCGTCTTCCGGCGCGAATGGGGGCCGGCCGTAGCGACGCTTGCGCGGTGGTCGGGTGACCTCACCGTCGCCGAGGACGCTGTCCAGGAGGCCTTCACCGAAGCCCTGCGGGCGTGGCCGCGCGACGGGGTGCCGGACAACGCGCGCGGCTGGATCGTGACCGTCGCCCGCAACCGTGCACTGGACCGGTTGCGACGCGAATCGGCCCGTCCTGGAAAGGAACTCGCCGCCGTGGTCGACGACATCCGGGCACGCACCGAGCGCACGGGGGTGCCGCACCCCGTCCGCGACGACGAGCTGCGGATGATGTTCACCTGTGCGCACCCTGCGTTGGACCGGCCGTCACAGCTGGCGCTGACGCTGCGGCTGATCTCCGGGTTGACGGTTCCCGAGATCGCGAGAGCACTGCTGCAGTCCGATGCGGCGGTGGCACAACGAATCACCCGCGCCAAGAGCAAGATTCGGCATGCCAACATTCCGCTGCGGGTGCCGCCCGCGGAGCTCCTGCCCGAGCGGACGCCGCATGTCCTCGGCTGCGTCTATTCGGTGTTCACCGAGGGCTACTGGTCGACCGCTGGGCCGTCGGCGATCCGCGACGAGCTGTGCGATGAGGGGGTTCGCCTTGCGAGTGAGCTGTGTGCGCTGATGCCGAACGCGCGCGACGCGCACGCGCTGGCCGCCCTTGTGCTGCTGCACGATTCCCGGCGGCGAACCCGCGTGGACGCCGACGGCGCGCTGGTACCGCTGGACGAACAGGACCGCAGCAAGTGGGATCGCGCCAGGATCGCCAGGGGATTGCAGCGGCTCGAGTTGGCGGCAGGCGCGACGGGGCCCTATCTGCCGCAGGCAGTGATCGCGGCGCTGCATGCGACGGCGCCCAGTTGGGACGAGACCGACTGGACGACGATCTGCGCGGCCTATGACCGGCTGCTGACGATCGCGGATTCGCCTGTGGCGCGGGCCAATCGGGCGCTGGCGGTTGGCTTCCGCGACGGCTTCGACGCGGGACTGGCGGCGCTGGACACCGTCGCCGACGATGCGCGGCTGGCGCGATCGGGCACCGTGCCGTCGATCCGCGCCGACCTGCTGCGGCGGGCGGGCCGCACCGACGAGGC
>JBKPSU010000226.1:0-27458 GCA_046735135.1 Actinomycetota bacterium
CGACGCGACCACGCGATGATCCATCACCGCACACCGCCGCACAAACGTCTCCCACTCATAGGCCACCGCGGCGCGCTCGGCGACCGACCCATCCGCCGGCTCGGCCAGCAGCGCCGCCAACTCCGCGGTCAACGCCGCGATCCGCTTGGAAACAGCCACCGAACTCATACTTCGAACACTAGTTCGAACCACTGACAAAACAGGCGGCTTGCACTCTTAGTAGCTGTAGACCGGCGGGTTGACGCCGTTGGGCGCTGGGTCTGGCACCGGCATGCACAAGCCGGTGTTGACGTCGAGAGCCTTGCCGGGCAGACAGAACGGGGCGCACCCGTTGGTGACGCCCGTTTCGCCGTCCACGCATGCCGAGCTGACGGCCGGCGTGAACACGATGACCCCGCCCATCGGCACCGCAGCCAGGGCCGCGACCGACAGCGCCGCAGTTGTGCGCCTTCGCAATGAGTGCGTCATGGTGGCTCTCAGGGCAACGCCGGGATATGGCAGCCTCAATGCCGTGAGCAGCCGCAAACGCGTCGTCATCGCAGGCCTCGGGGACAGCGGTGTCCTGACGGCAATCCGGCTTGCCCGCCACGCCGACGTCGTCGGCATCTCGGCCAAACCGGCGCTCGTCAGCGGCCAGGAACTGGGCTGGCGGCTGTCCCGGCCCGACGAATGGGCCAGGGCCAACTGGATTCCCTTCGACAGGTTCCGCGCGCTGGACCGCGTTCGCACCGTGCACGGCACGCTGACGGGTGTCGACCTCACCGCGCGCACCGTCTCCGTTCGCGGCGACGACGGGTCGTCAAGCGACGAGGAGTACGACGCGCTCGTGATCTCGACCGGCGTCACCAATGGCTTCTGGCGCACGCCAACCCTGCAGTCGCACAACCAGATCGGTGACGACCTTCGTGAAGCGCACTGCAGACTGACCGACGCCGAGTCGGTGATCGTCATCGGCGGCGGCGCGGCGGCCGTCAGCAGCGCCGCGCAGGTCGCGACCACATGGCCGGCCAAGCGCGTCGACCTCTACTTCCCCGGTGAGCGCGCACTGCCCTCCCACCATCCGAAGATCTGGGCAAAGGTCGAGCGCCGTCTCGGCGAAGCAGGAGTGGTCCTGCACCCGGGGCACCGGGCCGTCATACCCGAGGGCTTCCAATGCGACGCCATCACCGGCGAGCCCGTTCAGTGGAGCACCGGGCAGTCGCCGGCGTCGGCCGACGCCGTGCTGTGGGCGGTCGGGAGGGTGCGGCCCAACACCGATTGGCTGCCTGCCGAACTCCTCGACGAGCAGGGCTTCGTTCGGGTGACCCCGCAGCTTCGGGTGCCCGGCCACCGCGGCGTTTTCGCGATGGGTGACGTCGCGGCGACCGACCCGCTGCGCAGTTCGGCCCGAAACCGCGGCGACGGGATTCTCGCGCACAACATCCGCGCGGAGTTCGAGGGCAAGCCGCTGCGCTCGTTCACGGCGCCGAAGCGCCGCTGGGGATCCGTGCTCGGTGTGCAGCCGAACGGCCTCGAGGTGTTCACCCCGAAGGGTGGCGCATTCCGTTTCCCTGCATGGTCCTTCGACCGGGTGCTGATGCCGGTGATCGTCCGGTGGGGCATCTACCGCGGAGTGCGCGACAACCGACCCACTAGCCTTGCCCCGTGACGTCGCACTGGACACCGGCCCGGCTGGGCGATCTGACGGGTAAGCGAATCATCGTGACCGGCGCGACCAACGGTGTCGGCCTCGGCACCGCGCGTGCACTTGCGCGTGCGGGCGCGCACGTGATCATGGCGGTGCGCAACACCGAGCTGGGAGCCCAGCGCGCCAAGGAGATCGGTGGCTCGACGTCCATCGCCAAGATCGACCTCGCCGACCTGTCGTCGGTTCGCGCGTTCGCCGACGCCCTCGACGGTGACGTCGACATCCTCATCAACAACGCCGGGCTGATCACCCAGACCCGTGAGGAGACCGTCGACGGTTTCGAGAAGCAGCTCGGCACAAACCTGCTCGGGCCGTTCGCGCTGACGAACCTGATCTTCCCCAAGGTGCGGTCGCAGATCATCAATGTTGGCTCGCATGCGCATCGAGCCGCCGAACTGCGACTCGACGATATGCACCTTCGAACCGGCAAGTGGACCATGATGGGCTCCTACCGGAGGTCGAAGCTCGGGGTCATGCTGTGGGGCCTGGAGTTGGACCGAAGGCTGCGAGCGGCGAATTCTCCTGTAGTCAGCCAACTCACGCATCCCGGCTGGGTCGCCTCGAATCTCTCCAATGTGTCCGACCAACCGGTACTCGCCGCCGCCGACAAAGTGGTGCGAAGGGTGGCCAATGTGGTCGCCAACGACATCGATGCGGGCGCGGCGTCAACGTTGTACTGCATCAGCGAGCCGGTTCCGCCGGGCAGCTACATCGGTTACGACGGGCCTTGGGGTCTGTCGGGTCCGCTGGTGATGCTGGGGAGGACCGCGCTCGCCGGTGATTACGACGCCGCGGCCAAAGTGGTCGAATTCGCCGAAAGGGAAACCAGCACGACGCTTCCCGTCTAGCTCGCTATCGGCGTGGATTGCGCTTCGCTTTCCATACCCAGGGGTATGTCAAGACCGGCCCGCAACATCAAGCCGTTCGGTCAGGGGGAGACCCTGCTTGATGCCGCCACCGGTGGTCCCACGGCGGCACGGTGCCCGCAAGCTCCCTTCGAGGGCGGTGCCCGCCCCTAGCCCGCAGGCGTGCCGTCGGCCACTCGCGGTGCCCGGTCGGCTGCTGAGCCGTCGAGGCCGTCCAGCACAAGTTCGGCGACGCGCGACCTGTGCTGTTCGGCTGAGCCCAACAGCGCGGCATCGGTGGTCGCCCGCTTGAAGTACAAGTGCGCCTGGTGTTCCCACGTGAAGCCGATGCCGCCGTGTACCTGAATGGTGTCGGCGGCGATCCTGCTGAGCGCTGCTGAGCAGGTGGCCTGCGCGATGCTGGCCGACAGCGCCGGGTCGTCCGAGCCGTCCGCCAGGGCCCACACCGCGTGGTACGACGTGGACCGCGCGTGCTCGAGATCGACGAGCAGGTCGGCCAGCTTGTGCTTGATCGCCTGGAACGACCCGATCTGCCTACCGAACTGCAGCCGCGACTTCGCATAGTCGACCGACAGGTCGAGCAGATGCTGTGCGGCACCGACCTGTTCGACGGCCAGCAGCGCCGAACCCACTTGCAGCGCATGCTCGATCACACGCTCGGCCTCGCCGACGCCTGCCACGAGCCGGCCCGGCGCTCCGGACAATTGGACGGTCGCCTGGGGCCGGGTCAGGTCGAGGGTCACCAGCGGATGGCGCTGCACCCCGGCCGCGTCGGCGTCGACGGCGTACAACGTCAGCCCGTCGCCGCTCCGCGCGGCGACGAGGAGATCGTCGGCCGCGCCGGCATCGACGACCCGCTCCACGGTGCCGGTCAGCGCATCGCCGTCGGCCGTCACCGAAACCTCACCCAGGGTTCCTGCCCGATCGGGAACGGCGAACGCGGCCGTCCTGCGGCCCTCGACCAGTTCGGCGAGCAGCTCGTCACGTGCCTGCCCGGCCGATGCGGCGACCAGCGCAGGGATCACGAGGAACACCGTGCCGAACACCGGCCCGCATGCCAGCGACGCGCCAAGTTCCTCGACGGCGATGGCCTGGTCGATGAGCGTGCCGCCGACGCCGCCGTCGTTCTCGGGCACCGATAGCCCGAGCACCCCGAGTTCGGAGCCCAGCCGCGCCCAGACCTTGGCGTCGAACGGCGGGTCGGACTCCATCAACTGGCGCACGGTCTGCTCGTCGAAGTTCTCGGCGCAGAACTTGCGCACCGCGGTGCGCAGCTGGCCCTGCTCGTCGGTGAACGCGTACTCAGCCACGGGGGACCTCCTTCCACGGCATGCCTGCATCGGCACGCAGATCGCCGGGCAGTCCGAGCACCCGCTCGCCGAGGATGTTGCGCATGACCTCCGAGGTACCGCCCTCGATGGTGTTGGCGCGGCTGCGCAGGAACCGCTGCTGCACCGGACCGCGCCAGTCGGCACCGTCCCCGGCACCATCGCGCATGCCGTAGCCGTGGTACAGAATCCCTTCCGGCCCAAGCAGATCCATGCACCACTGATAGATGTGCTGGTTGAGCTCGGCACCGACCAGCTTGCCGACCGAACCCTCGGGTCCCGGTCCGCCGACGGTGGCAGAGGCCCTCGATCGCTCGGACGTCAGCCGTTGGGCCTCGGCGCGCAACCACAGCTGGGTGAGCCGGTCCCGAAGAACCGGCGTCTGCAGATCCGGACGTGATGCCCACAGAGACACGGCGTCTGCGATGGTGCCCGCCCCGCGGCGGCTGCCGCTGGCGCCAAGCGCGCTGCGCTCGTTCATCAGCGTCGTCATCGCCACCCGCCAGCCGTCGCCGACTGCACCGAGCCGGTGTGTGTCGGGGATGCGGGCGTCGGTCATGTACACCTCGTTGAACTCCGCCTGTCCGGTCAACTGGCGCAGCGGCCGGGTTTCCACCCCGGCCCCATGCATGTCGATGACGAAGTAGGTCAGCCCCTTGTGCTTGGGCAGGTCGGGATTGGTGCGGGCGAGCAGCAACCCCCAGCGGGCGCGGTGCGCGAGGCTGGTCCAGACCTTCTGCCCGTTGATGATCCACTCGTCGCCGTCGGGCACCGCCGAGGTGGCCAACCCGGCCAGATCCGAGCCGGCGCCGGGCTCGGAGAACAGCTGACACCAGATGTCCTCGGTGGTGGCCAGCGGGCGCAGCAGTTCTCGTTTCACCTCGTCGGTCTGCGCATGCTCACGCACCGTCGGCGCCGCCATCCCGTACCCCATCGGGTTCAGCGCCAGCGGGACCGGGCCGCCTGCGCCCTGAAGGACTCCGTCCGCCACGGCCTGCAGGCCGCGCGAAAGTCCCAGGCCGCCAAGGCCTTCCGGGAAATGCACCCAGGACAGACCGGCGTCGTAGCAGGCGCCGAGGAACTGGGGGATCGGGACGGACTTCGGGTCGTGGTTGGCCACGACCTTGCGCGCGAGATCGGCGACGCGATCCGAGTCGGCTTCGCTCATGCAGCCACGATAGGGAACGTGCGATCATCGGTGCGGGTCGGGGGACCGGTGCGCTGCTGCCCTCAGGTCTGCTGAGTATTGTCTAGAAGTTGTCACTGAAGCAGAGGTCAGCGCGACCGGGGTGGCGTTACGTGAAGGACGTGATGGCCCATGCGCGCTCCGCTTGAGCGTGGAGTTCTGCCCGCCCGCACAGTGGGAGGACAGCGGTTGTCGTTGCTGCTGGTAGAGGACGACCGTGCCGACGCGCTTCTTGTGCAGGAACTCATCGCCGATGCGGCGGGCGACATCGGCTTTGCGTGGGCGCCGTCGATGTCGGATGCCGAGCACCAGTTGGCTCTCTCTCACCCGGACTGTGTGCTGCTTGATCTGAACCTGCCGGACGCCAACGGCATCGACGCCCTGGAGCGGGTCAAGAAGGCCGATCCCAACATTCCGGTCGTTGTTCTGACAGGACTTTCTGACGAGCACTTCGGGATGTCGGCGGTGGCCTCGGGTGCGCAGGACTATCTGGTCAAGGGTCGCGTGGAGCCGGAGATGTTGCGTCGCGCGGTGCTGTATGCGATCGAGCGCAAGCGTGCCGAAATCACCGCGGTGCAACTGCACGCCAGCCAACTTCGCGCGATGGAGAACGCCCGCCTCGAGCGCGGCTTGTCACCGTCGCCGCTGCTGCTCGACGACCCGGGCCTCGACATCATCGCGAGGTACGTCCCGAGCCGGGAGAACGCGCTACTCGGCGGCGACTTCTACGATTTCGTGCAGACGCCGGACCGGACCGTGCACGTGATGATCGGTGACGTCGCGGGCCACGGGCCCGACGAGGCCGCGCTCGGCGTGGCGCTGCGCATCGCGTGGCGCGCCCTCACGTTCGCCGGCCTGCGAGGTCCGGACCGCATGCGCGAGCTCGATCGAATTCTGCGCACGGAACGAGCGGGCAGAGGCATATTCGCGACGGTGTTGAGCCTCGCCATACCGCCCGACGGGTCCCGGTTCCGTGCGGTCCGAGCCGGGCATCCCGGCATGCTGTTGCATGGCGCGGGCACGGTCGACTGGCTCGAGCCGCCCGGCGGCCCGGCCCTCGGGGTGCATTCGGGTGGCTGGGACTATCACCAAGTGGAATGGCCCCAAGGCACCGGCCTGGTGTTGCTGACCGACGGCCTGTTCGAGGGTCACTCTGGACGCGGGAACGAGCGCCTCGGCGAGGAAGGCTTGCTCCAACTGGCGCGCTCCCTCGCTCATCTCCCGGGCCCGGCGTTCGTCGACGCGCTCATCGACCAGGCCGCAACGCGCGCCAGGGAGCACGGCGGACTCACCGATGACATCGCGGTGGTCCGCGTGGAGCGCACAAACTAGATGACCCCCCGCGACGCAGGCGCACCCACCGCCAAACGAAAAGCCCACAGGCACCTCACCGTCCAAGGCTGGCAGAACCTGCTGCTGTCGGCGATGGGTGTGGTGGTGCTCGCCGGGCTCGTGGCAGGCGGCCTGTTGATGCATCGCACCGACGAAATGTCGCGCGAGTTGATCGACAACATCCAGCCGGCGCGGGTGCAGGCCTACGCGCTGCAGGCGGCACTGCGTGACCAGGAGACCGCGGTTCGCGGCTACGTCATCACGGCCGACAGGCAATTCCTCGACCCGTACTACGTCGGCCAGGACGCCGAAAAGCAAGCGGTGCAGAATATTCGGGATCGAGTCGGCACTCGCGACAATCTGATGGCCGACCTCGATGCGATCGAGCAGGGCGCGGCGAACTGGCGCGCGTCTTACGCGCAACCCATCATCACCGGCATCTCCCGCGGCGTATCGGCAGCCGACAGTCGTAACCTGACTGACCGCGGCAAGGCCGAATTCGACAGCCTCCGAGCACTTTTCGATCGGCAGAACGAGAACCTGAGAACGGCCCGGACCGATGGGATCAACGAGCTCGACCGGATGCGGCACTGGCGTGACGGGCTGGCGATCGCGATGGTGGTGGCGTTCGTTGCACTGGCGGTGATACTGGCGCTGCTCGTGCGGAGCGCGGTGACCAGACCTCTCGACGCGCTCGCCGCGGCCTGCCGCCGCATCACCGAGGGAAACTTCGACGAACGCATCGTGCCCAGGGGACCACGAGACATCCGATCGATCGCGTCGGACGTCGAGGACATGCGACAACGCATCGTCGAGGAGCTCGAGGCGTCACGGATCGCGCGGGGCGCGCTCGACGATCAGGCCGAGGAGCTGCGTCGGTCCAACGCCGAACTCGAGCAGTTCGCGTACGTCGCATCTCACGACCTGCAGGAGCCGTTGCGCAAGGTCGCCTCGTTCTGCCAGCTGCTCGAGAAGCGCTACGGCGACCAACTCGACGACCGCGGCCACGAGTACATCGGCTTCGCGGTCGACGGAGCCAAGCGGATGCAGCGGCTGATCAACGATCTGCTCACGTTCTCCCGGGTCGGCAGGCTGGGGTCCACACACACCGAAGTGGACCTTGACGCCGCGTTGACGTCCGCGATCGAGAACCTCGGCGCCTCGATCGCCGAATCGGGCGCCGAGATCGTCCGGCCCGAAGCGCCACTGCCGACGATCGACGGCGACCCCACGCTGCTGGCGATGCTGTGGCAGAACCTCATCGGCAACGCGGTGAAGTTCCACCGGGAGGGCGTGGCACCGCGGATCGTCATCGAGTTGGGCGGGTACGGCGGTGCCGACGACGGCGAATGGCTTTTCAGCGTCTCCGACAACGGCATCGGTATCGCCGAGGAATTCACCGACAAGGTGTTCGTCATCTTTCAGCGCCTGCATGGGCGCGACGAGTACAGCGGCACAGGTATCGGCCTGGCATTGTGTAAGAAGATCGTCGAGTACCACGGCGGAAACATTCGGGTCGATTCTTCCTACACCGAGGGCACCCGATTCCTGTTCACCCTGCCAGCTACTCCCCCCACCGAGCCCAACAAGATCCCAACCGCTCTTCTGGAAGGAACACACGAGTGACATCAGCCGTACGCGCCATCGACGTCTTACTGGTCGAGGACGACCCGGGCGACGAGCTCATCACGCGGGAAGCGTTCGAGCACAACAAGATCAGTAACAATCTTCATGTCGCACACGACGGCGAAGAAGGGCTGGACTTTCTCTATCAGCGCGGCGCACACGAGGGCGCGCCCCGACCCGACCTCATCCTGCTCGACCTGAATTTGCCGAAGTACGACGGCAGGCAGTTGCTGGAGCAGATCAAATCCGACGACAACCTCTGCCACATTCCCGTCGTCGTGCTGACAACGTCATCTGCCGAAGAGGACATCCTCAAGAGCTACAAGCTGCACGCCAACGCGTACGTGACCAAGCCGGTGGATCTCGACCAGTTCATGAGTGCCGTCCGGCAGATCGACGAGTTCTTCGTGCAGGTGGTGAAGCTGCCCAAGCCCTAATTCGCGGCGGGCACTGCGGCGGCGGCGATGTGGTTCCACACCAGGCTCACCCTGGTGCCCGTCGCCGTCGAGTCGATGGAGGTCTGGTCGGCCAGCGCCTCCATGAGCGGGATCCCTCGTCCCCGGGAACGACTCCTCGTCGCCGGGTTGGTGATGCGCCAGGCGCCCTCGTCGGTGACGGTGACCGTCAGGCATGCCGCGGTGCAGTCGTAGTCGGCCCGCAAATGCATCGCGCCGGGCTCGGCGGCGGCTGTGTAGGCGAATTCGGCGGCGTTGGCGAGCGCCTCGTTGACAGCCAGCACCACATCGCTTGCCTTGGTCGCGTCAACCGCGAAATATCGCTTGAGCCATACGGAGAACTCCTGACGCAGCTGCGCGGCACATGCCGCGTCGGCGAGGACGCTGGAATGTGCGAACCGTGTGCTCGAGTCGCGCTGTCCGAAGTCTGCCATCTCAGCCTGCTGGCTACCCGATCGTGCCCCTTTTAACTCCTCAGCGCGTTCAGTGCTTCGTCGAGCGTGGGGTAGAGGTCGACCACATCGGTGACGCCGACGAGCTTGAGCGGTCGACTGGTCGCCGGGCCGTCCGCCACGACGGCGAACCGTACCGAAGGGGCAAGCTCGTCCTGCGCGGCGATCAACACGCCCATGCCCGCGGACGCGAGGAACTCCACCGCGGTCATATCGACGACGACCGCGGTCGGCGAGGTCTTCGAGGCCTCGGATATAGCCTTCTCGAGATCGGGGGCGGTCAACATGTCCACCACACCGGCGACCCCGACCACGCTGATGCCTTCGACCTGGCGTTCGTCCAGCGTGCAGCTACTTCCTGCGTCGGGCCGGCTCTCCATGCATTACCTCCAACTATGCGCCCGCCTCGTCGGCGGCAGTGCAGCGAGTTTACCGGGAGGGCCGGAATAGCAGACGGACGGCCGCGGGTTGCCCACAACATGACCGCCTCTAACTTCGACCCGCGCACGCTGCTCGCCGATACCCGACTCGGTGTGCTGGCGACCATCAAGTCCGACGGGCTGCCGCAGCTGTCTCCCGTCACCCCGTTCTACGACCGCGCCGCCGAGGTGATTTACGTCTCGATGACCGAGGGCCGGGCCAAGACCGCGAACCTTCGCCGTGACCCAAGGGCCGCCCTCGAGGTGACCAGCTCCGACGGGTGGGCGTGGGCCACCGCGGAGGGGGCGGTGACGCTGACCGGGCCGGGCACCGACCCGAACGGTCCCGAGGTCGAGGCGCTGGTCGGCTACTACCGCAGCGCCGCGGGCGAGCACCCGGACTGGGACGAGTACCGGTCGGTGATGGTGTCCGACCGCAGGGTGCTGATGGCGATGACCGTCGATCGCGTCTACGGAGCGAAGATCCGCTGACGCGGGATCTCGGCCGTGATGCGGTCGAGGAGTGCGGGGTAGCGCTTGGCTTCGGGGTGATTGCCGGGCTTGCCGCTGCTGATCAGCCCGGCGGCGAGGCCGCGCTCGGGGTCGGCCCACACGGCGATGTTGGTCAGCCCGGTGTTGCCGAACGCCGCAGGCGCGTTGCGGCCGAACGGGCCGAACCGCTTGTTCCCGAGCATGTATCCGGTTCCCCAGCGCCGGGGCGCGAATCCGTCGGCGATGTCGGGGCGCAACCGGCGGCACTCCTTCGTCGCCTCCTTGAGAGTCTCCGGCCGTAGCACCCGAACGCCGTCGAGCTCGCCACCGCGCACCAGGATCTCGGCGAACCGGGACATCTCGTCGGCCGTCGAGACCAGGTTCGATGACGGCACCACGCCGGTGAGGAACAGCGGGGTGTTCCCGAACGGGATGATCTCGCGCATGGTGCCGCCGACTGCGATCTTGAAGGCCTTCGCCACGGGCGCAGGCAGCGGCTTCCCGGTGTTGTGGCTCGGCGCGACCAGGGGGACATCCTTTTCAGCCACACCGTAATTCGTCCACCGAAAGCCGAGCGGGTCCAGGATCTCGGTCGCCAGGATCTCGCGGATGTTCCTTCCGGTGGCCGCCCCGACGATCTCCCGGACCAGCGGGCCCCACGTGACACCGTGGTAGATGTGCACCAACCCGGGCCGGTGGATCGGCTTCAGCTCGCCCAGCTTTCTGCGCGCGTACTCCGAGTCGTCCATCCTGTTGAGGTCGGGCCGCGGACCGGTGGCGAACGGCACGCCTGCGCTGTGCGTGATCACGTGACGAATCGTGGTGCGGTCCTTGCCGTGGCTGGTGTAGGTCGGGAGGTATTCGCAGACCCGGTCGTCCAGCGAGAAGTACCCCCGCTCGACGAGCATGTGCACCACCGTCGTGCTGATTGCCTTGGCCGCCGACCACGCACAGAACGGCGTATCCGTGTCGACCGGGATTTTCTCCGCATCCGGGGGATCGTCGGGGGCATTGCCCCACCCGTGCCCGATCGCCCGGTTCAAGATGACCTTCCCGTTGTGGCGCAGGCACAGCTGGATCGCCGGGTGCATGCCCGCGGCATACCAGTACCGCGCCGCCTGCCAGATCCGCTCAACGGCGGCCGGGCCGATGCCGGAGTGGTCCTCGTCGCCGACAGCAGTGACAGCGTCGAGGTCAGCGGGAATGTCGATCCGTCCTTCGGTGCTCAAACTTCCGTCTTCCTGTGCAGCGTCGCGGTCAGATGGTGCTGCAGGGGTTGACCCATCGCACCCATCCGAAGCGTGTAGGTCAGCTCGTCGCCGTCGACCCGGATCGAACGGGCGAGCGCAGTCACCTCTTTCGCCGACGCGGTGCGGCCGATCGCCGTCGCGACCAGGTCCATCTCGATGCGTCCATCGCCGGCTGACAGCGTTCCCTCAGCGATCTCCGCTACCCCGGTGGGGTGGGCGAGCACGAGTTCGATCCGTCCGGCCGACGGTACCCGCAGATATCCGACCTCGGCGTGCATGGGACGACCATCGTCGGCCGCCTTCGTCCGCTGGACGTAGCTGAGAAACGGTTTGCCGACCTGGCCGAAGCTGACTTCCTCGAGATAGCCGAACGGCTCGATGGTCGGATACTCACCGCCGCCCTGGCCTGCCCAGACGCCCAGCAGAGGAGCGAGCACGGCGATGTCCGGATGGAGGTCGGCCACGGCGCCAGTCTATGGATTGGACATCGTGGGTATTCCATCCGCATGGTCGCCGACGCCGCGCTTGGTTTGCCGGAACAAATTGATGCCTGCCTGTTCGATCTAGACGGCGTGCTGACCGATACGGCCAGTGTGCATCGCAAGGCATGGAAGACGATGTTCGACGAGTATCTGAAGGCCAGGGCCGAACACACCGGCGATCGGTTCGTTCCTTTCGACATCGAGTCGGACTACCAGAACTACGTCGATGGCAAGAAGCGCGAGGACGGCGTCCGGTCGTTTCTGGACAGCCGCGGCATCACACTTCCCGACGGCGGCGACGACGACGATCCGTCCGCCGAGACGGTGCACGGCCTCGGCAACCGCAAGAACGAGTTGTTTCTTCACACCCTGCGGGAAGAGGGTGTCGAAGTGTTCGAGGGATCCCGGCGCTACCTCGACGCCGTCGCCGCCGCCGGGCTCGGAGTCGCGGTGGTCTCGTCCAGCGCCAACACCCGCGAGGTGCTCGATGTCACCGGCCTCGCCCCCTATGTCCAGGTTCGCGTCGACGGCGTGACCATGAGCGAGGAGAACATCGCGGGCAAGCCCGCCCCGGACTCGTTCCTGCGCGCCGCACAGCTGCTCGACGTCCCGCCGGATCGGGCTGCTGTGTTCGAAGACGCGGTCGCAGGTGTCGAGGCCGGCCATGCCGGCCACTTCGGGGCGGTGATCGGTGTCGACCGCGTCAACCACGCAGAAGCGTTGCGGCGCAACGGGGCTGACACGGTGGTCGCCGATCTCGCGGAACTGTTGGACGCATCATGATCCATAACGACGCGTTTCCTGTCGAGCCGTGGCAGGTCCGCGAGACCGCGCTCAACCTGGACATTCTCGCTCAAACCGAATCGCTGTTCGCGTTGTCCAACGGCCACATCGGGCTGCGGGGCAATTTCGAGGAGGGCGAGCCGCACGGACTTCCGGGAACGTATCTCAACGGGTTCTACGAGACCCGGCCATTGCCGTATGCAGAGGTGGGTTTCTCCTATCCCGAGGACGGGCAGTCGGTCGTCGACGTCACCAACGGCAAGATCATCAGGCTCCTGGTAGACGACGAGCCGTTCGACGTCCGGTACGGCCAGTTGCATGAGCATGAACGGGTTCTGGACCTGCGCAATGGAACTCTCAACCGGACTGCGCGGTGGACGTCACCGGCAGGCAAACAGGTGGCCGTGCAGTCGACACGGCTGGTGTCGCTTGCTCAAAGGAGTGTGGCGGCTATCGAGTACATCGTCGAGGCGGTCGACGAGTTCGTGCTTGTCACCGTGCAGTCGGAACTCGTCGCGAACGAGGACCAGCCCGAGCGCGCCAACGACCCGCGCGTCGCGGCAATCCTGTGCAATCCGCTCGAAGCGGTGCGGCACGAATCGACCGAACAGGGTGCACTGCTGGTGCACAAGACGCGGGACAGCGGCCTGATGATGGCCGCTGCGATGGACCACGACATCGACGTGCCGGGACGCGTCGAGGCCAGCACCGAGGCCTGGGACGATCTGGCGCGCACAACCGTGATCTGTGGCCTGCGTCCAGGGCAGCGCCTGCGCATCGTGAAATATCTGGCGTACGGCTGGTCGAGTTTGCGGTCCCGCCCGGCGCTTCGCGACCAGGCCGCCGGCGCCATCGCGGGCGCCCGGTACACCGGCTGGCAGGGCCTGCTCGACGTGCAGCGTGACTGTCTCGACATTTTCTGGGACGGCGCCGACGTCGAGGTGGAGGGCGACCCCGAATGCCAGCAGGCGGTGCGATTCGGCCTCTTTCACGTGCTGCAGGCCAGTGCGCGCGCCGAGCGCCGGGCCATTCCGGGCAAGGGCCTCACCGGCACCGGCTATGACGGGCACGCCTTCTGGGACACCGAGGGTTTCGTGCTGCCCGTGCTCACCTACACCGCACCTCACGCAGCCGCCGATGCGCTGCGGTGGCGGGCCTCCACGCTCGACCTCGCTCGCGCGCGGGCCGAGGAACTCGACCTCGCGGGAGCGGCATTCCCATGGCGCACCATTCATGGTGAAGAGTGCTCTGCGTACTGGCCCGCAGGCACCGCGGCGTGGCATGTCAACGCCGACATCGCGATGGCGTTCGAACGGTATCGCGTTGTGACGGGCGATGATTCGCTTGAAGCGGAGTGCGGTCTCGTCGTCCTGGTCGAGACCGCCCGGCTGTGGCTTTCGCTGGGGCACCACGACCGCCACGGCGTCTGGCATCTCGACGGCGTCACAGGGCCCGACGAGTACACCGCACTCGTGCGCGACAACGTCTTCACCAATCTGATGGCGGTGCATAATCTGCGCACCGCGGCCGAAGCGTGTGAACGCCATCCCGAGCAGGCGGAGGAGCTGAAGGTAACCACCGAGGAGATGGCCGCATGGCGCGCCGCGGCCGATTCGGCCAACATTCCGTACGACGAGGACCTCGGCGTGCACGAGCAGTGCGTCGGGTTCACCACACGGCGCGAATGGAACTTCACCGACAACACCAAATATCCGCTGTTGCTCCACGAGCCTTACGTCCGGCTGTATCCGTCTCAAGTGGTCAAGCAGGCTGACCTGGTGCTCGCGATGCACTGGCGAAGCCACGCGTTCACACCGGATCAGATGGCCCGCAACCTGGACTACTACGAGCCGCGCACCACGCGCGACTCGTCACTGTCGGCGTGCACGCAGGCAGTGACGTGCGCGGCGGTCGGTCACCTCGAGTTGGCGCATGACTACACCTACGAAGCGGCGCTGATCGATCTGCGAGATCTGCATCACAACACCGAAGATGGTCTGCACATGGCGTCGCTGGCCGGTGCGTGGACGGCACTGGTCGCCGGGTTCGGCGGCTTGCGCGACGACGAAGGCGTGTTGGCGCTCGATCCGCAATTGCCCGACGGTATCGACCGGTTGTGTTTCCGTTTGCGCTGGAGAGACTTTCGGGTGACCGTCGACGCGAATCACCGTGACGTGACCTACACCCTCCGGGACGGGCCCGGCGGCACGCTGATCATCCATCATGCGGGCGAGGAGCTCGAGCTCAGCGCGAAGGAGCCGCCGACCGTCGCGGTCAAACCTCGTAAGGCACTGCTGCCTCCGCCGTCACAGCCACCCGGCCGTGAACCGATCCGGCGCTCCTCCGTCCGGTAGGGTTCGCGGCCGAAGCCAAGGCGAGGAGGCGAGATGGCGGGCAGGACGTTCTCGTTCGAGGTGAGGCGGACCAGCAGCGCGCCACCGGCGACGTTGTTCCAACTCGAGGCCGACGGTTCGCGCTGGTCGGAGTGGGCCAAGCCGCTGCGGTCCAGTTGGGATGAGCCGGGCGACCCCAAGGGCCAGCTCGGCGCGGTTCGCCGGGTCGGTAGGTGGCCGGTGTTCGTGCGGGAGAAGACGGTGGAGTACGAGCCGGACCGTCGGCACGTGTACGAGTTGATCGGGCCGCCGAGCCCGGCCAAGGACTACCGCGCAGAGGCGACATTCACACCGACCGCCGACGGCGGCACCGACTTCGTCTGGCGGGGCTCGTTCACTGAAGGGGTGCGCGGCACCGGGCCGATCATGCGGGCGATCTTCGGCGGTGCCATCCGGCTTTTCTCGGCGCAGCTTGTCAAAGCGGCGGAACGGGAACACCGCAAGCACCGGACGTAATTCAGCCTTGATCGACGGTGGTGTCGATAGGCTCATGAAGGTGTCTTGGCCCCGCGTGAAGCCGAGCGAGCCGGTCACCAGCGGTCGGTCGAACCATCGTGAGGTGTGGCGGTCGGCGGGCGGACTGTTCGCTTGTGTGGCGTTGGCCTATCTCGCAGGCGCGGTGCTGTCCTGGCAATCCTTCGGTGCCGGGCTGGGTCCGGCGTTTTTTCCGCCTGCCGGCGTGACGGTGGCCGCAATGCTGATGACGCCGCGCTCACGGTGGGCAGTCATCGCCGCCGCGATCGTCGCCGCGGAGTTGGCCGTGGATCTCCACTATGGCGTTGGCCTACCCGCTGCGTCTGGATATTCGTTGGCCAACTCGGTGGAGCCCGCAATCGGGGCGTCGCTGGTATTGGCCTGGTGCAAGGGTGCGCCCGACCTGCGGGCGCGGGGCGATCTGGCGAAGTTCGTGGCCGCGGCGTGTGTGGCGGGGCCGCTCGTGGGCGGGTTGATCGGCGGAGCGGTCAGTGCGGCGGCCAACGACACCTTCTGGCCCACTGCGGCTGTGCACTGGTGGGCAGGCGACGGGATCGGTGCTCTGATAGTTGGTGTACCAATCCTTCTGTGGGGCAAGCAGTCTCACATATTGCGGACTCGGCTCTTCGAGACTGCCCTGGTGCTCGCCGCCACCGTGGCGCTGTCGCTGACGGCGGTCTGGTGGCAGGGACCACCGTCATTGCTGCTGCTGCCGGTGATGGCGTGGGCGGCTTTTCGGCTGGACGTGATCGGCGCCGCCCTCGCCGGCGCGGTGCTGGCCTTCACCGTCAACTACATGACGGGCCCGGGACGCGGCCCATTCACTGAATTGAACCTGCCGGCGCCTGCCCGGCTGGCGGTGACGCAGGCCTTCATCGCGGTCATCGTTCTGGTGGCGATGCTCATCGCACAGGAAGCCGCCGGACGCGTCGCGGCGGTCCGGCAGGGGGAAGCCGAACGCCGGGAGCGCGACCGGCTGCAGATCCTGGCACAACTGGCGCAGCTGCTGTCCGCGGCGCTGACGCCGAGCCAAATCGGCGATGCGGTTGTCAAGCAGCTGTTCAACGATGCGGGGGCACAGGCGGTGGCGCTTGGCCTGCTGACCACCGACGGCCAGCGGTTGGAGTGGGTGAGGACGGCGGGCTACCCGCAGCTCGTTCACGACAAGTTCGGAGACGGCATCCCGCTCGAAGAGTTCACGGCCGCGACCGATGCGGTCCGTGCCGGGCGCCCCGCAGTGGTCGGCAGCCCTGCGGAATACCAGCGGCGGTATCCCGACAACGCGAACATGATGATGGCGACCGGGGCAGAGGCCTTGGTGAACTGGCCCCTGACCTCCGGCGCCAAGCCGATCGGCGTGCTCGGCATGATGTGGACACGGCCGCAACCGCTCGACGCCGCGCAGCTGGCATACATCTCTGCGGTCGCCACCATGGCCGGGCAGGCCTTGGTGCGCGCCCGGGTGTACGCCGACGAGCATGCAAGGGCCGCAGTTCTGCAGGCCGCGGTGCTGCCCAACGAACCCGCCGAGGTCGCCGAGCTGGATCTGGCGGTCAGCTACGAGCCGGCAGACGCCGATCAGGGTCTCGGCGGGGACTGGTACGACGTGATGAGCCTGCCGAAGCGGCAAACCTACCTCGCCGTCGGTGATGTGGTAGGGCACGGCCTGCCTGCCGTGGAAGACATGGCGCAACTGCGAAGCGCGGGCCGCGCCATGGCGCTGCAGGGGCTGCCGCCGGCGCAACAGCTCGCCGAACTCAACACCTTCACCGCCCACGCCAGCCATGGACGGTTCGCCACAATGGCCGTGGCCGTCTTTGATCCGATGGCCGGGGTCATGTCGTACGGGTTGGCCGGACACCCACCGGCACTCCTGCGTCGCGCACGCGACGGGAAAGTCGTGCGCCTCGTCGATGCCGATGGTCCAGTGCTCGGGCCCATTCGGGACGCCACCTACACCGAGGGCCGGGTGAGGCTGGAGGCCGGTGACATCCTGGTCATGTACACCGACGGCCTGGTCGAGCGCCGCGGCCGCGACATCGAGACAGGCATCTCGCAGGCGCAGCGCCTTGTAGCGGGCTGGCGGTCGGACACCGCGCCGGCCGAGGGATGCAGGCAACTCACCGAGACGCTTGCGTTGCCGCCCCGCCAAGACGACGTCTGTGTGATTGTCATCCGACTCCGGCCCGTTGATTCCTCGCTGCCGGCGGCGGCAACGCGATGAGCAGCGCGCCTTCGCGTCCGGTTGAAGGGCCGCAAAAAACCCGCCGCCACAGCGTTGGCTGCAGCGGCGGGTCTTTAGTTGCTACGTTCTAGCCGGCCATGAACGTGTCGTAGGCCGAAGCCAGCTGCGGCGGCAGCACCGTCACGTTGCACTGACGCTGCTTGTCGCCGATCGGCGCCAGGATGCCCTTGAGGTCGTAGTACTCGCCAGGGTTGGCGGTGAAGTACGAGCGAACGTCCGACTCCGCCTGCGGACGCGGCTGGTTGAGCGCCGCGTTGAAGACCTGGTTGGCACCTGGGTGGTTGTTCAAATACTGACGCGCCGAGCCCCAGGTGGCGCTGACGGTGTCGGCCACATCGCCTGCGCTACATCCCTGCGGCGCCGCCACGGCGGACGGCGCAGCGATGGTTGCTGCGGCGACTCCTCCGAGCAGCGAGCCGACGACTACGCCGGCCACTTTCCGGCGCGCGGTAATACCACGGAATTTCATGATCAATTTCTTCCTCGACTTGCGAATCGTTTTATCTCCCCGCCCACAACACAAGGTAGCCGAATGAGAAAAGAACTGAAACTCCTTTGATAAAGCGCAGCTCAGGCATGCCATAGCGTTACATCATAAACACGTGATTTTGGCCTCAATTTCACCGAATTTCGATAAGTCGGCGACCAGATCGGCGCGTCGATTGTGAAGTCTCTCAGAATTGCCCGGAAAGCCTTAATTGATCGTGATGTAGATAGTGACCGAAATGTTATCGATCGCCGTTGGCAGGCGGCATCTCGTAGCGGTCGAGGAGTCGCTCGATGAACTCTCCCGCCTCCGCGTGGCCCCGGGTGATGCCGAGGCTGCGTTCGAGGACGAGGATGCGCGCGAGGCTCGTCACGATCATCGACATCACCACCGGTGGGAACTCGGTGGTGTCGACGCCGTGTGCGCGCAGGGCCAGCGCCACCGCGCTTTCCTCCATGTCGCCGAAGCGGGCGGCATAAGCGACGATTTCGCTGCGGATCTCCTTGCGGTGGTTGGCCAGCGCCATGAACTCCATCAGCAGCCGGGCACCGTGGACGTTGTTGTGTTGCCACAGCGCGTGCAACGGCTGGTCGTCGGCCAGCGCCTCCCGCTGGCGGACCAGGTTCGTCTCGGCACCCGCGCGCAGGACCGCCAGGAACAGGTCGTCCATGCTCGGGAAGTAGTAGTGCACGAGTGCGGGCTTCACTCCCGCCTTCGCCGCCACCCGTCGCGACGTGGCTGCTGCGTAGCCCTCCTCGAGCATGATTTGGGCGGTCGCCTGGATCAAGGCCTTCCGTGTCGCCGAATCCCGGCCGATTCTTTTCGGGGCCGTCATCTGGCCCTTGACCCTGAGCCGTCGCGACTGCTAGACATAGCCGCAGCATAGATGTTGGGCGATCGCCCAACAAGATGCGTCACAGATTCGAGAGGCAATGGCTGGACGGGTAGACGGCAAGGTCGCGTTCATCACGGGTGCCGCCCGCGGCCAGGGCCGCAGCCACGCGGTGCGGCTTGCCGAAGAGGGCGCCGACATCATCGCGGTCGACATCTGCCGCGGCTTCGACGATTCGACGGCGCCAGCCGCCACCCCAGAGGATCTCGACGAGACCGCCGACATGGTGAAGAACCTGGACCGCCGCATCGTGACCGCCGAGGTGGACGTGCGGGACTACGACGCGCTGAAGTCCGCCGTCGACAGCGGTGTCGAACAACTCGGCAGGCTCGACATCGTGGTCGCCAACGCAGGCATCGGCACCACAGGCGTCAAGCTGCACAAGATGCGCGAGGACATCTGGGACGAGACCATCGACGTCAACCTCGGCGGGGTGTGGAAAACCGTCAAGGCCGGCGTGCCGCACCTGCTGGCCGGCGGCCGGGGCGGCTCGATCGTCATCACCAGTTCCGTGGGCGGCACCA
Source organism: Actinomycetota bacterium (assembly GCA_046735135.1). Lineage (GTDB taxonomy): Bacteria > Actinomycetota > Actinomycetes > Mycobacteriales > Mycobacteriaceae > Mycobacterium. The sequence continues at coordinate 19,374 of JBKPSU010000226.1, forward strand.
AGGCCTACCCGCATGTCGGCCACTACATCGCCGCCAAGCACGGCGTCGTCGGGTTGATGCGGACCTTCGCCGTCGAACTCGGCCATCACTCGATCCGCGTCAACACCGTGCACCCCACCCACGTCTGCACTCCGCTGCTGATGAACGAGCCCACCTATCGCCTCTTCCGGCCCGACCTGGAAAACCCGGGCCCCGACGATCTCGCGCCCGTGTGTCAGTCGTTCCACTTCCTTCCCATCCCGTGGGTGGAGCCGGTCGACATCAGCAACGCGGTGTTGTTCCTCGCCTCCGACGAAGCGCGCTACATCACCGGCGTCACCCTCCCGGTCGACGCGGGCAGCCTGCTGAAGTAGAGGAAGTCATGACGATCACCGACGACGACGTCGTTTACTACGACCCGTACGACCTCGACATCTCGGCCAACCCGTGGCCGACATATGCGCGGTTGCGCGAGGAAGCGCCGATATACCACAACGAGCGCTACCGCTTCTGGGCGATCTCGCGCCACGCCGACGTCGAGAAGGCGATCGCGAACTGGGAGACGTTCTCCAACTCACGCAGTGACATTCTGGAGCTCGTCAACTCCGAGTTCGACATGCCCAAGGGCGTGATGATGTTCGAGGATCCGCCCGTGCACACCATGCTGCGGGGCTTGATGAGCCGGGTGTTCACCCCCCGCCGGATGGCCGAGATCGAGGACCAGATCCGCCGGTTCTGCGTCAATTGCCTTGACCCGCATGTGGGTTCGGACGGCTTCGACATCGTCGCCGAGCTGGCTTCGATGATGCCCATGCGGGTGATCGGCATGCTGCTCGGTATTCCGGAGTCCGACCAGATCGCGGTGCGCGATGCCAACGACGCGAACCTGCGGACCAGGCCGGGTGCGCCGATGAAGGTGGCCAAGGCCGACAAGATCGCCGACGGCAGCATCTACGCCGACTACGTGGAGTGGCGCTCGAAGAATCCGTCCGACGACCTGATGACCGCACTACTGAACATGGAATTCGAAGACGAGGACGGGGTCACCCGCAAGCTGCACCGCAAGGAGATCCTGCACTACACGCAGGTCGTTGCGGGCGCAGGCAACGAGACGACCGGCCGCCTGATCGGCTGGCTGGCCAAGGTGCTGGCCGAGCACCCGGACCAGCGCCGCCAGGTCTACGAGGACCGTTCACTGCTGACCCGTGCTGTCGACGAGACCCTGCGCTTCGAACCGACCGGCCCGCACGTCGCGCGCTACACGCTCAAGGACTTTCAGATGTACGGGGCCACAGTGCCCGCGGGCAGTGCGATCCTGCTGCTGTTCGGTGCGGCGAACCGGGACCCGCGTCGTTACACCGATCCGGACGCCTTCAACATCCACCGCGACAACATCAGCCATCTCACCTTCGGTAAGGGAGTGCACTACTGCCTGGGGGCCAACCTCGCCAGGCTCGAGGGCAGGGTCGCGCTCGACGAGCTGCTCAACCGGTGGCCCGAGTGGGACATCGACTACGACACCGCGGTCCCCGCGCCGACGTCGACGGTTCGCGGATGGGAACGGCTTCGCATCGTGCTTCCCTGACCGGCTGAAACGGTAGGGAAACACCCCATATCCGGCGCAAAGACTCCGCGATAGCGTCGGCCTCACAGCCGACTGCCAGGAGGTGTTGAGCCGATATGAAATCGACCTTCGCCGCGTTGTGTCTCACGGCCGTGACATGTGTCGGCTGTGCCGGGGGCGCAGGCAACGAGACGCCCAAGCCGACGGCGAGTGCCGGCTCCGCGTCGGAGTCCGCAGGCGGACTGTCCGGTTCCGACCAGCCATGGACGGCGGACGTGTCCGCAGCCGCGAAGTCCGACCGCAGTGACGCGATCCTGCAGACCCTCACCCACCTCGGCGGCTGGGGCAATGACAACGTCCTGCAGACCGATTTCTCGATCGCTATCTTCAACGCGGACAGAAGTACACCCCGGATGGACGTCGTGGGTACCGACGACTACTGCGGCGGCGGCCCGGACTGCGACAGCGTTCCGGCGCAGATGCCGGTGCCCGCGGACGCCAATATCGAAGGGTCGCAGGACCTTTCCTGCGACATCTCGGGCAACACCGAGGGCCAGGGGGACTGCCATCTGCTGGTCGCGGACCGCGAGGAGCAGAAGCTCTACGAGCTCTACCAGGCCAACAAGGCCGGCGACAGCATGACCACGCGGGCGATGTTCGTCTGGGACCTCAACAAGTCCTATCCGGAGAATCTACGTGGTGACCAGTGCACCAGTGCCGACGCCGCGGGATTCCCGATCGCCGCAATGACGCCGACGGCCGACGAAGTCGCTTCCGGCACAGTGAATCACGCGCTGCGCTTCATTCTCCCCAACGACAGGATGAAGACCGATGTCTACGTGCATCCGGCGACGCACGCGGGCGGGCCGGATAGCGCAAAGCCTGACGCCCCGCCCTACGGTGTTCGGCTGCGGCTGAAGCCCGACTTCGACGAATCTGGCTACTCCGAATCCGAAAAGGTGATCATCAAGGCGCTCAAGACGCGCGGCATGCTGCTGGCCGACGGCGGCGACATTGCACTGACGTTCGCCGACGACCGCAACAACACGGCGAAATGGTCCGACCTCGGCATCGACGCGCAATCGTTCAGCGACATCGGCGTCGACGAATTCGAGGTCGTCGAATTGGGCGATGAAATCCCGCTCACCTACGAGTGCGCGCGAAACCCCTGACGCAGAGCACTATTCGTCGGGCTGACCCATGTACCTGCCGAGTTCAGCGCGGGAGTGGATGCCCAGCTTGCGGTAGATGCGGGCCAGGTTCGACTCGACGGTCTTCGGGCTGATGAACAAGGCGGCGGCGACATCGCGGTTGGTCATGCCCGACGCGGCCAGTTCCGCCACCCGCTGCTCGGACGGGCTGAGGCTGGACATCCTGCGCGTGCCGACGTCGGCCCTGGCAAGCTCGTCGCGGGCGCGATCGGCCCACAGCCTGGTGTTCAGATCCTCGAACGTCTTCAGCGCATCCCGCAAAGTCGTTGCCGCCTGGTCCTTCTGACGCTGCCGTCGCTGCAGCTGGCCGGCCAGAAGCTGGGTCCGTGCCCGCTCGAACGGCATTGACAGCCGATCATGTTCGGCCATCGCCCGCTCGACGGCGGCGCCCGCGGCGTTGACGTCGCCCCGTGCCGCGAGCAGCAGCCCCCGGCAGCGCGCACTCGCCGCCTTCATCCACGGCCGGTCGAGCCGCCCGCCGTTGCGCTCGAGCACAGCGATCATCGGCTCCGCCTCTCCGAAACGACCCAGATGGATGAGCGCTTCGATGGCGTCGGGCATATAAGAGGCGGTGATGACTTCCGTCGAATCCGGGAAGGCTTCGAGCATGGCCCGCAGCGGGATGAGCGTGGTCAGCGCGGCCTCGTAGTTGCCCAGTGAGACTTCGAGGAAACCGAGCATCGCTACCGGCCACTCGCCGAGCCTGCGGGATCCGCATCGCTCACTGGCGGCAACGGCTTCGGCGACATCGCGGCGAACGACCTCCTCGTCACCTGCGTACGCGGCGACGGCGGCACGCACCGTCAGCGCCACTGAAAGCGGCAGGTCCCCGTTGAGCTGATGCGCCCGCTCGACCGAGTCCTCGGCAATGAGGGTGGCCTCGGCCATCGAGCCGCGCCAGAGGTGGATCAGCACCGAGTGGAAATCGATGAACGAGAGTTCGCCCTCCTCACCGCGGTCGATGCAGCGACCCCGGATCGTCAGCATCTCCTCGTGCGCCCGCTCGAGCTCACCGGTCCACGCGAGCAGCAGCGCGTGTTGCACGCTCGGGCTGAAGGCCGACGAGATGTCCGCGGTGCGGTCCTCCAGCTCCAGCGCCCGCTGGATGCTGCGCTCATCGAGCCCGGCGCCACGCATGAAGTGCAGCATCACCCGCATGCCGAGAGCCTGGCCGAGTGCGTGCGGTTCGCCGAGCTCGGTCGCTCTCGCGACGGCGTCTTCGATACGCTGCACCGCCGTGTCCATGCGGCCGGCGTTGACAAGGGCGAACGACAGCGACACCAGAATCGCCACCCGCTGGGCGAGGTCGTCCTGGACGTCGTCGAGGGCGCGCTCGAGCAAGTCGGCGGCTTCGTCGAAACTGTCGTTGAGCGAAAGTACAAGCGCGAGAAGGCTGAAGGCCTCTGCGCGACGTGGGCCGGGCTCGAGCGACCCGATTGTCTCCTCCAGCATTCGCCTGGCCCGGGCAGGCTCGCCCGCGTCGAAATGGTGTGCGGCCGAGAGGATCCGGCGCTCCGGGGTGCCGCCGCCGAGCGCGATGGCCATGTCGAGCAGCTCGGCCGCCGCCGCGGGGGCACCTCGGCTGCGCGCCATGTCGGCGGCCTCGTCGAGCGCCGTCAGGGTCAGCTCGTCACCGTGGGTCGCGGCCATGGCGAGGTGTCTTGCCTTGATCTCGGGTTCGCTGACGATCTCGGCGAGCCTGCGGTGCATCAGGCGGCGCCGAGCCGGTGTGACGTCGGTGTAGAAACCTCTGGACAACAACGGATGTGCGAATCGGAGCCGATGGCCGTCGACCGCGACGATGCCCTTCGATTCGACGTCTTCGAGCCGCGCGACGACATGCTCGGCGGACATCCCGGTGGCACCCGACACCAACTCGACGGTCGGTGCCGCGTGACATGCCATCGCGAGCAGAATGTCGCGGGCCGACTCGTCGAGGCTGCCGATCCTGGTGCGGACAAGCTCGGTCAGTGTCATCGGCATCGGCATCTCGGCGCTGCGGATATCGCCGTCCATCGCCCGAGCGAGCTCGAGCGCGTAGAACGGGTTGCCCCCTGAAACCTCTTGAATCCGAACGATCGCCGGTCGGGACAACGATCGGCCGAGCCGCTGCGTGATCACCGCGTTCAGTCCACCCAGGCTCAATGGGCGCATCTGCATCCGCGCCACCCTGTCGGGCTGCGGCAACTGCAACCAGGACGCTGCGGCGCCGCCCTCGTCGGGATCGGTCCGGACGGTGCCGAACACTCCCACCCTCGCCGACAGCCGGCGCGCGGCGAAGGCGACGACGTTTCGGCTCGATGGGTCAAGCCACTGCAGGTCGTCGATCGCCAGCAGCACGGGGGATCTCTCCGCGAGCAGCTCGATGACCGAGAGGAATCCAGCGCCGACCGCACGCTGATCGGTGGTCAGATCTTCCGCCTCGGAACGCAGCAGGACCCGGTCCATCGCGAGCTGTTGGGCCGTCGGAAGGTCCTTCCACACCGATGAGTCCACCCCCGAAAGCAGATCCGCCAGTGACGCATACGCGAGCACGGACTCCGCCTCGGCGGGCCGCGCCGACAACGCTTGGAATCCGCGCTGCTCGGCGAGTTCGATGGTGGACAGGCAGAGGGTGGTCTTCCCGATTCCCGGTTCGCCCTCGGCGACCAAGCCGGACGGCTCCGCTTCCGCCGCCCCGAGGAACGCCGCGATCGTCCGGGTTTCCTCCGGTCGGCTAACGACTCGACTTGGCACGTGCTTAGTATCCCAACATATTTGCTGGGCGCGCATCGTATCGAAGTAATCGGCACCCACATCCGCATAACGTTGTTCTCAAGCTATGTTGCCCAGCAGCAGTTTTCATCGCGGCTTCATGTGCCGGATACCTCGCCGTGGCAACGTGGCCGCGTGCGGGCCGAATCACGGGCGAGCGGCATGCGCCTGGGCGACCGGTTCCATCAGTGGTGCGTGGTGGTCGTCGCGCGTCTACCGTTGCGGCTCAATTCGATTGTGGCGCCGACCTTTTTGGGCTTCGCTCTGATCAACGGCTTCACGTTCCTGGTCGACATTCTGCTGCTCACCGCGTTGCACGGCCGGCTCGGTGTGCCGCTGCCGATATCGGTGACGGTGGCCTACGCCTGCGCGTTCAGCCTGAGCTATTCGCTCAACCGCACGATGAACTTCCAGTCGCATGCGCCGGTCGGACCGCAACTCTCGATCTACGTGCTGGTCGTGTTGGTGAACTACCTGGCGTTCATTCTCGGTGTGTGCAGTGCGCTCACGGCGATGGGTCTCGACTTCCGGGTGGGGAGGATCCTGGCAGGTTGCTGTGAGGCTGTCTACATGTACAGCGCCATGCGCTGGGTCGTCTTCCGCCGCTGATCCGTACCGCCAGCGTTTATTGACGGAACTGACAGCGAGCCCCCTGCCTTTCGGCAGGGTCCTACCAGGTGGCGGTTCTACGGTTCAACCAACTCACAGGAGGTTGGAAGTGAAGACGATCCTTTCCGCTGCCGGTGCGCTCGCGGTGACAGCCGGTTTGACGATGATTTTCGGCCAGGGCGTCGCCGCTGCCGACGACTACGCGGGGCAGAAGTACTCCGACGCCACGTCCAAGCTTTCGGACGCAAACCTGAAAGGCGTGATTGCCAGCCGCACCGGCGACATACTGGACGACTCCGACTGCATCGTCACGAGTTCAGAGAAGGCGCCCTGGATCAAGGGCGATGACTTCTCACCGGTCACCGACACGGTGCTGCTGAATCTGAACTGCAACGCGACAGTGGCGTCAGCCACGCAGGCGGGCAATTCGGCAGGCAGCCCGGAAGGTAGGGCCGCCATCGCCGCGGCGCAGCAGCAAGCGCAGCAGGATCAGGCGCAAGCGACCGCCGACACGACCAAGGGTAAGCACTAATCCGACGCGCTGCTGCGCTGCAACTTCACGGTGGTGACCAGCAGGCCTGCGAAGATCACGCCGACCCCGACGTACAGCCAGCCCATCGGCGCCTGGGAATTCTCGGGTAGGTAGGCCATCAGGGCCATCGCCACGCTGACGATCAGGTAGCAGCAGGTGTTCACCAGGCCGCCGATCAGACCGATGTTCCGGCTGAACACCCCCATTGCCAGTCCCTTGCTCTGAGGGTCCAATACGCCGATTCCGACCAGAGCCAACGCGGCGCCGATGGTGATGGCCCATGTGTTGACGCCGACGAGTTCCGCGGATACCAGGATCGTGATGGCGCCGATGAAGAACACCGTCCATGCGCCGAACGACAGACGATGTGCGGTGGTGCGTTGCGCGAGGCCGCCGCAAGCCAACTCGCCGACCAGGTTCGCAATCCCGATGGCCAGGGCGACCAAACCGTATGCGGCGGGCGAGAATCCGAGATCGGTCTGAAACAGGAATGGGCCGACGACGCCGAACGTCATCTGTGCAGCACCGATCAGGCCGAACATCACGACATAGGTCAGGAAGAGCCGGTGCCGCAGAGCGATGCCGAGCACCTTCGTCGCGGCGCGCAGGTCGACCGGATGGCGCAACTCGGGACGCAGGGTCTCGGGCAGTACCTTCGCGACCACGACCGCGATCACCGCGCACATCGCCGCGAGCAATATGAACACCAGACGCCATGAGCCGAGCTCGACGACGAATCCGCCTACCGCTGGGGCGAATACGGGTGCCGAACCCCATGCCGCGCCGCACAGCCCGAGCACCGAAACCAGCTTGGCGCCGCGGAAGCAGTCGGCGGCGATGGCCGCCGCAAGCAGCAGGCATGCACTGGCGCCGATGCCCTGAACGAAGCGCAATGTCAGGAGGAGCGGGAGGCTGCCGGCGAATACGCAGCCGATGCTCGTCACCGTCAGCAGGCCGAGCCCGGCGAGCAGTACCCGCTTGCGGCCCAGGGCATCCGAGATCAACCCGAGCGGAATGAACGCGATGGCCAAACCCAGCATGTAGGCCGTGACGGTGTTCTGCACCAGCTCGTTCGACGCATGGAACTCGACGGCCATCTGCGGCAGCGCGGGCGTATAGGCGTCGAGCGCGATTTGGCTGAGCGGGATGACCAGCAGCAGTATCGCGATGATTCGATTAGCGACGCGCGTTTCGATGGTGTCGGCGCGCTCGACATCGGTGACAATTGTGCTCAACGTACCGCCCCCCTCGCGATCGATGCGGCACCGCTGCGCGGGCGCTGGCGGTAGCTGGTGAGGAAGTTGCCGAGTCGTTCGATGGCGTTGGTGAGGTCGCGGGCCCACGGCAGGGTGACGATGCGCAGGTGGTCGGGTGTCGGCCAGTTGAAGCCGGTGCCCTGGGTGACCAGGATCTTTTCCTGCAGCAGGAGGTCCAAT
>JBKPSU010000227.1:0-18703 GCA_046735135.1 Actinomycetota bacterium
GGTCACGTCGGTGGTGCGGAAGTAGAACTGCGGACGGTAGTTGTTGAAGAACGGCGTGTGCCTGCCGCCCTCGTCCTTGGACAGGATGTAGACCTGGCCCTCGAACTCGGTGTGCGGCGTGGTGGTGCCGGGCTTCACGACAACCTGGCCGCGCTCGACGTCCTCGCGCTTCACACCGCGGATCAGCAGACCGACGTTGTCGCCGGCCTGGCCCTGATCGAGCAGCTTGCGGAACATCTCCACACCGGTGACGGTGGTCTTGGTGGTCTCCGGACGGATGCCGACGATCTCGACTTCCTCATTGACGTTGACAACGCCGCGCTCGACGCGACCCGTGACCACGGTGCCGCGGCCGGTGATCGTGAAGACGTCCTCGACGGGCATCAGGAACGGCTTGTCGGTCTCGCGGACCGGGTCGGGAATCGACTCGTCGACCGCGGCCATCAGCTCTTCGATGCTCTCGATCCACTTCGCATCGCCCTCGAGCGCCTTCAGCGCCGAGACCCGGATCACAGGCGCATCCTCGTCGAACTCCTGGGCGGCCAGCAGCTCGCGGACCTCCAACTCGACGAGCTCGAGCAGCTCCTCGTCGTCGACCGCGTCCGCCTTGTTCAGCGCCACCAGAATGTAGGGGACGCCGACCTGACGGGCGAGCAGCACGTGCTCACGCGTCTGCGGCATCGGGCCGTCGGTGGCCGCGACCACGAGGATCGCGCCGTCCATCTGAGCCGCGCCGGTGATCATGTTCTTGATGTAGTCGGCGTGGCCGGGAGCGTCGACGTGTGCATAGTGACGCTTCTCGGTCTGGTACTCCACGTGGGAGATGTTGATCGTGATGCCGCGCGCCTTCTCTTCGGGCGCGTTGTCGATCTGGTCGAAGGCCGACGCCTCGTTCAAGTCGGGGAACTTGTCGTGCAGAACCTTCGTGATTGCCGCAGTCAGCGTGGTCTTGCCGTGGTCAACGTGACCAATGGTCCCGATGTTGACGTGCGGCTTCGTCCGCTCGAACTTCGCCTTCGCCACTTCTATGTCCTCCTGGACTTCTTGTTGGTGCGTAGGTATTGCAGTGTGATGATCTTTGCAGTTGTTATTCGCCGCGGTGGCAGCAGGTCAGAATTACTGACCCGTCGCCTTCGCGAAGTCGATTGCTCGACTCCGGATCAGCTCCGAGCCTCGGGCCTCGCGGCCCTCGATTCTCACTGACCCGTCGCCTTCGACGAGTCGATTGCTCGGCTCCGGATCAGCTCCGAGCCTCGGGCCTCGCGGCCCTCGATTCTCACTGACCCGTCGCCTTCGCGATGATCTCCTTCGACACCTGCGCCGGAACTTCCGCGTAGCTGTCGAACACCATGGAGTAGTTCGCCCGGCCCTGGGTCTTCGACCGAAGGTCTCCGACGTAACCGAACATCTCCGACAGCGGCACATGCGCCTTGACGACGCGGGCACCGCTCCGCTCCTCCATGGCCTGGATCTGGCCACGGCGGGAGTTCAGGTCGCCGATCACGTCGCCCATGTAGTCCTCGGGCGTGGTGACCTCGACGGCCATGACCGGTTCCAGGATGACCGGCTGCGCTTGTCCCGCAGCCTTTTTCAGCGCCTGTGATCCGGCGATCTTGAACGCCATCTCCGAGGAGTCCACGTCGTGGTATGCACCGTCGAGCAGGGTGACCTTCAGGTTCACCAGGGGGTAGCCGGCCAGCACGCCGTACTGCATGGCGTCCTGCGCGCCGGCATCCACCGACGGGATGTACTCGCGCGGGATGCGTCCACCGGTGACCTTGTTCTCGAACTCGTAGGTCGCACCGTCCTCGCCGTGGAACGGCTCGATGGAGATGAGGACCTTCGCGAACTGACCCGAACCACCGGTCTGCTTCTTGTGCGTGTACTCGACCTTGTCGACGACCCGCCGGATGGTCTCCTTGTAGGCGACCTGCGGCTTGCCGACGTTCGCCTCGACCTTGAACTCACGCTTCATCCGGTCGACCAGGATGTCCAGGTGCAACTCGCCCATGCCGCCGATGACCGTCTGGCCCGTTTCGACATCCTGGTGCACCTTGAAGGTCGGATCCTCTTCGGCGAGCTTCTGGATCGACAGCGACAACTTCTCCTGGTCGCTCTTGGTCTTGGGCTCGATGGCCACCTCGATCACCGGATCGGGGAACGTCATCGACTCGAGCACGACCTGCTGGTTCGGATCACTCAGGGTGTCACCGGTGGTGGTGTCCTTGAGGCCGATCACCGCGTAGATGTGGCCGGCCGACGCCGTGTCCACCGGGTTCTCCTTGTTGGAGTGCATCTGGAACAGCTTGCCCAGCCGCTCCTTCTTGCCCTTGGTGGCGTTGATGACCTGCGAGCCGGAGTCGACCTTGCCCGAGTACACCCGGACGTAGGTCAGCTTGCCGAAGAACGGGTGCGTCGCGACCTTGAACGCCAGCGCCGCGAACGGCTCGTCGACGGACGGCTCTCGGATGATGACTTCGTCCTCTTTGCCTGGCGCGTGGCCGGTGGCCGGCGGAACGTCAAGCGGCGACGGCAGATACGCGACGACAGCATCGAGCATCGGCTGCACGCCCTTGTTCTTGAACGCGCTGCCGCACAGCACCGGGTAGGCCTCGGAGGTGATCGTCAGCTTGCGCAGCGCGCCCTGGATCTCCTCTTTCGTCAGCTCCTCGCCGCCGAGGTACTTCTCCAGGAGCGCCTCGTCGGTCTCGGCGACCGCCTCGAGCAGCTTGGTGCGATACTCGTCGGCCTTCTCCTGCAGGTCGGCAGGAATGTCGATGGTGTCGTAGGTCTCGCCGAGCTTCGTCTCGCCACGCCACACCTTGGCGTTCATCTCGACCAGGTCGACGATGCCCTCGAACTCGCTCTCCGCGCCGATAGGCAACTGGACCGGGATGACATTCGCGCCGAGGCGCTCCTCCATGGTCTTCACGGAGAAGTAGAAGTCTGCGCCGATCTTGTCCATCTTGTTGACGAAGCAGATGCGCGGGACGTTGTACTTGTCGGCCTGCCGCCAGACCTGCTCGGACTGCGGCTCGACGCCTTCCTTGCCGTCGAACACTGCAACGGCGCCGTCGAGCACACGAAGGCTGCGCTCCACCTCGACAGTGAAGTCGACGTGTCCGGGGGTGTCGATCAGGTTGATCTGATGGTCTTTCCAGAACGTGGTGGTGGCAGCCGAGGTGATGGTGATACCCCGCTCCTGCTCCTGCTCCATCCAGTCCATGGTGGCGGCGCCGTCGTGCACCTCACCGATCTTGTAGCTGATACCGGTGTAGTAGAGGATGCGCTCGGTGGTCGTCGTCTTGCCGGCATCGATGTGCGCCATGATGCCGATGTTGCGGACCTTGTTCAGGTCGGTAAGCACGTCCTTCTGTGCCACAGAAGTCTTCTCTCTCGTTCGCGTTTCTCAGGTGTCCTACGCCGCCGGCTGCACTGCCAGGGCAGCCGTCACCAGCGGTAGTGCGCGAAGGCTCGGTTCGCCTCGGCCATCTTGTGGGTGTCCTCGCGTCGCTTGACGGCGGCACCCAGGCCGTTGCTGGCGTCCAGGATCTCGTTCGACAGACGCTCGATCATCGTCTTCTCGCGCCGCTGCTTGGAGAAGCTGACGAGCCAACGCAGCGCCAGCGTCACCGAGCGATCCGGACGAACCTCGACCGGAACCTGATAGGTGGCGCCACCGACACGACGGCTGCGCACCTCCAGCGAGGGCTTGACGTTGTCGAGAGCGCGCTTGAGGGTGACCACCGGATCGGTGCCGGTCTTGTCCCGAGCCTGCTCGAGCGCACCATAAACAATGCGTTCGGCCAGCGATTTCTTCCCGTCCAGCAGAACTTTGTTGACCAGTTGGGTGACCAACTGCGATCCGTAGACGGGGTCGTTGACCAGCGGACGCTTGGGTGCGGGCCCCTTGCGCGGCATTAGCTCTTCTCCTTCTTGGCGCCGTAACGGCTGCGCGCCTGCTTGCGGTTCTTCACGCCCTGCGTGTCGAGCGAGCCGCGGATGATCTTGTAGCGCACACCGGGCAAGTCCTTCACACGACCACCGCGGACCAGCACCATCGAATGCTCCTGCAGGTTGTGGCCCTCGCCCGGGATGTAAGCCGTGACCTCGACCTGGCTGGTCAGCTTCACGCGGGCCACCTTGCGAAGCGCCGAGTTCGGCTTCTTCGGGGTGGTGGTGTACACGCGGGTGCACACACCGCGCCGCTGCGGGCTGCCCTTGAGGGCCGCGGTCTTCACCTTGGCGATCTTGTCGCGGCGACCCTTGCGGACCAGCTGCTGGATGGTTGGCATCTACCGGCTTTCTTCGTCGTCTCTTCGTCTTGCTCTAAGTCTCTGTACTGCAGTTATGCCCCGTTCGCTTACCCCGCGACCGGGAGTGTCGCAATCACCCGCACCGATATTTGTGACGATCCATTTCGATGCTTGGGCGACATGCGAATGAGCCCGGCGCGCGGCAACCGCCTACCTGCCAGGCACGGCGATCCACGATACCAGGGCAGAGCATGTCGATCCAAACCCGTGACTGAGCCCCTAACCGCAGGTCAGCCCGTACGGGCGGTCAGCGTGTCTGCATGCCCGCCGCCAGCCGCATCACCATGTCAGTGAACACCGTATCGGTGTCGGCGATGCCGTTCATCACCCCGGTCATCTCCAGCAGGACGAAACCGTGCATCGCCGACCAGAACTCCAGCGCCGCGTAAAAGGCATCCTCACCGTCGAGGCCATAAGACGCCAGCACCGCGATGACGGGCCCCGCAGCCGCTCGCGTCGCGTCGGTGAACTCGGGATCGTCGCCGCCGAGCGGCATGCGAGTGAATGCGGAATACCGGCCGGGGTGGTGGTGGGCATAGCTGCGATAGGCGCTGGCCATCGCCATGACCGCGTCGTCGCGCGTGCGGCCCTGCCCGACCGTGTTGAGCATGTCGATGATGTCGCCGACCACCCGCATCCGCACGGTGCGGCGCAGGTCGTCAAGGCTGTCGACGTGGTTGTACAGCGACGGACCCTTGGTGCCGAGCTGGTTGGCCAGCGCATTGATCGTCAGGGCGTCCCAGCCGTCGCGATCCAGGAATGTCAACGCGGCATTGACGATGGCGTCCCTGCTCAGTTTGGCCGGTCGCCGAGCCGACGACTGGGCTTCAGTCCGGGCTGCCATATGCGAAAACTAACACCTCTAGTTTCCGTCCAGTCAGTTGACACGGTCCTGGCTGAGCTGGGCGAGATTCTCGGTGATGCCGCACAGATCGGGCAGGGTGGCGGGGTTCATCGTCTGGATCGACCAGGTGATGACGTCGCGGCCCTTGGCGACGTAGATGCTGCAGGCGTTGCCGTCGAAGGCCTTGAAGCCGTTGTTGTTGTCGACGGACAATTCGGTCAGCGTGCGGCCCGCCTGCTGCTCGAGCGTCCGCTCGGTGTCCATGTCGCTGCCGCGGTACCACCACGTCGAGATGCCCATCCCCGCGCCGAACGACCCGAGCATCGTGTTCTCCTGCCAAAAGCAGCCCGCGTCGCTGTCGACGACCTTGGTGAACGTCGCCGAACCCACGGCCTTGGCGATATCCGCATCGGTGATGTGGTTGCACTCCCCGCTATGAAATCCGTTGTCGGGGGTGGCGGCGGGCGTCTCGGTCGCGCCACGGTGTTCGACCCCTCCGCATCCGGCCGCGAGCACCGCGACGCAGGCCAGCAGCGCGGCGTGATTGAGCGGAATTCGACGGGACATGATCTACAGCTGCGACGACAGCGTGGCCGAGAGCAGCTTCTCGGCGTCCTTGCAGGGATCCGTGTCGGCCTTGTCGCGGTCTTGCACCCACCAGCTCAACACCCCGGAGCCGGCCGCGGCGGTAGCCGAGCAGCCCGCGCCGTTGGTGTCGCGGCGTGCAAGGAACGCCGGGTGTCGCTCGACGACCTTCTCGGTGATCTGGGCGCCCCGCTGTTGGGCGAGGGTGCGTTCGCGATCGAGGCTGCCGGTCTCGAACCAGGAGAAGATCACGTCGATCGTCGTCGAAGGCCCACCCGCGCCGACGTCTTGCCCAGACTTGCGCTCGAGCACGTACTGACACACCGCACCGCTGTAGGGCCGCACCACGTTCTCGGCGTTGAGCATTTCCTGGATCGTGCTGTCCTCCAGTAGCCCGCAGCGGTTGTCGACGTATCCGTAGCTGCGGTCCGGATCGGGCACGGTCGGATTGACCCTCTGCGCGGTACCGACGACGGTCTGCGCACATCCGGCGACGGTCACCACCGCTGTGACCGCCGCGATAGCAACCGCTTTGGCACGCCAACGCATCGATGCACACGGTACCGGTGCAGGATGTGCGACCGCGACTCGTTCCAGGACCCTCACCTGCGAACAGAACCGACCAAGTACTGCCATCGACGAGGCCCGCGACGTACGCTCTACAGCCATGACCGCTGGGGGTTGGAAAGCGCTGGGCCGGTCTGTGACGGCGTGCCTGATCGCATTGTCCGCTCTGGCGCTGGGCGCGCCGGCCGCACAGGCCAAGAACGGCGATACACATATCACCGGGATCGGCATCAATCAGACACTCGACTGCAACGAGTCGACGCTTTTGGTGAACGGGAACGGCAACACGATCACCGCGCTCGGCACGTGCTACGCCGTGACGGTGCAGGGCTCGTCGAACACGATCATTGCCGACAACGTGATCAATGACATCACGGTTTATGGCTCCGACCAGGCCGTCTTCTACAAGAGCAGCGATCCGGTCGTCTGGGACCGTGGTCGGGAACTGGGAATGACCAACCGGATCGACCGCGTTCCCGCGTGATCGCCTCGGTCGTCGTACACAACGCGAAGCGAGGAGCCATGCGCGCGCACATGCCCGTATTGATCGGCGTGACCGCGACCGCCGCCGTCATCGGACTTGCGGGCTGCGGCGCCGAGAGCAGCGACACCAACAAACCGACCGCGACCGCGGGCAGTTCGGGCGGACAGGTCGAGATCGGCAACACCATCAACTACGGCTCGATCGGCACAACGGCTGAAATCGATTGCGCGGACGGGAAATCCATCAATATCGGCGGAAACAACAACAAGCTGACCGTCAAGGGCACCTGCGCCAACGCCAACATCGGCGGCGCCGACAACACGATCACAATCGAACGGCTCGACAAGGACCTGAGCGTCGTCGGCTTCAACAACACGGTCACTTACAAACAGGGTGATCCGAAGATCAACGACACGGGATCGGGCAACAAGATCAGCAAGGGCTGATCCTCTTCCGCAACCGGTAAGCGCAGCCGTCTTCTCATTTCGACCGCCGATCGATTTTTCGTGTCCATAACTATGGACACGAAATGTACATTTGATGTACATTGCCGTGGACATGAAATTACGCCAGTACGACATGGGCACGCGTCAGCGCGCGAAAGACTCCACCCGCGACGCGATCATCAGAGCCGCCATCGACGCCTTCATGGCCGAGCGGTCGTTTGCGATCACGCTGCCCACAATCGCCGACCGGGCAAAGGTGACGGTCAAGACGGTGCTGCGGCATTTCGGAAGCCGCGACGCCGTGATCGAGGCCGCCTGGACGCAGGCGTACGACGAGGTGATGGCCGAACGCACCCCGCCGCCCGGTGATCTCGTCGGCGCCCTGAAGGTGCTCATCGAGCACTACGAACGCCGGGGCAACATCGGACTCGCCATGCTCGCCGACGAGGACGACCCGCGTGCGGAGCGGATGAACAAGGCGGGCCGGCTCGCGCATCGCGAATGGGTCGAATTGGTGTTCGCCGACCGGCTTCCCGAACAAGAAGCGTTGCGGTCCCGCCTCATCGACGTCCTCGTCGTCGCCACCGACGTCTACACCTGGAAGCTCCTGCGGCTCGACCGCGGGCTGTCCGTCGATGACGTCCACGACCGCATGCTGCTCATGACCGAAGCGCTCTTGGCCGCAACAGATCTCACAAAGGTGGCGGGGTGAAAACGATGAAGATCCTCTTCGCGATCGTGGACGGTGGGGGCAACATCCCACCGCAGTTGGCGGTCGCGCGAGCGCTTCAGGCACGCGGCGCCGAGGTCCGGGTTCTCGGTCACCGCGGCGTTCGCGAACGCGTGGAGGCCACGGGTCTTGCGTTCGAACCGTTCACCGACGGCAAGCATTTCGATCCCACCGTCCAGCGATCGCTCGCCGCCATCATGACGGCGTTCGCCCGGGTCGCCGCGGATCGACGGCTCGGCCAGTGCGTCGCGAAGGCCGCGCGGCGTCACGACGTGGACGCCGTTGTCGCCGACATGATTCTCGCCGCGGGGATTCCCGAGATCGTGGACTCCGGCATCCCGACGATCGTTTTCGTGCACTGTTTCTATCGCGCAGTTCAGGACCTCGCGGCGGGTCCCGTCGGATGGCTGCTCCGTCTGCGCGGCACGGATCCCCTTGCGCCGCAACATCGAGGGCTGCTGCAGGTGGTCGCCGCCCGCTCCGATCTCGATCCGATGCGCGATGACCCACAGGTGTGCCATACCGGCGTCGTGTGGCAGGGCGTGCCCAGCGCCGCCGAACCCGCGCCGGTGCCGCGGATCCTGGTCAGCCTAAGCACATGCGCGTTCGCGGGGCAGCGCAACATGCTGCAGAACATCCTCGACGCGGTCGCTCCCCTTCCCGTCGAGGCCATCGTGACCGTGGGACCGGGCATCGACGCCGCCGGGGTACGGGTGCCGAAAAACGCGGCGATGCACGCCTGGCTCGACCATGACGAGGTTCTGTCGACAGCATCTCTGGTGGTCGGTCACGGTGGACACAGCACGGCGATGCGCGCATTGTCCTTCGGAGTGCCGCAGGTGATCATGCCTGCCAATCCGATGATCGACCAGAAGGGCGTCGGCGCGGCGCTTCAACGCGTTGGCGCAGCCATACTCCTACCCAAACACGCTCGGCCGAAACGTATTCGGAAGGCGATCGAGGCTGTGCTGGGCGACGGCGCGTACCGCGAAGCCGCCGGGCGGCTGGGTGCCGACATTCGGCGGCGTAACGGGGCCGACGTGGCCGCCAACGCCATCGAAGAGTTCGTCAGGAACCAGCAGCTCGTTGACTCCTAGGCGGGTGCACCGTGGCGCCCGGCTCCCTTGGAGAAGCGCTGGGCACCCGCCAGTGACTCGTCCTTGACCCGGACAATGCTGGCGAATTCGAAGTCCATGGCATCGGATTCGGGCAGGCCCCACTGGTTGAGCTGGGAGAGCCGATCGGACCGCATGCACTGCTGCGGCAGCGCAGCCAGTTCCGCGGCCAGCTCCTCCGCCTTCTCCCGAGCCTGGCCCTTCGGCACGATGCGATTGGCCAGGCCCATCGCGAGCGCCTCTTGGGCACCGACCCCGCGGCCGGTCAGGATCATGTCCATCGCGCGGCTGTGGCCGATGAGCCGTGGCAAGCGGACGGTGCCGCCGTCGATCAACGGGACGCCCCATCGGCGGCAGAAGACACCCATGACGGCGTCCTCCTCCATCACCCGAAGGTCGCACCAAACCGCCAATTCCAGACCACCGGCGACGGCGTAGCCACTGACGGCAGCGATCACCGGCTTGGAAAGCACCATCCGCGTCGGCCCCATCGGCCCCGGCCCCGTACGGTGCACCGGGTTGGCGTCCGGAGTGGCGAAGGCCTTCAAATCTGCTCCAGCGCAGAAGGTTCCATTGTCGCCCCACAGCACCGCCACCGACGCCGACTCGTCGCGGTCGAACTCGTCGAAGGCGGCGAACAGCTCGGCTGCCGTCGGGCCGTTGACGGCGTTGCGCGCCTCGGGCCGGTTCATGATGACCGTAGTGACAGGGCCGCTGCGCTCGACTCGCACACTCATTTCGTCGCCTCCATCAGTTCGAACTCGTTTCGCCTCGCCACCAGTTCCGTAGCGAATTGCGCATAGGACTTCCTCAGCGCGGGACCCGGCCAGTCGTCCGGCAGTAACTCGTCGGGCAGTACCGGGTCGGTGAGCAGATGGCGCACCATGCCTGCGGCCGCCACGAACCGGCCCGGGACGTCCGCGGCGGTGTTCATGTCGTCAAGCAATTGCCTGCCTGCGGCCGCCCAGCCCGGCAGATCCCACAACTGCGCGGCCAGTTCGGCGGCGTCGTCGTCGTACCCGTGCAGCACGCGTACCCGCGATAGCACGTCGGGCGGCAGGACGAGCCTCAGATTGTCGGGCCGCAGCCACACGCCTTCGCGCAGTTCACTGAACCTGTTCTGCTGCAACATGTTCCGCAGGATAGCGCGGGTGCGGGCGTCGATGCCGACGCTGGTGATCACCAGCGTGGTCCATGCGCCGTCCCATGCCCTCAGCTGCGGGTTGATCGCGTCGTCCTGGCGGCGCTGGCGGGCCAGCAGTCGGTCGGACAGCCGATATCCGTCTTCAGAACGGACCAGGTCCCCCGCACCGACCATCCGGGTCAGCGCGACCCGCAGCGTGGGCTCCTTGATGTCGAAATCCTCTGTGAGACGGACCAGTTCGCTCGCCGTGGCCCACGCGGGATGCGCGCCGAGCAGCACGCTGAGCACGACAGAACGCGCTGTCATCCGACTGAGCGTCCTGGCCATCGGTCAGACTCCGGAGGCCTTGCGGCCTGCGTCGCCGAACGGCTCGTCACGGCTCTTCACGGCATCGCGGAAGCCGTGCTCGCGCGCCTCGGCCACGAACGCGTGCCCCTCAGGTGTGTGGCGGGCGACGCCGTCGAAGACTGTGCTCACCATCCGGCTGGTGGCCACGCCCTGCTGCAGAAGCGCGGTGTTGAGTGCCAGCTTCGCCATGATGAGCTGGTTGACCGGCATCGCGGCGATGCGCTCGACGAGTCGCTCTGTGCGCTCGTTGAGATCGGCGGGATCGGGCGCCTCGACGGCCAGGCCCCACTCCGCGGCCTGCGCGCCGCTGATGCAATCTCCGGTGAACAGAAGGCGTTTCGCGCGCTGGTCGCCGAGGCGGTGCGCCCAGAGCCCAGCTGCGGGCACACCCCATACTCGCATCGGCGGGTAGCCGATCTTGGCGTCCGATGCGGCGATCACCTGGTCGGCGTGCAAGGCGATGTCGGTGCCGCCTGCCACGCAGTAGCCATGGATCTTGACGACGGTGGGCTTGTCGCAATGCATGAGACTGGAAAAGCCGCGGACGAATCGGCTCATCATCTGATAGTCGATCATCGGGTCCCACGGCTGATCGGGCAGATGGTTGATCGCCTGCGTCTTGCCGGACAGCACGGTGTCCGCATACGGGCTGCCGCCGCCCGCCGACGACGAGCCCTCCGCATATGCGGACAGGTCGAAACCGGCACAGAACCCTTCGCCGCGGCCCGACACCAGGATGACGTGGACGTCGGGATCGAGGTCGGCGCGCTCGACGAGCGCGGAAAGCTCCAGCGGTGTGTCCGCGATGATCGCGTTGCCCTTTTCGGGGCGGTTGAACGTGATTCGGGCAACCCGATCGGTGACCTCGTAGGTCATCGTCTTCAGGTTGTCGAAGTCGACGGGCCGGATGGCGTGCGTCATGCGCGATCCGCCTTGGCTTCTGTGTTGCAAGTCATCCTTTGACCAGCGCCCGCTCGAGAATCGGCGCGACGTCGAGACCGGTCGGCATGGTGCCGTAGGCGTTCCCCCACCGGCCGCCCATCCGCGTCGCGAGAAACGCGTCGGCGACCGCAGGGTGCCCGTGGCGCACCAGCAGTGAGCCCTGCAGGGCCAGGCTGATGTCCTCGGCGACCTTGCGCGCGCGGTACTGGATGGTCTCGAGATCGTCGAGCTGTGGCTTCAGGCCGTCGACGTGGGCGTCCAGTCGCGGGTCGTGGCCGGTGGTCTTGGCCAGCTCGTCGAACAGGACGTCGACACATTCGGGCCGGGTGGCCATGGCGCGCAACGTGTCCAGCGCGCTGACGTTGCCCGAGCCTTCCCAGATACCCATCAACGGAGCCTCGCGGTACAGCCTCGGCATCCCGGACTCCTCGACATAGCCGTTGCCGCCGAGGCACTCCATCGCCTCGGCCGCATGCGCGGTCGCCCGCTTGCAGACCCAGTACTTGCTGGCGGCCAGGCCTATGCGGCGCAACAGCGTTTCACGTTCGTCGCCGCGCACCGCGGCGTCGGTGGCGCCTGCCATCCGCATCGCGACGACGGTGGCGGCCTCGGCCTCCACCGCGAGGTCGGCCAGCACATTACGCATGAGCGGTTGGTCAATCAGATACGCCCCGAACACCTTTCGATGCTGGGCGTGGTGCATGGCGCGGGACACGCCGGTGCGCATGCTGGTCGCACTGCCCAGCGTGCAGTCCAACCGGGTGAGGTTGACCATCTCGATGATGGTCGGCACGCCGCGGCCCTCCTCGCCGACCAGCCACGCGGTGGCGCCGTCGTACTCCACCTCCGACGAGGCGTTGGCGTGGTTGCCGAGCTTGTCTTTCAACCGCTGCAGAAACATTAGGTTGCGGGTGCCGTCGGGCAGCACCCGTGGCAGGAAGAAACACGACAGTCCGCCCGGCGCCTGAGCCAGCACCAGGAAGACATCGCACATCGGTGCCGAGGTGAACCACTTGTGCCCGGTCAGGCTGTAGCTGCCGTCGGCGTTAGGCGTGGCCTGGGTGGTGCCTGCCCGTACGTCGGAGCCGCCCTGCTTCTCGGTCATCGACATGCCCGCGGTGATACCGGCTTTGGTCGCAGGCACTTTCAGTTCGGGATCGTAGGAGCGGCTGGTGAGCAGCGGCTCGTAGATGTCTGCCAGCTCTTTGTTGTTGCGCAGTGCGGGCACCACCGCGTAGGTCATCGAGATCGGGCAGATGTGACCGGGCTCGGGCGTCCACACCGACGTCTTCGCCGCGCGCACGACATGCGATCCGACCCGGTCGTCGGCCCATGGCGCGGCGTGCAGTCCGTGGCCGATCGCCACAGTCATCAACTCGTGGTACGCGGGGTCGTACTCGACCTCGTCGACGCGATGGCCGTAGCGGTCGTGGGTGTGCAGGATCGGCTGGTTGCGGTCGGCCAGCTCGCCCCATCGTTGCGCCTGCGCGCCGCCGGAGAGTGCGCCGAGCTCGGTGACCTCGTCGAGGCCCCACTCCCCGCCCTCGCGGATGAGCGCCTCGGTGAGCACCGGGGATGACGCGGGGTTGAAGTCCTCGAACGGAGGGACCTGGTTGGTGACGGCATGGGTGTCTGGCATGCCGCCTATGTTACATTTTTACGACAGCTGCACAACATCCGTAATGCAGGCTACTTGCAGAGGTCGGCTACCTTGCTCCGGCCGTCCTCGCCCGCGCTGAGCCGCGCGGACTGCTGCGGATCCTCGTTGGTTGCGCCTGCGAGTGCGTTCACCCCGATGTCTTCGAGGTTGTTCGCAAACAACCGAACGGCGTCGGCCAGGTCTGGCGGTGTCTGGTCATCCACCCTGCTCAACAGGTATTCGCCGCCGCCGATCAACGCCAACCGGGCGTTACTCGCCACGGCCGTCTGCGCAACCGGGTCGGGTCCGAGATCGGCGTGGGTCTGCAGCTGCACTGCCTTGCTCACCGTGTCGAAGGCCGCACATACCTTCTGCTTCGATTCGGCGGTCGGTTGCGCCGGCTCCCCTTTTTGCGGCCACGCCATCACGATCGCCCACGCTGCGACGCCAATCGCGGCCATCGCGACGAGGAGTGCCAGCAGCGCGATCGCGCTCGCGCCTCTACCCGACGAGGTCTCGGGCGGCTTCGAACGGGACGGTAGGTGCTGTTCGGGTTCGGTGTCCGCCATGCCCGGAATCGTAACGGGCGCCGCCGCCGAAGGTGTTTAGGCGCTCGGCGGACCCACAGTGTCACGCCGAAGACACCAGCTGGACTTCAGCATGCTCTTCTATTGGTTTAAGCCGCCGCGCCCCAAAGTATTTCGCGATAGCCATGACGATTGCAGCCAGCGCCCAACCGAGCAGGATGTCGATGACGTAATGCTCGGCGGTGTACACCAACGCGAAGGCCATGACGAGCACATATGCAACCAGCAGCGGCCGCCACGCACGATGTACCCGATTCCACAGGAATGCGCAGATGGCCAGCGTCAGACCCGCATGCAGCGACGGAACCGCCGCGACCAGATTCACGCTGGCTTGGCCCTGGTCGATCAATGCACTCGCGGTGTGCATGTTCAGCTTTCCCCAGCCGCGCCCGACGATGCGCTCGATCCAGCCGTTGGCGCCGTGCTGGGTGGAATGCATCGCGCCGAGCAGGCCACCGTCGGGAACCCCGCGCGCCGTGCCGAACATGCAATTAGGGCCGGACGGACCGCCTTCGACGTCGGCCGCCGTGCAGCGGGCCGCGGCCCACGGCGGCGCAGCGGGCAGCAGGCAGTAGATCGCCAGCGCGGCGAAGGACAGACCCACGAACAGCTTCACGAACGACTTCCACTCGTCGCGGTTGCGCAGCCAAAGCACCCCCGCCACCACATAGGGCACGATGAAGAACGACATGTAGACCGTGCTGAGGCCGACTTCCCACCACGGCGGGTTCGGCAGCTTGAGGCGCTCCTGCAGCCACACCGTCGGCATCGTCCCGAAGAACATCCAGCGGTCGGCGTCGGCCTGCCAGTGCCACATGGTGGGCCTGCCGATCAGCGTCGCCGCGCCGCGGCTGAGGTCGTAGGCCACCAGCACGAGTGCGAACGGCAGCCAGTCCCGGATGACGTAGAGCATGCGCCTGCCCTGCCCGATGCTGGCCGCCGCCAGACCGGTGCAAATGTAGAGCAGCAGCAGTTCGCGGTTGAACGCAAAGCCGTCGGTCACCGTGCGATAGACCACGCCTGCGCCCCATACCGCGATCGCGACCAAGCGCAGGACCTTCAGCCACTGACCGCGGGTCGCGACGGGTTCATCATTGCCGCGTGTCTGCGCAGTTGGCACGTCGTCAACTGCGGTCACCCGGAAAAGCGTAGTTCACCAAGGTGAAACCGCACGTTTGTTCAGAATTCGGTCATCGAACTGCGACCAGGCCGTGTCAGGCGGTGTGCTCGCGAAGGAAGGCGATGTCGTCCTTGCGGCCCTCGTCGGCGGTCTCGCAGATCACCGGGGCATCGGCGGCCTTGACGACGGCAACCAGCAGGTCAGGGTCGATTTGACCGGTGCCGAAGTTCGCGTGCCGGTCGGCGCCCGAGCCGGCGGCGTCGCGCGAGTCGTTGCAGTGCACCAGGTCGATGCGACCGGTGAGGGCCTTGATCCGGTCGACGGCGTCGATCAGCGCCTCGCCCGCCGCCCAGGCGTGGCAGGTGTCCAGGCAGAAGCCGATGCCGGTGTCGCCGATGCGGTCCCACAGCCGACCGATGGTGTCGAAGTAGCGGGCCATCGCGTGGTCGCCGCCCGCGGTGTTCTCGAGATACACCTGCGTGTCGGTTTCGAGGTATTTCAGCGCCTTGACCCACCGGTCGAAACCGGCCTCCATGTCGTTGTCGTCGGCGTGGCCGCCGTGCACGATGACCGCGGTGGCGTTGATCTCCCCCGCCGCGTCGCAGGTGTCCTGCAGGATCTTGCGCGACGGGATGCGGACGCGGTTGTTGGCGGACGCCACGTTGATCAGATACGGCGCGTGCACGTACAGCGGCATGCTCGCCGTCTTCATCGTCTCCGCGTCGTCGCGAGGCTTGGGTTTCTTCCAGCTCTGCGGGTTGCCGAGGAAGAACTGCACGACATCGGCGCCGTCGGCCTCAGCTGCGGCAATGGGATCGTCTTGGTGGACGTGCGAACCAATAAGCACCCGGCCAGTGTAGGCGGGCCCGCAGACAGTCACGTTCCGGCGTCGTCGCCGAGATCGACGAAATGGCGCGGATCACTCGCACTTTCTCGCCCACTTGTCGGTTTGGGGGCGAAACTCGCCCCGACGAAAAAGCCCCCGGGCGATACCCAGGGGCTTTCTCGTTTCGACTTAGCGGTAGTCGCTGTAGCCGTAGTCGTCCAGCGGAACCGCGGCTCCGGTGGCCTGGCCGAAGTCGGGGCTGTAGTACTGATCCTCGTACGACGGGATCGTGTACGCGGCGGCCCGCGCCTCCTCGGTCGGCTCCACCTGGATGTTGCGGTACCGGCTGATGCCCGTACCCGCCGGGATCAGCTTGCCGATGATGACGTTCTCCTTCAGACCGTTGAGCCTGTCGCTGCGGCAGTTGATCGCCGCGTCGGTCAGCACTCGCGTGGTCTCCTGGAACGACGCCGCCGACAGCCACGAATCAGTGGCCAGCGACGCCTTGGTGATGCCCATCAGCACCGGGCGACCGGCGGCGGGCTCGCCACCCTCGGCAACCACCCGACGGTTCTCGGCCTCGAACTCGGCACGCTCGGTGAGAGAGCCGGGCAGGAACTCCGTCGAACCCGAGTCGATGATCGTGACGCGCCGCAGCATCTGCCGGACGATCACCTCGATGTGCTTGTCGTGGATCGACACACCCTGCGCGCGGTAGACCTCCTGGACCTCCTTGACGAGGTGGATCTGCACCTCGCGGGGGCCCTGGACGCGGAGCACCTCATGCGGGTCCGCGGAGCCTTCCATCAGCTGCTGGCCGACCTCGACGTGGTCGCCGTCGGAAAGCAGCCGCTCGGAACCGTCCTCGTGCTTGAACACCTTGAGGCGGCGGTTGCGCTTGGGCAGCTTGTCGTAGACGACTTCCTCGCCACCGTCGTCCGGGACGATGGTGATCTTGTAGAACGCCTCGGTCTCGTCGAGCTGAACCCGACCGCTGACGTCGGCGATCGGCGCCTTGTTCCGCGGCACACGGGCCTCGAAGAGCTCCTGCACACGGGGCAGACCGCCGGTGATGTCCTCACCGACACCACCCTGGTGGAACGTGCGCATCGTCAGCTGCGTGCCGGGCTCACCGATGGACTGCGCGGCCACGATGCCGACGGCCTCGCCGATGTCGACCAGCTTGCCGGTCGCCATCGAACGGCCGTAGCACATCGCGCACACGCCGGTGCCCGTGGTGCAGGTCAGCACGGAGCGGACCTTCACCTCGGTGATGCCCGCAGCGAGCAGCGCCTCGATGGCCGGGTCACCTAGATCGTGACCCCGCTCGACGACGACGTTGCCCTTCTCGTCGACGGCGTCGGCGGCCAAAGTCCGCGCGTACGCCGAGGTTTCGATGTGCGGGTCGCGGATGTGCGAGTTGTCGGAAGCCAGCTCGGCCAGCGTGACGTTGATGCCACGCTCGGTCTCGCAGTCGGACTCGCGGACGATGACGTCCTGAGAGACGTCCACCAGACGACGGGTCAGGTAACCCGAGTCAGCGGTGCGAAGTGCGGTGTCCGCCAAGCCCTTACGGGCGCCGTGGGTGTTGATGAAGTACTCCAGCACCGTCAGGCCCTCGCGGAACGAGGACTTGATCGGCCGCGGGATGAACTCACCCTTCGGGTTGGTCACCAGACCCTTCATGCCTGCCAGCGTGCGCGTCTGGGTGAAGTTACCCGTGGCGCCCGAGTCGACGATCGTGATGATCGGGTTGTCCTGCGGGTAGTGCTCCCGCAGGGCCTCGCCGACCTCTTCGGTGGCCTGCTGCCAGATCTTGACCAGCTCGCCGTTGCGCTCGTCGTGGTTCAAAGCGCCGCGCTGGTACTTCTTTTCGATCCCGTCGGCTTCCTTCTCGTAGCGGTCCAGGATCTCCTGCTTGTTGGGCGGCACAATCACGTCGGCCATCGACACGGTGACACCCGAGCGGGTGGCCCAGTAGAAGCCGGCGTCCTTGAGCTTGTCCACGGTCTGTGCAACCACGATCATCGGGTAGCGCTCGGCCAGGTCGTTGATGATCGACGCCTGCACCTTCTTGTGCATCTGCTGGTTGATGAACGGATACCCGGTCGGCAGCAGCTCGTTGAACATCACCCGGCCCAGCGTCGTCTCCGCCGTCCACGCGTCGCCCGGCTTCCATCCGTCATCGCCGAACAGCTCGGCCTCGACCTCGGCGGGCGGACGCAGCTGCGTCAGTCGAACCTTGATCTTGGCCCGCACCGACAGCGCGCCGCGGTCCAGCGCCATGATCGCCTCGGCCGGCGACGCATACACGCCCGTCTCCGGCTTGTCCTTGGCGGCAGGCGTGTATTCGCCGGTGTCGCCGGCGATCTCGGTGGTCAGGAAGAACAGCCCGGTCACCATGTCCAGACGCGGCATGGCCAGCGGACGACCCGACGCGGGCGACAGGATGTTGTTCGAGGACAGCATCAGGATGCGGGCCTCGGCCTGCGCCTCGGCGCTCAGGGGCAGGTGAACCGCCATCTGGTCGCCGTCGAAGTCGGCGTTGAACGCCTCGCAGACCAGCGGGTGCAGCTGAATGGCCTTGCCCTCCACCAGCATCGGCTCGAAGGCCTGGATGCCGAGGCGGTGCAGCGTCGGTGCGCGGTTCAGCAGCACCGGGTGCTCACCGATGACCTCTTCCAGCACATCCCACACCTGCGGACGCTGGCGCTCCACCATCCGCTTGGCGCTCTTGATGTTCTGCGCGTGGTTCAGGTCGACAAGACGCTTCATCACGAACGGCTTGAACAGCTCGAGCGCCATCAGCTTGGGCAGGCCGCACTGGTGCAGCTTGAGCTGCGGGCCGACCACGATGACCGAACGGCCCGAGTAGTCGACGCGCTTGCCGAGCAGGTTCTGACGGAACCGGCCCTGCTTGCCCTTGAGCAGATCCGACAGCGACTTGAGCGGACGGTTGCCCGGTCCGGTGACCGGACGGCCGCGGCGGCCGTTGTCGAACAGTGCGTCC
>JBKPSU010000228.1:0-6679 GCA_046735135.1 Actinomycetota bacterium
GAACAGAAAACCATCGACACCGCCCACGCCGAGACGCAGGCGAGCACCCCAGCGACAACCGAGGCGACGACCGAGCAGACGACCGAGGAGCCGACCAGCCCTGCCCCGGCCGAAGAGTCGGCGCCGTGTGCCCCGACGCCGGATGCGGCGCCGCCGGCGTATGTGTTCGGCGCCGGGGTGATGCCCGCGCCGCTGCTGGCCGCCACCCTGGAGCGGGCCCGGTTGCGCGAGGTCCGCCACCCCGGCGACGGTCCTGCCGAGCCGCGCTACACCCCGTCGCGGGCCCTGGGCGAGTTCATCCGCTGCGAGACCTGACCTGTCGGTTCCCCGGCTGCGACAAGGCCGCCCAGTTCTGCGACCTCGATCACACCGTGGCCTACCCGGTGGGGCCCACGCATCCGTCAAACCTGAAGTGTCTGTGCCGCTTTCATCTTCCAACCAAGACGCTGTTCGTGGGCCAGCTCTTCGATAGTCCGGTCGGCCGCGCGCATATATGCGGCTCGCAGGGGCCCACCTCTTGCTCGCAGTCCTTGCGGCTGCAGTACGTGTTTTAGTTGTGTGCTGATAGGCGTACGCTGGGAGGTAGCAATGGAATTAGGGCCGGTTGCGTTCGTCTTCCCGTTGTCAGATGGCCGTTGGTGCAACTGTGGTGTTAAGCAGTCAGCATCAGACCGGCCGCTATCGATTTCGCTGTGTGCACAGACGCAGCATCTGCCAGGCTTTTGATCGAGGCCATTAAGCAGGGCGCCAAACTCGTTAGGTCTTCTCTTCCGAGCGGATTAGCGATCGCGATCACCGTCACGGTTTGCTGATTGATCGCCCGGGGATCACGTATCGGTATCCGACCGCGAAAGCCACCAATTAACCGAACTGATTGGTTGAGTAATCAGCAGCGGGTTGACTGGCGCTGTCGGCGGGAGAATCCTCAAGTTGATCGCCGGACGCAGCCAACCCGCCGCGACGATCGGAGAGGGTAATGAGTTCGGAACATGCAACAGAGCAGGTGCCGCTGACGGAGGTTCAGGAGGGTGACACGATTCAAGATCCCGTGTCCGGTCAGTGGTTCACCGTCACCCGCACGGCGGACGGAACAACGAGTGTCACTTACAAGCACTCAGATGGCGACACGACGGTCATCGAGGGATATCGCGTCTACTATGGCGACGAACGACAAGGTGAGCAGGTCGATTCCCGGTGCACCATCGATTCCCGGTCCACCGAAGGCTTCGTCACTCGCCAGGTGCGCGAGTAAACCGCTACTGCCCACACGATGCGGCACGCCCCCGCACTACAGACACGATCCTGCCCGCGGCGTTCTAAATCGCGGGGCTGATCGTGAGGTTGGCCGTGCGGTGATGACTCTCTGAAGTGTCTGTGCCGTTTTCACCACCTACGGAACACGCCGCATTGGCTTCAGCCGCAATGCCTCCCGGGATCGGGCACGCGTGCGGGTCACCCCGCGACGGCGAACAACCGCCATTCGCTGGGCACGCCCTTGAGCGTGTGTGCGCCGCGGTCTTCGAACTCCAGCCCTGACCCGATCACGAGATCGCGCAGCGTGCTGGACACCAGCACATCGTTCGGCCCTGCCAGTGCGCTCACCCGCGCGCCGATGTGCACGGCGATCCCACCGATGTCATCCCCGCGGACCTCGCACTCGCCGGTGTGCAACCCGGCGCGCACCTCAATGCCCAACGCCTGCACCGCGTCTCGGATCGCCATGGCGCATCGGATCGCTCGCTGCGGGCCGTCAAACATCGCGAGGAAGCCGTCACCCGAGGTATTCACCTCGCGGCCTCGAAAGCGGGTCAGTTGCGCTCGGACGACGGCGTCGTGCGCATCGAGCAAGGCGTGCCAGTCACGGTCGCCCATCTCGGCGGCCCGGCGCGTCGATTCCACGATGTCGGTGAACAGCACGGTGGCGAGCACCCGATCATCGGCCACGTCAGCCTGATGACCGGTGAGGAACTCGGCGATCTCCTGAAACGACTGACGCCACGGTTCGACGAAGTGGAAAACGTTGCGCCCCGGAAGCTCGACGTACTTCGCGCCCGGTACGTGGTCGGCGACGGCCCTGCCCATCGCCGGCGTTGTAAACGGGTCGTTGGTGTGATGCAGGACGAGTGTTGGCACGCGCACCGTCGGAAGCACCGCCCGCACGTCCACTTCCAACATCAGAGGAAACATGAGGGCAACTGTCCCAGGGCTCGCCGCCAGGCGTTCGGCTCGCGCCCACGTGGCCCGGATTTCCTCGTTCCACGGCATGTCCGGATTGACCACATGCTGATACTGCCCCGTGCCCCACATGCCGACGAAGGCAGCTTGGACTTCCTCAAGATCGAGCCCATCAGGGCGTTCAACCATCGGATCCGCGTAGCCCTCGAGCACGACCAGCGCCGTCGTGCGGGACGGATGTGTCGCGGCGAACATGGCGCCCGTCGCGAACGCGCCGGCGACCGCAACGAGGACCGCTTCGCGACTCCCGAGATCGTCCAACACGGCGGTGATGCTGTCGGCCCATTGCTCCAGGGTCGGCAGCGCGCCCGCCGAGACGGGATCGGACGCTCCCGTGCCCGGCTGATCGAAGAAGATCAGTCGACCGAGCGATGTCATCGCCTCGACCCATCCTTGAAGGGACGGTAGCTCCGGAAGAAGCTCGCAGCACGTGAACCAGTTCGCGACGAACACGATGTCACGAGGACCAGCACGCGAGGTGCGGTAGGCGACGCGCAAGTCCCCGTTCAGCGCGTAGCGCGTCTCCGAGAACACCGCAGAAGTCTAAGCCGAGCAGCGGGTTGAGCGGTGCGCATCGACAGCGTTTATGCTGATCAAGCGAGTTCGCTGAAACGTTCTTTAGCAATCGGGTGGCACCGAGTGCACACGCGCTTACGGTTCGCCGACATCCACCGCTACGGAGTCGCGACGGCGAACAGGTGCCATTCGCCGGGCACGCCCTTGAGCGTGTGAGCGCCGCGGTCCTCGAATTCGAGTCCTGACCCGATCACCAAGTCGCGCAGCGTACTTGACACCAGCACGTCGTTCGGACCCGCCAGTGCGCTGACGCGCGCCCCGATGTGTACAGCGATGCCGCCGATGTCGTCGCCGCGGACGTCGCACTCCCCGGTGTGCAATCCGGCGCGCACCTGGATGCCGAGCGCCTGCACCGCATCGCGGATTGCCATGGCGCAGCGGATCGCTCGCTGAGGGCCGTCGAACATCGCCAGGAAACCGTCGCCCGATGTGCTCACCTCGCGGCCACGAAACCGAGCAAGCTGCGACCGCACGACGGCGTCGTGTGCATCGAGTAAGGCATGCCAGTCGCGGTCGCCGATCTCGGCAGCCCGACGCGTCGAGTCCACGATGTCGGTGAACAACACGGTGGCAAGAACTCGGTCGTCAGCAACGTCTGCCTGTTCACCGGTAAGGAACTCGGCGATCTCCTGGAAGGACGCGCGCCAGTCGGGCTCCACGAAGTGGTACACATTGCGCCCCGGAAGCTCAACGTATTTCGCCCCCGGTATGTGGTCAGCGACGTACTTGCCCCATTCGGGCGGGATGAATATGTCGTCGGCGTGCTGGACGACGAGGGTCGGCACGCGCACCGTGGGAAGCACCGCGCTGACATCCAATTCGGCCAAAAGCGGCATCATGAGTGCAACGGTTCCTGGGCTGGCCGCCTGACGTTCCATCCGAGCCCACGTTGACCGGATTTCCTCGTTCCACGGCATATCCGGATTTAAGACATGCTGGAACTTGGCCGTGCCCCACATGGAAACGAATGCAGCGAAGAAATTGTCCGGTGTGAACCCGTCGGAGCGTTCAGCACGCGCGTACGCGCTGCCCTCGAGCACGATCAGCGCGGTGGTACGGGACGGATGTGTTGCTGCGAACATCGCCCCCGTGGCCAGACTGCCGACGCCCGTAAGGAGGACCGCTTCGCGACTTCCGAGATCGTCGAGCACCGCCGTTATGCTGTCTGCCCATTGCTCCAACGTCGGCAACGCACCCGGCGTAACGGGGTCGGAGGCTCCTGTGCCCGGCTGGTCGAAGAAGATCAGTCGGCCAAGCGAGGTCATGGCCTCGACCCACCCTTGGAAAGGCGGCAACTCCGGAAGATCCTCACAGTTTGTGAACCAGTTCGGGACGAACACGACGTCCCGAGGGCCTTCACGCGACGCGCGATAGGCCACGCGCAAGTCCCCGTTCAGCGCATACCGCGTCTCCGAGAACATTGCCGAAGTGTAAGCCGAGGAGCGGGTCGAGCGGGGCGTGTCGTCAGCGTTTACGCTGCTCACAAGCGTTCCCGTAAAGTGTTCTTCAGCCAGTCGGTAACACCATCTGAAGAGCCATTCGAGCGATTGAATCTTGGGGCCGACACTCTCTCGCCCGCAGCAGACGGGCCGCCTTAGCTCTGTGCGCCGCGGACGTTTGTGTCGAAGAAGGCGAATATCCGCTTCCAAGCGTCCTCGACGGCAGTTTCGTCGCGCAGATGCATATTGAGGACAAGATTCATTGGGTTCAGCCCTGACTGCATGAATCGCGGCAATTCATTCAGGAAGCCGTGCCCCACCGTCTCATACTCCCGACCGTCATGCGCGACACCGAGCGACGTCAGCGCCGTTTCCAAGCGGTGCGCCGCGCGCCCAGCGTAGCCATCCTTTCCTCCGAAACTCGCTACCACGGGACAGCTTCCCCGCAATGCATCCGCCGCATCCTCGGGAACTTTGCCGTAGTTGATCGAGGCCGCGGCGAAATCAAACCTGGGTGCAGACATCACCGCGTAGCCACCACCCAAACAAAACCCGATCATCCCCACTTGCCCAGTACAGTCCGGACGCGCCACCAGTTTTTGTCGAGCAGATTCGATGCTTTCGAACGCAGCACCGCGACCCGTTGTCGCGCCGCGATATACGGACAGCAGACAGGATGGCCCACGACAGTGCGCATACAAGTTCGGGGCGAGCGCGAGATAGCCGCGTTCAGCGAACCGGTCTGCCTGGGCTCGTACATCGCCTCGAAATCCGAGCGCATCGTGTAGGACGACGACGCCGGGCCAGGGGCCGCTTGCAGCATCAGATGGCACCGCTAGGTAAGTGCTCTCTTTCATGCAAGCGCATCCTAGGTCGAGTGGGACGCCTTCGTCTCCCTCATTGCGCTGGCACAGAATCTGACAGTTCTCGGCAGTGATGTGTCGCATCCGCGAGCCCACGCATCCGTCAAACCTGAAGTGTCTGTGCCATTTTCATCGTCGGCTCAGCGCTCTCAAATCGCGCCCAAGCGTGCGGCACTATCTAACCCGCCGGAGCGAATGTCACGGTCGGATTGACCGAACCAGGCTGGCGCACCGGCGGCGGCGCGGGCTGGAAGGTTTGCGTGGGCACGCCCCCAGGCAGTGTTTGCGGAGCATCGGCTGAACGCTGCTGGCAAACCCAGTCAGAAAGACTCGGGTCACGCGCCCACGTCCCCCCGGCGAGTTCACAGCATTCCTTCAAGGCATCATCGCGTTCTTTCTTCGTGATTTGGCCTTTTTCGTACAATAGTTGTTTTTGGGTCGTGCAAGCTCTGTAAAAGTCGGAATCAAATTTGGGTGCGGCGCAGGCGGTGGCGGGGTCTCCGATGGCACTGCCGCTGACTGTGGCTGCGGCGGCGATCAGTCCAGCGGCGGCAAGGTGACGTAAGCGGCGGGTTGAAAGTGTCACCTGTTCCCCTCGATTCGAGCCAAGGGCCTTGGCACTGTCCCCCGTGCCGGGCAAAAGCTGACGGAAACGTGTGGGCACGGTGATCATTTGAGTCTCCATTCGCTGTTGCGCGGTACGACGTAAATGGTCCGGAATCAAGCGGTGCTGACGTAATCGCCCAGCAGCCAGATTTCGCTTCTGCGAGGGAAGGGTTAGCTCTCCGTCCGGCAAGTAACTGTCGACCGCGATGCGCCTGGACCGAGCATCAAATCCTGCAC
Source organism: Actinomycetota bacterium (assembly GCA_046735135.1). Classification (GTDB taxonomy): domain Bacteria; phylum Actinomycetota; class Actinomycetes; order Mycobacteriales; family Mycobacteriaceae; genus Mycobacterium. The sequence continues at coordinate 5,957 of JBKPSU010000228.1, forward strand.
TCCTGCAGCGCTAGGTAGCGGCAGCAAGGTGGTTCGCCGTCCAGAGTGTCTTTCGCAAAGTCGGTATCACCACTTACTGAAAACGTTCTGGTGTGGGCGCGGCGGTTGGCGCGACCGCCAACTACCTGACGGAACAGTGGAGTGGACTTCACCGACTGGGCACATCTACCCGACGTATCCGGGTAGCTTGCACCTGTTTCCGACGCTGGGCGAACCGACGGCCACCCTGTGGCACGGCGACCCACCCCTCATCGAGGCCAGCGGTGGGCGCGGGGTGATGATGCCTAAACGCCGCCATACCCGCGCCCACACCACCGCCTCAGCCATCGCCGCCGAACGCGACTCAACGACGCCCACGTCGCCCAACGCAACAAACCGCCGCCGTTTTAGACGGCGAACAGATGCCACACGCCGGGTACGCCCTTGAGTTCGCGTGTGCCGCGGTCGTCGAACTGCAGTCCTGACCCGATCACCAAGTCGCGCAGCGTGCTCGACACCAGTACCTCGTTCGGCCCGGCCAGGGCGCTCACCCGCGCACCGATGTGCACAGCGATCCCGCCGATGCCCTCGCCGCGGACCTCACACTCCCCGGTGTGCAACCCAGCACGCACCTCAATGCCCAACGCCTGCACCGCGTCTCGGATCGCCATCGCGCAGCGGATCGCCCGCTGCGGCCCGTCGAACATTGCCAGGAACCCGTCACCCGAGGTGTTCACCTCACGA
>JBKPSU010000229.1:0-36038 GCA_046735135.1 Actinomycetota bacterium
GAGATTGGTCTTGCCGAAGCCGTTCGGGCCGACGAACACCGTCCGCCCGGGCTCGAGGTCAAGGTCGACCTGCGCCCATGACCGGAAATCCTGTAGTCCCAGGTGGCGGACGTACAAACCGTTATCCGGACTCGCTGACCCGTTTCACCGCGTGGCCACCGAACTGGTTGCGCAACGCCGCGACGGCCTTCATGGTCGGCGAATCGTCCTGCCGCGACAAGAACCGGGCGAACAGCGACGCCGCGATGCCGGGCACTGGGACCCGCAGCCTGATTGCTTCCTCCACGGTCCATCGGCCTTCACCGGAGTCCTCGGTGTAGCCGGATATCTCCTCCAACCCGGGATCTTCCTTGAGCGCCCTGGCCAGCAGCTGCTGCAGCCACGATCGCACCACCGTGCCGTTCGTCCATGCCTGGTAGACGGCCTGGGGATCCGTGATGAGCTCTTCGGCGGCAAGCACCTCGTAGCCCTCGGCGTATGCCGTCATCAGGGCGTACTCGATGCCGTTGTGCACCATTTTGGCGAAATGCCCCGCACCGACCGGGCCTGCGTGGACGAACCCGTCCTCCCGCGGGCCCGGCGGACGCAGGGTGTCAAAGATGGGCATCGCGCGCTCGACATCGGCGTCGCTGCCGCCGACCATCAGGCCGTACCCCTCCTTCAGCCCCCAGATGCCACCCGAGACGCCGGCGTCGATGAATGCGATGCCCTTCTCTCCCAACATTTTTGCGTGCGGCCCATCACCCGTGTAGCGGGAATTGCCGCCGTCGATGACCAGGTCGCCTTCGGAGAGTTCCTTCCCGAGATCGGTGATGGTTCCGTCGGTGATCGGGCCCGACGGCACCATCACCCAGACCACCCGTGGAGGCTTCAACGCCTCGGCGAGCGCACCGAGCGTCGGGACATCGGTGACCTCCGGCCGAGGGTCGTATCCGATGACCTCATGTCCGCCCTCGCGAAGGCGTTCGCGCATGTTGAAGCCCATCTTGCCCAGGCCAACCAATCCCAATTGCACGTGCAGCCTCTTTCGTCCTCGGAGGTGACAGCCCTAGCCCGGGAGCCGCACCGGCATCAACAGGTAGACGTAGTCGGTCTGCGCCGCGGCGAAGGGCCCCGCGCCGCCGCCAGCCGTGTCGCCCTCGTCGTCACCTGCCGGACGCAACACCGCGGGACGGCTGGGTGTCGTGAAGCCAAACGTCACGCGTTGCGAGTGCAACGAACCCAAGCCGTCGGTGAGATACGTCGGGTTGAACGCGATCGTCAGCGCCTCGCCGGCGAATGCGACCGGCATCTCCTCCTCGGCGCGCCCGACGTCGTCCGCACCCGCGGACAGCTTCAGCACATCGGCGGTGAATTCCATCCGAACCTGCGCACCACGGTCGGCGACGAGCGCCACACGCTTGATCGCCTCCGTGAGCTCGGCGACGTCGAGCGTCGCCACCGCTGTGTGTTCGGTCGGCAGCAGCTGACGGAATTTCGGGAACTCCGCATCGAGCAGGCGAGTGGTGCTGCGCTTGCCGTTACTGCGGATACCGAGCAGCCCTTCCTTACCCACCGCCGATCCGGCACCCAGCGAAAGATGAACATCTGCACCACCGGTGCCGGCCTTGGCCGATTCGGCCAGTGTCTTGGCCGGCACCAGAATCGCCGCCTCGACATCCGCCGACTCCGTCGACCAGGTCAATTCGCGCACCGCAAGCCGGAATCGGTCGGTGGCCGCCAAAACCACTGTCTCACCGGATATTTCGACGCGGATACCGGTCAGCATCGGGAGCGTGTCATCGCGGCCCGCAGCGACGGCGACCTGGCCGATGGCTTCGGCAAACAGCTCGGAGGAAATGACACCCGTCTCGTCAGGTAGGGCGGGCAGCGCCGGGTAGTCCTCGACCGCCATGGTGGGCAGGGAGAACTTCGCGCTACCGCAGTTCAGCAGCACCCGTGTTCCTTCGACGCTGACGTCGACGGGCTTGGCAGGTAGCGCCCGAGTGATGTCGGACAGTAACCGCCCGGACACCAAAACGCTTCCAGGGGAAGCTATTTCGGCGGCAACCTGCACTTCGGCCGACACCTCGTAGTCGAATCCCGAGATCGTCAGACCGGTGTCCGAGCCGGTCAGCAACACACCGGCGAGCACCGGGACGGTGGGCCGGGTCGGCAGGTTGCGGGCCACCCAGGCCACCGCGTCGGCGAAGTCCTCACGCACCAGGCGGAATTTCAAATCGGAGAGACCAACCGTCGTTGTCGCCACGTTCATAGTGTCCCTTCGATCAACTCACAACCAAGCTCTAAGCAGCGGTTTCGCGGTGCCGATGCGCCGGCCCCCCAATGTCGCTACGTCGACCGTAACGGCTGTCGAAGAACCACCGTAGAGCTTTCGTGTTCATCTTGAAAGCTAATCGATCGCGGTGACATCGCCGGTCAGCGACGTGCCGCTAACGGGTCCTGACGCACTGTCCCCAAGGCGCCTCTTCTGAGAGAAACCTATGGAGATATGTAAGCAACAGTATTAGGTCCTGTGAAAGCTGTGGATGAAGCAGTGTCCGTGCTGGCCGATCGTTTTTCGGGTTGTGAGTTACTTGTGGAGGAATGTACGCCCGCGTCGGGATCGCTGGGGAAACTCGCGGTCATGTGGACGGAAGCACAACACCGGCGGTGTCATTCCAGCGATTGTCCACACGGGTGTGCACAGGCATCGGCTGTGACTGATGTGGCGACGGGGACAGAAGATTTTTGAAGAATTTTTTCGATCTCGTCAGCGCCTGGCGCGCTGTCGGATGCGTGTGGTGAGTTCTTTGACTTGATCGAACACCTCACGGCGCTGAGCCATCTCGGCGCGGATCTTCTTCTCCGCATACATGACGGTGGTGTGATCGCGTCCGAAGGCCTGGCCGATCTTCGGTAGGGAGAGGTCCGTCAACTCGCGGCACAGATACATGGCGATCTGCCGCGACTGGGCCAGCGCCCGTGTCTTTCCGGGACCGCGAAGTTCCTCGACGGTGGTTTCGAAGTACTCGGCCGTGGCGGCCATGATGCCTGCCGTGCCGATCTGCATGGTGTTCACATCGGCGATCAGGTCGCGCAGGACGATTTCGGCGAGTGACTTGTCGATCGGTGTCTTGTTCAACGACGCGAAGGCGGTTACCCGGATCAGCGCGCCTTCGAGCTCGCGGATGTTGCGCTCGATGCTGCTGGCAATCAGTTCCAGAACGTCGTCGGGAACATCGAGGCGATCCATCTGAGCCTTCTTGCGAAGGATCGCGATGCGGGTTTCCAATTCCGGCGGCTGGACGTCGGTGATCAGGCCCCACTCGAACCGGGTACGCAACCGGTCCTCGAGGGTGGCCAGTTGTTTGGGCGGACGATCGGAGCTGATGACGATCTGCTTGTTCGCGTTGTGCAGCGTGTTGAAGGTGTGGAAGAACTCCTCCTGGATGCCTTCCTTGCCCTCGATGAACTGGATGTCGTCGACCAGCAGCACGTCGATGTCGCGGTAGCTGCGCTTGAACGAGGCTTTGCGGTCGTCGCGGAGCGAGTTGATGAAGTCGTTGGTGAATTCCTCGGTCGACACGTACTTGACTCGCATGCCGGGAAACAACCGCTGGGCGTAATTTCCGGCCGCGTGCAACAGGTGGGTTTTGCCGAGTCCGGATTCGCCCCAGATGAAGAGCGGGTTGTAGGCCCGCGCGGGCGCTTCAGCAATCGCGAGCGTCGCCGCGTGAGCGAACCGATTGGACGCCCCGATGACGAACGTGTCGAACGTGTAGCGGCGGTTCAGGCTGACCGAGCTTGTGTCGGTTGCCGGCGACCTTTGCGGGCCACCGGAGAAGTACGTCGGCCAGCTCTCCTCGGCGCTGGCGAGCGCCTCGCTGACTTCGTCGATCTCGTCGAGTTCGGATTCGGGGTAGTTGTCGACAACCACGGCGGCGGGGTCGTCCTGGTCATCGGGGTTGGGGCCTGCGATTCTCACACCCAGTTCGACGCGCTGGCCGAGCTGACGGCTCAATGCGGAGATGATCGGTTCGCGGAGATGCCGCTCGATCTCGTTCTGCACAAAGCTCGTCGGAACCGAAAGCAGGGCAAATCCCTCGGTGATGACGAGTGGTTTGACCAGCTTTAACCAGGCCCTTTGCTGTGGGGTAAGACTTGGCGGCGGGGGATCGCCGTTGAGGGGTTCGGTTCCGTGGCCATCGCCATTGAGCTCGGCAAGCACGGTGTTCCACACGGCGACGAAGGGAGGGTCGGGGTCAGCTGTCAATGACGGGTACCCCCTCGAGGTCGGTCCGGGGACGACCAAGAGAACGAAGACGAACTGTCCACATAGTTATCCACAGGCTGTGGACAGGGCCAGCCGCCGTCGCTCTGTTGTCTCACCGTCGGGGACGCCTCGGGCCGGAGCTCGTCACAGTGATGCTGCGCTCTGTGGGCTCGCGACTTGTCGGGCGTCCTCGCTTCGTTGTCTGGTCGCCGCTCCGTGGCGGAACGGCATTGCCAGAAGCTAACAGTTTTCTGGCCTAGTGCCAACCGTTCTGCAACATTCCGAGGCCATGATTTTTGGCAACCGCGAGTCCGTGACGGCTGTGACTGATGTCAACTTTTTCACGGCGGTCGACGGTGGTTTGACCTAGGGAAATCTCGTCAGTACCCTCGAACAGTCGCCCGAACGTGGCGGCACGGCTGCGACCGGAATGTCATTGCGGGACCGCGCCGGCCAGCGAGCAAGACGAGAGCTTACCAACGGCGATCGCGTCCAGACCCATGTGTCCGATGCGGTTGCCATACGCAACGAGGAGTGACAGCCGTGGCCAAGGGCAAGCGGACCTTTCAGCCCAACAACCGGCGCCGTGCGCGGGTGCATGGGTTTCGGCTGCGGATGCGGACCAGGGCCGGCCGGGCCATCGTGTCGAAACGGCGTAGCAAGGGCCGCCGCGCACTCTCTGCGTAATTCAGCGCAGGATGTAGCGCGGTGCTTCCGGCGCGGTACCGGATGACGCGATCGTCGGAGTTCGGTACCACAATCAATCGAGGGGTGCGGGCGGTGCAGCCCGACATCGTGGTGCACGCGCGCCGAAGTGACGATTTCGATCAGGGTGGTCCCAGGGTCGGGCTCGTGGTTGCGAAGACCGTGGGCAACTCGGTGCAGCGGCACCGGGTGGCCCGACGGCTGAGGCACATCGCGCGATCGGTGATCGCGGAACTCGACCCGGCTGACCGCGTGGTGATCCGTGCGCTGCCCAGTAGCCGGTATGCCATTTCCGCTCGCCTCGAACAGCAACTGCGATTGGCGCTGACGCGTGCACGGTTGCTCGGGGGGACACCGCGATGATGGTGCGCGGGGTGATCTTCCTGATCCAGCTGTATCGGAACGCCGTGTCCCCGTTGCGGTTACCGACGTGTCGGTTCACCCCGACCTGCAGCCAGTACGCGGTCGAGGCCCTCAATGAGTACGGGTTGATCCGCGGCGGTTGGCTGGCGATGGTGCGGCTGGCGAAATGCGGCCCGTGGCATCGGGGAGGATGGGACCCAATACCCGAGCGCCGCCGGCCCAGCCGGGAGAGTGCCGCTGTCGAAAACGACGTTTGGAGCGAGTCGATTGTTTGATTGGTTCAGTCTCGACATCATCTACTACCCGGTCTCTGCGATTATGTGGGTCTGGTACAAGCTGTTCGCGCTACTGCTGGGCCCGTCGAACTTCTTCGCCTGGGGCCTGTCGGTGATGTTCCTCGTGTTCACGCTGCGCGCGATTTTGTACAAGCCGTTCGTTCGCCAGATCCGCACAACACGCCAGATGCAGGAACTGCAACCCCAGATCAAGGCGCTGCAGAAGAAGTACGGCAAGGACCGCCAGCGGATGGCGCTGGAGATGCAGAAGCTTCAACGCGAGCACGGGTTCAACCCGGTCCTGGGGTGCCTGCCGATGCTGGCACAGATCCCGGTGTTCCTCGGTCTCTATCACGTGCTGCGGTCATTCAACCGGACTCAGGGGGGCTTCGGTCAGCCGAAGCTGTCACCCGAGTTGAACCGATCGATCGGCAACTACATCTTCACCCCGACCGATGTCGCGCACTTCCTCGACGCGAACCTCTTCGGCGCGCCGATTGGCGCGAACATGATCCAGAAGACCGGCCTGGACGCGTTCACCGAATTCAACCGCGCATCGGTCATCGCCGTCGGAGTGCCGCTGATGATCGCCGCAGGCATCGCGACGTACTTCAACAGCCGTGCCTCGGTCGCGCGGCAGAGTCCGGAAGCCGCCGCCAACCCGCAGACGGCGATGATGAACAAGCTGGCGCTGTATGTGTTCCCACTCGGCGTCGTGGTCGGCGGACCATTCCTGCCGCTGGCCATCATCCTGTATTGGTTCTCGAACAACATCTGGACCTTCGGCCAGCAGCACTACGTCTTCGGCAAGATCGAAAAGGAAGAAGAAGAGAAGAAGCTGGCAGCCATCGAGAGACGCGCGTCCAATGCACCGCCACCGGGCGCGAAGCCCAAGCGGAACCGCAAGGCGGCCGGACCCGCCGCGTCGGACGGCGACCCCGCGGACTCCTACGAGGTGACCGAAATCGTCGGCAGCGAGTTGTCGTCGGACGAAAAGCAGCCGAGCGACGACTCGGGAGGCAAGGGGAATTCGAGCAATCAGGCGAACCGCGCGCCGAAACCGGGCGCGGCGCCCAGGCCAGGGGCGCGCCCGAAGAAGCGAAAGCGTTAACCGGAACCGACCGGCGAATAAGGAGAGACGAGGCATGACGGACTTCGACAACCCGGAAACGATTGAGCGCAGTGAGGAGCTGCAGGACGAGCAGAACGAGCCGATGGAATCGGACGCATCACAAGACGGCGACGAAACGGTGACGAGAACCGGCGAGGACCTCGAAGAGCGTCTGGTGGCCGAGGGTGAGATCGCCGGCGATTATCTCGAAGAGCTGCTGGACCTACTGGACTTCGACGGGGACATCGACCTCGACGTAGAGGGCGACCGTGCGATCGTGAGCATCGATGGCGGCACCGACTTGTCGAAGCTCGTCGGCCGCAAGGGCGAGGTGCTCGATGCGCTTCAGGAGCTGACCCGGCTGGCGGTCCATCAGAAGACCGGCGAGCGCAGCCGCTTGATGCTCGACATCGCACGGTGGCGTCGGCGCCGCCGCGACGAGTTGGCCGCGCTGGGGGACACGGTGGCTCGGCGGGTACTGGAGTCGGGTGAGCGGGAGAGCCTGTCGCCGATGACGCCGTTCGAGCGCAAGATCGTCCACGACGCGGTGGCGGCGGTGGACGGCGTCCGCAGCGAGAGCGAGGGCGTGGAGCCGTCGCGACGGGTCGTCGTTCTGCTCGACTGACGGAGTTACAAAGGTGTAGTTCATCACCGACGCGGTTCGACTGCGCGGAGAGCCGGAGGATGTTTCACGTGAAACATGGCGACGTATCCGCGCCCCCTCCGGCGGCCGCAGCGGCCTTTGGCGATCGCTTGGACCGCGCCCAGCGGTACGCCCAAATCTTGGCGGGCGCCGGCGTGGAGCGGGGGCTGATCGGGCCACGGGAGGCGGACCGGCTGTGGGACCGGCACCTACTGAATAGCGCAGCCTTGGCCGAGTTGCTCGACCAGGACGACCGGATTGCCGACATCGGTAGTGGCGCGGGTCTTCCGGGGATACCGTTAGCGTTGGCCCGGCCGGACCTGCGGGTGACCCTCATCGAGCCGCTTCTGCGGCGCAGCGATTTTCTCGGCGAGGTCGTCGACGACCTAGGGATGGATGTCACCGTGGTCCGTGGCCGCGCCGAAGAACAGTCCGTGCGGCGGCGAGTGGGGGAGATGGACGCGGTTGTGTCCAGGGCGGTGGCATCGCTGGACAAGCTCACGAAGTGGAGCATGCCGCTGCTTCGGCCAGGGGGCCGGATGTTGGCATTGAAGGGCGAACGCGCGGAAGACGAGCTCGGTGAGCATCGGCGTGTGATGGAGTCGCTGGGGGCTGTGGATGCCAAGGTGGTGATGTGTGGAGAGGACTACTTGAGTCTGCCCGCCACCGTGGTTATCGCGCGGCGCAAAGAGTCGCAGCCGGCGCGTCGCCGGTCGGTACGAGCGGGCAGGAGGAGCGGATGAAGCCGGTTCCGGACGGAGGAGGCACGCCGCCGGCGGGCGCCGTGGAAGGCGTCGATGTTTCACGTGAAACATTTACCAAACCGCGGCCGGAGGGCTGGGTGCCGGACGACGTCGGAGACACCCCGATAGGAGCGGAGGCCGAACGCGCGGTGCGCCTGCTACACGCCGACGCCCGCCTACCACGGCCGGCGCAACAGCGCGTGTTCACCATCGCCAACCAGAAGGGTGGCGTCGGAAAGACGACCACCGCCGTCAACGTGGCGGCCGCGCTCGCCCTGCAGGGGTTGCAGGTTCTGGTGATCGACCTCGACCCGCAGGGCAACGCGAGCACCGCGCTCGGTATCGACCACCGTCCGGGCACCGCCTCGTCCTACGAAGTCCTCATCGGCGAGATCCCGCTCGATGACGCGCTGCAACGCAGCCCGCACAGCGATCGTCTCTACTGTGTACCGGCCACCATCGAACTGGCCGGCGCCGAGATCGAATTGGTCAGCATGGTCGCGCGCGAAGGACGGCTGCGCTCGGCACTGGCCTCGCTGCACGCCCACAACTTCGACTACGTCTTCATCGACTGCCCGCCGTCGCTGGGCCTGCTCACGATCAATGCACTCGTCGCCGCGCCCGAGGTGTTGATCCCGATTCAATGCGAGTACTACGCGCTAGAAGGAGTAGGACAGCTGCTGCGCACCATCGAGATGGTGAAGGCACATCTCAATCCGCACCTGAACGTGTCGACCGTCGTCCTGACCATGTACGACGGGCGAACCCGCCTCGCGGATCAGGTCGCGGTGGACGTGCGCGCGCACTTCGGCGAAAAGGTGCTGCGGACCGTCATACCGCGCAGCGTCAAGGTGTCCGAGGCGCCCGGGTACGGCATGACGATCCTTGACTACGACCCCGGCTCGCGCGGCGCGCTGAGCTACATGGATGCCAGTCGCGAGATCGCCGAGCGAGGCGCAGCCGAGAGAGGACAACACCGATGAGTCAGCCGACGCGGAAGAGGAGCGGCCTCGGCCGCGGTCTTGCCTCGTTGATCCCGACGGGTCCGGAAGATTCCGGTTCGGCCACGATGGGGCCACGGATGGGTGACGCCGCAGCCGATGTCGTGATCGGCGGCGCCCCGGATCAAACCGTCGGCGCCGTCTACCGCGAGATCGACCCGACCGCCATCGAGCGCAATCCGCGCCAGCCGAGGCAGGTCTTCGACGAGGAGGCACTCGCCGAACTCGTCCACTCCATCCGCGAGTTCGGGTTGATGCAACCAATCGTGGTGCGCGCAATACCCGTGACGGACGGCGGACCCCGCTATCAACTCGTCATGGGGGAGCGCCGCTGGCGGGCGGCGCAGGCGGCGGGCCTGGCGACCATCCCGGCGATCGTCCGCGAGACGGCCGATGACAGCATGCTGCGCGACGCCTTGTTGGAGAACATCCATCGCGTGCAGCTGAACCCACTCGAGGAAGCGGCGGCCTACCAACAGCTGCTGGAGGAGTTCGAGGTGACCCACGACGAGCTCGCGGCTCGCATCGGGCGGTCGCGGCCGCTGATCACCAACATGATCCGGCTGCTGCGCCTGCCGATCGCGGTACAGCGCCGGGTTGCCGCTGGCGTGCTTTCGGCCGGGCACGCCCGGGCGCTGCTCGCCCTCGAAGGGGGTCCGGAGCTCCAAGAGGAACTTGCCGCGCGCATCGTGGCGGAGGGCCTTTCGGTGCGGGCGACCGAGGAGGCGGTGACGCTGGCGAACCGGGAAGACACCTCGACCCCGTCGGCGCCTCGCCGCAAGCCCATCCACATGCCCGGGCTGCAGGACGTTGCCGAACGGCTCTCGACGGCTTTCGACACCCGCGTCACCGTCAGCCTCGGCAAACGCAAGGGCAGGATCGTGGTGGAGTTCGGTTCGGTCGACGACCTACAGCGGATAGTCGACCTGATGAACGCGTCCAAGGCCTGACCTGGGACACGGGGAAATTACGTCACTGTGACACTCCGATCACGGCGGCTGGGGCCGTGCCCGCGCACCTCTGGAATCACGATGCAGTGCAACGTGTTTGGTGAAAGCGGGCCGTGCAAGGCGCATGCTCCTATCCTGGAGTGGAGGTCACGCACATCGGCGTTGGCTGGAACCCGGGGAGCTTAGTGTCAGCCCGTATTTCACCCCTGCGGCTCGAGGCCTTCGAGCAGCTGCCCAAACACGCGCGGCGCTGCGTGTTCTGGGAGGTGGATCCATCCACCCTCGGCCGTGAGGAGCACCTGACCGACCCCGAGTTCGAGAAGGAAGCCTGGCTCTCGATGGTGATGCTCGAGTGGGGGTCGTGTGGCCAGATGGCGTCCAGTGCGCCGGCCGGAAGCCGGGCCGATGCGACCGACGACGACCTGCCTGCCGACGGCGGCGACGCACCGTGCCTCGGCTACGCGTTCTATGCACCGCCCAGTGTCGTGCCGCGAGCCCGCCTATTTCCCAGCGGGCCCGTCAGCGCCGACGCCATTCTCCTCACCTCGCTCGGAGTGGAGTCGGGCCAGGATTGCGACGGTCTACCGCAGAGCCTGATCGTGGCGGTCGTCGCGGATCTGGTCCGGCGCGGCGTGCGCGCCCTGGAAGCCTTCGGCCGCACAGAGGCCGCCGACGAACTCGTCGACCCGCGCGCGGTGCCCGCCGAGCTGCGGCCCGTCGTCGAAGTGCTCGGCGATTGTGCGGTCGATCGGTGCATTCTCGACGTCGACTTCCTCGAACAGGTGGGTTTCGTCGAAATTGCGCACCACCGGTACTTCCCGCGGCTGCGCCTCGAGTTGGAGAGCGGACTCGGCTGGAAAGCCGGCGTCGAAGCAGCGTTGGAACGGTTGTTGGAGAGCGAGAAGCTGAAGCAGCCCGTCGGTGCGGGCGCGAGTATCTGCTGAGCCTCTAGCTGGGGCTGACGCGACCGGCCTGTTCCACCGACAGCTCGTGAGCGAGCAATTCGGCGAACGTGAACGTACCGGTGGGGCGGTCGTTCTTGCCGAGAAGGTAGAGCCGCTTGACGGCGGCGAGGATGCCCTCGGCGATCGAATCCCTGGCCTGTGTCGACACAAGCATGCTCCGGTCACGCGGATTGGTGATGTACCCGACATCCACCTGAACCGTCGGCATCCGGGTCAAGCGCAGCAGATCCCACGTCCTGCCGTGGGTTCGGCAATCGCGTAATCCGGTGCGCGCCACCACTTCTCGTTGGATGAAGTCGGCGAGGTTGCGGCCGATGGTCGACACCGACCCGTGCGAGTTGCCGAAGTGGAACGAGGCGACGCCGTTGGCCGACGGGGTCACCTGGGCGGCGCAGCGCAGACTGATCATCAGATCGGCCCCCACCGTGTTGGCGGTCATCGCGCGTTCGGCGTCCGACGGGCTCCGGTTGGGCGGACGGGACAAGAAGGTCTCCATGCCGATCGCCGTCATCCGGCCCTCGAGCCGGCTCGCCAAATCCCACAGGATGTCGGCTTCGCTGATCGGACCCGTTGAGCCCTGGGTGATCTGGCCGTGGTCGGCGCCGCCGCGGCCGGGATCGATGATGATCCGCTTGCCGGACAGTCGGGGACCGGACCGGCGCACCTGTTCTTCCTCGCGGATCGCGTGAATGGAGCCACCGGTGACGCGGCTGCCGAGAAAGTACAAGGAGCGCAGCGTCTCCGGGCCGCAGATGCCATCGGGCGACAATCCGTACTCGCGTTGGTAGGACATCAGCCCGTTGTGGGTCTGCAAACCGAAGTGCCCGTCGACCAGCCCGGTGTAGAAGCCGAGGTCCTGCAGCCGCGCCTGCAAATTCGCGACGTCGTCTCCGAACATCGGCGCACCGAATTGGTGGCTGAGGATGCGGGCTCCGAGCCGGTAGGAGGCTTCTTTCAGCGCCCGATATGTCGCTTCGCCGACGATCCCGTCCACGAGCAGGCCCCGGTGCTGCTGAAAAGCCCGCACGGCCTCGTCGAGCTCGAGGTCAAAGTAGTCGACCGCGACATGCTTGCCTGTGGTCAGGTTTTCATCGGGGCTCTCCACGAGCCCCAGCGCTGCCAGCGCCGTCCGGATCTCGGTGACCGCACCCCCGCGGTCACCTCGACGCAGAACCGACATACTGGGCCTTTCGGTCACGGATATCAGCGGTGGTCCAGCTGACGATTGCAAGACACGCTAGGCAGAATTATCTCAGAAGCAGGCCCGTTTCGAGAAAACGCCAGGCGGGTGCCGCCGCTTATGGCCAGGGGTTTTAGACGACTTCTTCGAGCTCACGCAGTAGCGCGGCCTTGCCCTTGGCGCCGACGATGCGCTTCACCGGCTGCCCGTCCTTGAACAGGATCATCGTCGGGATGGACACCACCTGGAAGTCGCGCGCCGTCGAAGGATTCGAATCGACGTCGAGCTTGGCCACTGTCAGCGTGCCCGCCTTCTCGCCCGCGATCTCCTCGAGCACCGGAGCGACCATCTTGCACGGCCCGCACCAGGTCGCCCAGAAGTCGACCAGCACCGGAGTGCTGCTCGATAGCACCTCAGCAGAGAACGAATCGTCGGTTACGTTGACGGTCTTGCTGGTCTTCTCTGTACCAGTCACTGTTGTGCTCCAATCAGGTCGTCATCTGTGGTTTGCGTTGTCCCAGTGGCGGTTTCAGCGAGCCAGCGTTCGGCGTCTATGGAGGCCGAGCACCCGGTGCCCGCCGCGGTGATCGCCTGGCGGTAGGTGCGGTCGACCAGGTCGCCGGCCGCGAAGACACCCTCGATCGACGTGCTGGTGGTGCGGTCACGTACCAGTACGTACCCATCCGGATCAAGGTCAACCTGGTCGCGGATGAGTTCCGAGCGCGGGTCGTGGCCGATCGCGACAAAAACGCCGGTGACGGGGAGCGTGGACTCTTCGCCGGTCTTGCTGTTGCGCAGGCGTACGCCGGTCACCCGGTTGTCGCCCTCGACCTCGAGCACCTGTGTGTTGGTCATGAACGTGATCTTGTCGTTCTCCTTGGCGCGCTCGAGCATGATCTTCGACGCGCGGAACTCGTCACGGCGGTGGATGAGGGTGACGCTGCGGGCGAACCGGGTCAGAAAGGTGGCTTCCTCCATCGCTGAATCGCCGCCACCGACCACCGCGATGTCCTGATCTCTGAAGAAGAAGCCGTCGCAGGTGGCACAGGTGCTCACACCCATGCCCAGCAGCTTGTCCTCGCCGGGCACGCCCAGATGCCGGGCGGCTGCGCCCATCGCGAGAATGACGGCGCGGGCCTGGTAGGTCTGGTCGCCGACGGTGACCGTTTTGACGGGGCCGTCCAGGGACACCGCGTCGACGTCCTCCATGCGCAGGTCGGCGCCGAACCGGAGGGCCTGTTCGCGCATCTGGTCCATGAGCTCGGGTCCGGTGATGCCGTCTCGGAAGCCGGGGTAGTTCTCCACCTCGGTGGTGGTCATCAGTGCGCCGCCGAACTGGATGCCCTCGAACACCAGCGGCTTGAGCTGGGCCCGGGCGGCATAGACCGCCGCGGTGTACCCGGCCGGCCCGGAGCCGATGACGATCACGTCGTGAACGTTGGCGTCTGCGCGGGAAGTTTGAGAAGTCATGCGAGCCTTTCTGCCTGCACGGATACAAACACCAGGGTAAGCCGGGGTGTTCCCGCTTCGCGGATGGGCTGGATTACCGGCGTGTGACCACCGCTTTGGGCATGTCGCCGGACGATTTCGGCGCCGATACAGTGATCCGCTCTGCGGTCGGTCCGCTGGGAAAGGCCGGCGCCGCAGGCCCGCTGTGCAGCAGGGTCACGACGCCGACCACGACGACGGCGGCCGCGGCGCCCACGCCGGCGACGAGGGCGACGATGCGCAGCCGGCTCCGGGGCCGTCCGGCCGTGGTGGTGTGCGCCGCGGGTTGCGGTGCAGCGCGTAATGCGGCGCCGATCCTGGCCGTCAGCCCGGCGGGTACGTCGCTCGCCGAGGCGGCATCCGTGCCGAGGTGAGCCAGCTCTCGTCGGACCCGGTCCTCACCGCTCTCCATCGCTCAATAGTGACTCACTGCATGGCGCCGCGAGCGTCGGGTACGGCGCGGGAGTCGAAGTAGCCGAGCACCTCGGCCAGCTTGGCGCGGGCCCGCGAACACCGGCTCTTCACCGTGCCTTCGGCGATGCCGAGCATGCGGGCGGTCTCGGCAACGGAGTAGCCATGCATGTCGACCGCGACCACCGCGGCGCGTTGCTCGACCGGTAACCGCATCAGTGCGCGCTCGACCACGATCGCGGTGTCCACCCGTGAGGTGGGGTCACCGATGGGGCAGTTGTCGTCCTTCAGCTCCGTCGTCGGGTGCGACTTGTGCCTGCGCAGCCGGTCCAGGCACGCGTTCACCACAATGCGGTAGAGCCAGCTGCTCACCGCGGAGTCGCGGCGAAACGACCCGGCGGTGCGGTGTGCGGACAGCAGCGCGTCCTGTAACGCGTCGGCGGCGTCGTCCGGGTTGCGACTTGTCATCACCGCCAACCGGTACAGCTGGCGGTGGTGCCGATAGAAGAGCTCCTCGAAGGCGTAGCGGTCGCCCGCGATGTGTGCAGCCAGCAACTCGGCGTCCGACATTCCTCTGAGGCTCCCCACAGGCGAACCCTAACCACCGTCAGGCGCATGCCTGAGCACCAATTTCGCAGCGGCCGCTGACTTCGGTCTTTTGCGCGCAGGGCCTTGGGATAACACCAACCGGATCTCATTGTTTGTAAAGATCAATCGCCTACGAAATGCGCCGAACACCGGCATTGAGTTTCCCGCAAAGACGACGCGCGCGTCATGATGATTGCCGGGGCACGGAGCGCCGGGACGGTGTCAGCGCGGCCCAAACCGGTCGTGCCGTCAAACGACCACGCGGGCTCAAGTCAACTGCGGGATGAGTACGGCCGAGGGGCATGCGACCGAACTCGAATCACGCTGGCCCGCAGGGTTCCTCGGACGTCGATGAGTGATCGGCATACCGGCTACGCCAATTCGTCCGAAGAGCCGTCGAGCCCAAATTGCGCCGTTAACCTCTCTATTGCGTCGCCTGTTTCCTACTGACACCGTCTCGAAAAAACCGGCCGCCTGTGGAGGTGCGATGGCTGCCCTGCCGCCCGTCTTGCTCGGTCCACTGTTGCGGCGAGTCGATGCCCGATATGTGTGCGTCTTCATCGCGCTGTCACAACCAGCGGACGTGACTGTCACGGTATTCGCGGGACGCGCGCAATCAACCGGGCCCGGGGCGGCCAATGCTCCATCGGTCGGGACTCAAACGCGATCGACGCGGGTGTGTGGTGCAAATCTGCACGCCGTGGTTGTCGACGTCGAAGTGCCTGGACTGGCACCGCTCACCAGGTATTCGTACGACGTCGTGGTGAGCGCCGGTGGCCAGACGAAGGGGCTGTTGGCGCTGGGCATGTTGTCGGATGGCCAAGCGGCCGGCGGGGCGCCCAAACCCCTGGCGCTGGGCTACGCCGACGCGATGCTTCCGACGTTCGTCACCCCGGCATCCGACATCTCCGACGTGCGAGTGGCTCACGCCTCTTGTCGCAAGAGCAACGGACCGGGTTCGGATGCGCTGGCCTGGCTGGATGACCGCATCGAGGATGGCCTGTCAGATCTGGACAAGGCGCCGCAGATGCTCTTTTTGACCGGCGACCAGATCTATGCCGACGATGTCGGCGCCGTGTTGCTTCCGATGCTGTCGGACGTCGGCAATGACCTGGTCGGTCTCGAGAAGTTCTCGGTGGGAAACGGCACCGTCGACGCGACGTACGCCAATTTTCCGGCGATGAGGCGGCAGAACACGGTCCGGAAGCTCGCGCAGTTCACCACCACGGACGGCGGCTCCCATCTGCTGACCTACGGGGAGTTCGCGGCGATGTACTGCGCCGCGTTCAGCCCCAATGTCTGGCGCACGCTGAAGAAGCCCGAGGACATCTTCACGGCGAAACCCGCCGGCGCCGACGCCACCTTCCTGACGGACTGGGAGTCCAAGTACACCAACGTCGAAGCCTGGAAGTCGGAGAAGAACAAGGCCGGCCGATCCCATCTCGACGACGTGACCGACGAAGCGAAACAGGTCGAGGAATGGCGCGACGCCGTTCCACGAGTCGCGCGAGCGTTGGCCAACGTGCCGACGTACATGATCTTCGATGACCACGAGATCACCGACGACTGGTACATCTCGGATCGGTGGCGCGAACGTGTCATCGCATCCCGCTTCGGGCGCGCTGTGATTCGAAACGGGCTGTTGGCCTACACCGTTTTCCAGGGCTGGGGCAACGACCCGGCGAAATTCCGCCATGACGACCCCGACCACAACCATCCGCTTCCTGACGCCGAAAAACACCCGAACGAAAAGCTGCTCGACATACTGACAGAGTTCGCCACCAGCCTGGCCAATCCTACCGCTGCCACTTACGACAAGGTGGATGCGCTCATCGGTCTCGACAAACCGGTCTCCCCGCCCAAAGTGGAATACCACTACCAGATACCGGGCCCGAAGTTCATGGTTCGCGTACTGGACACCAGGACCCGTCGTACCTACCGCGCAAAGGGAAACACCCCACCGAAACTCCTTGGCGACAGCCTGGATTGGCAACTGCCCAAAGGCCCGTTCACCGATGGGCGGGAACTGCTACTCGTCATCTCCGCCTCGCCGGTGTTGTTCCCCCGGCTATTCGAATCGATGCTGCAACCGGTGTCGGCGTTGGTTTTCGACATGAAGGCGCACATGTTCGGCCGTGAAGACGACACCGTGCCAGGAAAAATCACCGGGCTGAACGGCAGCGAGGACAAGGACATCGAAGGGTGGCGCTCCGACGAAGAACATCACGAACAGTTCCTGCGGCGGCTGGGGACCTACCGGCGCGTCGTAACACTCGGCGGTGACGTGCATTTCGCGAGCACCTTGTTCCTCGACATGTGGACCAAGGGCGACGATGTCCTCGACTCGCGCATTGTCAACTGCACATCGTCGGCGGCGCGCAACCAGCCCGCCGAGGGTATGCGCGGAATCCTGCGGACGCTGCGCATCGGACAGGCACTGCTGCGGGGCACACCGGCCGAGCGCCTCGGCTGGGACGGCGACCACGGAGTCGTGCTGCCGGCGGGCGCATCGATACGGCCCGGCCGACGGGCGCGGCTGCGAAGGAAGCCGACGATCCTGCCCGCACAAGGGTGGCCGGCGGGCACCACGGTAGCTGTCGACAAGCAACCCGACTGGAGATGGCGGGTGCAGGTCGTACGCGATGAGCGAACCAAAGCTGAATTGCCTGCAGGCGCACCGGATATTCCTGTGCTGACGTGGAATCCGGGCGACCGGCCGTCCTCGGACGCCGACATCGCCGGTCGGCACCAGCAGCTCACCCTCGCGCCGAAGGATCCGGTGCGGCTCATGGTGTTCCGCAACAACGTCGGCCTGGTGTCCTTCGCCAATGACGGATCCGACTACAGGATTTCGCACACCTTGCTGTCGAATGCCGACACCGAAACCGGGGACGGCTACACCGAGCACACGGTCCCGTTCGCACCTACCCCCGCTCCGGCGCCTCCAGTGTTGGGAACAGCCTGATGCCCGATCCCGCGAAACCACCTCCGAAAAAGAACCTGTTTCAAAAGATCGCCGGCTTCTTCAAAGATGTAGCCGAGTGGGTGGAGGAGACGTTCTCGGACCCCGAGATCGCCAAACAGGTTCGCGAAGACCTTGGCCAGAACGCCGACAATCCCGCCACGCCAACACCGGTCGATGCCAACACCAAACAGAAGATCGACCAGTTCCTGGCCAAAGAGGACGTCGACAAGGCTGCGTTCGCCCAGACAGTCGCCGAGATCAAGAATCTCGCCGACGTCATCATGACGTTCGCGGACGCGGTCAAGGCCGACGGGGTCAGCGCGGCGGACGTGTTCTGGTTGATCTTCAAGGTCTGGGGAGCCGAGTCGCTCCGACTACGGAATCCGGCTGCGTACGCGGTCGCAATGTTGGCGGGCCTCGTCCTCGAAGACGATGAGTTGCTTCCACAACTCGATCCCGCCCCGCTGACCCGGATGCTCAAGGGCGAAGGCACTTCTGCGGACGCCGACGCGCTCGTGGACCGGATCTCCGCCGCCGGAGGCGCGTTGGTCGTGTTGGCCGACCAGCTGTCCACAACGATCGGAGGAACGATCGATGCGATGTATGGCTGGGACCCCGAACCTGGTACCCCACCGGAAGCCGCGGCGGCCGCATCGCGGATTCTGAGCACCGTCTTCCGCACCGGCGAGGCGGTCGATCCCATCCTGACCCTGGTTCCGGTGTCCGCGTCGGACGGCGGACCGGGCCTGCTCATCAGTAACAGTGCGCATCTGCACATCGAGCACGACACCGGTTCACTCACCTACACAACCGATATTGGGGCCAACGGGGCGTTCGCGTTGTACTTCCGGTTCTCCAAGAGCAATCCGGACTTCCAGGTGCTCGGCCCCGGCGCACCGAGCATCGACATCGGGGTCAAGCCGACCCAGGGCGACCAGGGCAAGCCGGCGTTGGTGTGCGGCGCTACCGATGGCACCCGACTGGAGTTGGGCGCGTTCTCCTACGGTGTGCTGGTCAGTGGCGACGCCGCCGGCTTCAAGTTACATGCGGACAAGGGAAAGCTCGTCATCACCCTTGCCGATGGCGACGGGTTCCTGAACAAGTTGCCCGGCAAAGAGATTCAGGTGCCGTTCAACCTCGGCCTGATTGCGGACACCGCGAACGGGGTCCGCTTCGACGGTGGCAGTGGCCTCAAGGTCAACCTGCCGGTGGCCGCGTCGGTTTTCGGGGTCTTCACGGTCCAGTACATCGCTCTGGAGCTGAAGCTGGCCGCCGACCCGTCGGCCGAAGTCCGCGGCGCGTTCTCGGTGAGGCTCGGACCCTTCCAGGCCTCGGTCGACCAGATCGGCACCGCAATCAGTTTCGCGCCGATCCGGAACGGCCTGCAGCAGAACGACTCTCTCGGCGATCTCGTCAAGTTCCTGCCGCCCAAAGGAATCGGCCTCGCTTTGGACGCAGGCGCGGTCAAGGGCGGCGGCTATTTGTTCATCGACGCCGAGAAGGGTGAATACGCCGGCGCGCTGGAACTCAAGCTGCTCGGGGTTTTCTCCGTCAAGGCCATCGCGCTTCTGTCCACGAGGCGACCCGACGGATCCCCGGGGTGGTCGCTGCTGCTGTTCATCTACGCCCAGTTCAAGGTGCACATCGCATTCGGCATCTTCTGGACCGGCCTCGGCGGAATGATCGGTCTGCATCACCGGAGCGACCTCGACGCACTCACCGCGGGCATGAAAACCGGCGCCCTGGACGACATCCTCTTTCCCGCCAACCCGGTGGCGGACGCACCGCGGATCATCGACCGCTATCGGCAGCTGTTCCCGATCGAGCAGGACACCCTGCTGTTCGGGCCGATGCTCGAATTCGCGTTCTCCGAGCCGCCCATCGTCTATGTCCGAATCGGCCTGATCTTCGAGCTGAAGAATGCGCTCGGCGGGGACAAGCCCGTCGAACTCACCAAGGTGATACTGCTCGGGCAGCTGCTCGCACAACTCCCGCCACGTGATACCGGTGCTCCCGCGATCGTCAAGCTGCTTGTCGACATCGTCGGCTTCTACGATGCGCCAGAGAAGTTCCTGCTGATCCGATCGCGGTTGCGGGACTCCTTCGTCGGCATCGAGCATTTCGCGAAGCTGGACCTGACCGGCGAGATGGTGCTGGCGATGAGGTTCGGCGACAATGCGTCGTTCGTCCTGTCTGCAGGCGGGTTTCACCCCGCGTTCAAGGACATTCCCCAGGGCGTTCCGGTCGATCTCGAACGCATGGCGGTGTCGTTCGGTATCGGTGCGATCAAGATTCGCAACGAAACCTACTTCGCGGTCACGAGTAACAGTGTGCAGGCCGGATGCAAGTTCGAGGTGGCCGCCGACATCGACGTGGCGGCAATCAAGGGCCACTTGTCGTTTGACGCTCTGCTCTACCTGTCACCCAGGTTCTATTTCATCGTCGAGCTCGACTTCCAGGTCTCCCTCGAGGCCTTCGGTGAAAGTTTGGCCTCGGTCACCGTGCACATGTCACTCGAAGGGCCCGGTGAGTGGCACGCCAAGGGCAAGTTCAGCTTCTCGATTCTGTGGTGGGACGTCGACATCGGATTCGATGAGAAGTGGGGCAGCGCACCAGCTGTCGAGGCGGAACGGATCAGCGCGATCGACACGGTGAAGAACGAGCTGTCGAACCGGGATCAGTTGATGCCCGGACCGCCGCTCGGCGGCTCAGCGCTGGTCACCTTGGCCCAGAATCCGTCCGGAACCGTGCTCGCGCACCCGCTCAGTGTGATCACGGTCGCCCAGAAGGCCGTTCCGTTCGACGTCGACATCGATCGCATCGGAACCCGGCGGCTCACAGAGGACCACGCGCGCTTCACCATCGACGACGTTCTCGTCGGCGAGCAGTCGGCCGGCGGATGGGAGCCGGTGACCGACCACTTCGCCCGCGGCCAGTTCATGGAGTTGAGCGAACAACAGAAGCTGGACGGCCGGTCGGTCGAGACCTTCACATCGGGTGTTCGCGTCGGGACGACGGCATACCGCGTCGAAACCGTCGGCAGTACCGTCGTCGCCGATTACGAGGTCGGAATTCTCGAGCCTGAAACCGGAATCAACCTGCATTGGAAAGTATCCGGCCGGTTCATCGAAACCGTGAACTTCTCTGACGCAGTTGCTCTTTCGGTGCACGGCGCGGCCGCCACTTCGGCGCGGGCGGTGGCGCAAAAGCTCGTCCCGGATGTCGGCAAGGCCGTGATCAGCGAGGTGCCGCTGGCCGTTGCCGACGCGACCACGCTCGTCGAGCACGTCACCGTCGCATCAGGGCCCGCCTCATCGGAGGCGATCGCGATGCAGACGGCGGCATCGCGCGGCGGAATCGTCGTCGAGGCCCACGAGGTGGCGCATGCCTGACACCGTGTATCGCTTCCTGCCGTGGTCCCGGCGAGGACTTGCCGCCGCCTTGCCTGCCCCCGCGGACGGAGCGCCATTGCCGGCCCGCGCACGAGTAGGCGTGCAGGTGGTGGTCGGCGGCGGGACCGGGCCCGTGCCGACCACCACCACACTGAATGGGCCCGGCGACGTCGTGGGGCTGGATCCGTCCATGATCATTCGGACGATCCCACGGCCCGGCGCCACCAATGTCGAGCCCAACTACCTCGCAGCCGTGGACTTCGATCCACCGGAGCTGCCATGGCTTTTCACGCCGGCGGGCGCGCCTGCTTCAGGGCATCTGCTGCCATGGTTGGTGCTCGTCGTCGTGGAGGAGCGCGAGGGCGTCAGCGTCACCATCGAGAGGGGGGCGCATCTGCCGCACTTGTCGATCACCTCTGGAGCCGCGACTGAACTGCCCGATCTCGCCGAATCGTGGGCGTGGGCACACGTCCAACTGCTCGACGCCGACGCCGGGACTTCGACGGCCAGCGTCGGAAGCGCATTGGCGGACCGGCCCGACCACGCTGTCTCGCGATTGATGTGCCCGCGTCGGCTCAAGCCGGACACCAGCTGGATAGCGTGCGTGGTACCGGCTTTCGACGTCGGCGTGATCCGCGGGTTCGGCGGAACACCGGCCGACGGCGACATCAAACCGGCGTGGTCCGCGCCGGACTCGATCGACCTGCCCGTATACCACCACTGGAGGTTCCAGACCGGTCCGCAGGGTGATTTCGAATCGCTCGCACGGCGGCTCAAGCCTCGCGAAGCCTCTGCCCGCATCGGTCGAATAAGAATGCATGTCGGTGTCCCAACGCCTTTCATCGACCGCATAACCGGTCCGCAACGATTCCTCGACATGGATGGCGCACTGCAGGCGCCCATGCAGGCCCGGCGAGCCGCCAATCCGCCGGTCACGGATGCCGAACTGGCCGACGTCCCTGACGCTCTGCGCGATGGCCTGGAACGGGTCGCCGGTGTACTTGCCGACACCGCGCAGGGCGCCCCCGATGACGACGGGCCCGCACTGGGCCCTCCGCTTTACGGCGGCAAGCACATCCGCCGCACGACCGTCGCGGACATCGACGACACGTGGTTCCGCGAAGTCAACACCGATCCGCGCTCGCGGGTGGCGGCCGGGCTCGGCGCGGAGGTGATGCGCAAGTACCAAGACGACGTGATGGAAGCCTGCTGGCAGCAGGTCGGCGATGTCATCGAGACGGAGGCGGCGCTGTCGAGAGCCCGGTTGTCGCTGGAGATTTCGAGACGGTTCGTCGATCGCCATCTGACCCCGCTAGCCGACGGACGCTATCTGCAGATCACCGCGCCGGTTGCGGATCGCACACTGGTCGCCGGGCGCACCCTGCCTGCGTCCGTCGAGCCGACGTCGTTCCCAGAGCGGACCACCGACGCAGCGATGCGCCGGTACACCGCTCCGCGGGGACGAGTGCTGCGCGGTGTCGCCCGCCGCAACCGGACCGATCCGGTCGCACAGGCAGTGCGCGACGCGTCGGAGACGCTCGTGACGAGTTTGGCCGCCGGCCGGACCGATGTGGATGCCACGCGATTCCCGGTGATCGCGATCGACGGTTTGCCTCAGGACATGCCGCAGGCAGGCAACGACGGCAAGGTGGACCTGGAAAAATTCGGCGCCGGGGTGCGCGTCGATGCGGCTCTCGGGACTGCGCTGACCAATGCCTCGACGGATTTGAAGGCGAATCCGCCTCCGCCCGTGAACATCTTGATGAAGCCGAGGCCGGATCTGCGCAATACCGGACTCATCACCTCTGCGCAATTGGTGGCCGCGCGTGAGCTCACACAGATGGAGACAGGTCAAACGGCTGTCCCGACGAATTCGGTGCTGGACTCGGTGCTGAGCGCTGCGGCCAGCCATCCCGACAACAGCGGATTCGTCGTCGAAGTCGGGCCCAAACTCGATGTGCGGCCACTCGGAATCGGCTCGGGCGGACGGATCGTCGTCGTGACCGATCACGGACAACCCAACGTCACCGTCGGTGTTCTTGATGCTCGGCTGCGCGGCGGCGCGCGCGAGATGGGCGACGTCATTGCGAAGCTGCCGCCCAACTCCATTCGCAATGTCGCCGCGCGAGTCGAGGGAAACGTCGACGATATCGGCCCGATCGAGGTGGCGCGCGGCGTCGGGATGGGGCAGGTCGTGGTGAAGCAACCGGCAGGCGGCGGTCAGCAGCCGCCCGCACCGCCCACAATCACCATCCCGCCGATGGTGAAGGACGCCGCGGTGATCAGCCGATACGAATCGGCGGTGTCGGCGGCGGTGGCGGCCACGGCCTTCGGCAGCGACCCCCCGAGCCGCCATGTGGTGGTGTTCGACATCGCGGCCGCCGTCACGGCAACCCGTGCGCGGGTCGACCCCGCGACCGTTCACCCCGCCCGGCTCGACACCATGGTGTCGTTCGGTGGCTATCGCGTGACCAGCGTGGCAGTGGACCCCGCCCTGCTGCCGGCGTGGGCCATTTCCACGTTGCTCGACAGGGTGATGGCATTCCCTCACCTCGAACTGCCTGCCTACACGTATCTGGCCGGCTACGACCGGACACGGTTCTGCCCGGGCATCGACGAGTTGCCCACGGAGTCGATCACGTTGTTGGAGACCAATCCGCGGTTCATCGCGGCGTTCATGGCTGGACTCAACCAGGAGACGAACTCCGAAATGCTGTGGCGCGGTTACCCGACCGACGGCAGGGGCACGCCGTGGCAGAGGTTCTGGGACCGTGTCGACCGCGCGCCGGACGTGTTCGAGATGCATCAGTGGGGCCCGCGCGGTGGCCGCGACGACCTTCCCGGGCAGACCGCGGACCCGGCGGGCAACCTCGTCCTGCTGTTGAGGGGCGATCTGCTTCGGCGGTACCCCGACACGATGGGGGTGGCGGTGAGGGCGGTGTCGGAGCACACGCCCAGCAGCAACCCCGACGATGTGCGCCTCTCCGTGTTTCGCGGCTGGTTCGACCCCGACGTGGCGTATTTCGGGTTCCCGCTCACGAGCGCCGATCTGGACGACGGGGCCGGCTGGTTCTTCGGACTCCTCGAGCCCATCACCGAACCGAGGTTCGGTTTCGACGAAACCGTGGGTCGGACAACGCTTCACGCGCAGACGTGGAACGACGTGGCGTGGCCGGATCTGGGAGTGGCACCGTCGGGGTTGCTCACTGTTGCGCAATTGAATTCGGTGGGGCTGCCGCCGGTGGGTCAGGCGGATGGTGTTGCAGTCGCTGCGTATCAGCGGCCATTCAAAGTGCTGGTGCACGCGAACCACATGGTGGGAGGAATCTAGGCCGTGGCGGGACCCGATATCTCAGCGCAGCTGGCCTCGATGGCGCAACGCCGCAGGCTGCTCGAGCAGGGCGCACGCGACGTCGAGAGCATCCGCCTGGAACGCGCCGATCTGCAGGCGCGGCGCGACGCTTCCGCGGCCGCGGGCAACATGGTCGCGGTTGCAGACATGGATCGCCAGATCGAGGATGCCAACGCTGCACTGGCGGACAGGGAGAGCGAGCGCCACATGCTGCTTGGCGACCTCGCCGACATCTCGAACGAACTGGTAGTTGCGTATCAGCCGGAGGCATTGACTGCCACGATGTCCGGGTCCCACCCCGTCGCGCTGTTCCCGGTGCGCATCGAGACTCGTTTCGACTCGCCGACCAAGCTCCGCGTGCGGATCTTCCCCGACCAGCTCCACATCGACGCACACGATCCTGCTCTCACCGACGATGAGTTCGAGGCCGGAAAGTGGTACTGGACTCAGCGATGGCACGCCACACCCGGAGAGGAAGAGACCGTCGCTGATGCGGCGTGGCAGGCGCTGACCGGTCGGTTCAGGCCGGGCCGCGCCGCCTATCTCGTCGAGGCCAGCACGCCGACGAACGGGCCGCCCGACCCGGAGCCGTCGTTTCCCGATGTCGAACACCGCGAGTCCACGTGGAACCGGCCACCGGTCGCGTCCGCGTTGCCGGACCGGTTCTGTGTCGTCGGGTTGGCGCGGTCGGGCGATGGATGGACCGAGTCGTTCCGTCAATGGGGCGATGCGGTGCCCGATCAGCTCGCCGTAGGTCCAGACCCGCACAAAATGGCCAAACCCGAAGCGGCAGGCGATATTCCGGTCGATGAAGGCACCCGCTGGCTGAGCGAGCCGAAAGTCGCGCACGACGCAGGAGTGCTGATCGAAGTCGAACACAATTCGCTGGCCGGTGGTGTGGACCGGTTGATGGTGATTGGCGTCGACTGGACGCAAACCCCGGAACAGGGGGCCGCGACGGTGGCTTCGCTGCTCGATGCGCAGCGCTGGTCCGGCCACCTTGGCTTCGCACCTCAGGGCACGCCGACCAACAACACCTCGAATGGCCGGTCTGGGTACAGCTCTCGTGTCGACGACGAAGCGGCGGTCTTGAATCCTTTCCTCCCGAAGTCAGCGGGCGATGCGTGGTCAGCGGCAAACCGGCTCGCCAGCGCGCTTGGTATCGACCCGGCTGCCGTGCGGGGAGTGCCGGGCTCGATGCTGCGCGAGCACGCGTGGTCGTCATCGCTGGTGGATGCGCTGTGGCGCGCTACCGCCGGCTACTACATCAGTGAGATGCTCGATCCGCTTGCCGCCGGCAAGCCCGAAATCGACGCTGATTTAAGGGAATTCACCCGTAACTTCGTGTTCGGCTCCGGGCCGTTGCCCACGCTACGGGTCGGCGCGCAGCCCTACGGTGTGCTGCCGGTGGTGTCGGCCAAGGCCTACGACGCGGGGCCGGGGCGCGCCGAGTCTCTTGTGCACAAGGTGGCAGGGCTGATGCGCAACATCGTCACCCCGGCAATCGGGCAGGTGCCCAGGCTCGCCGAAGCGGGCGGCGAACAGGACCTCGACAGTGTTCTTCTTGCGCTTCTCCTTCGCACGCCGGTGCCGTGGACATTCCGCTTCCGGCCGGCGACCGGGCCGGTCGAACGCAAGGCGCTCAGCGTCTACTGGGAGAAAGCCAATGCGTGGCAACAGACTTGGACGACGGCAATGTGGGCCGGGCTTGGCGTCAGTAGATGGACCCGCCTCAACGAGCTGACGCTGGGCCGTGACTACCCGCTGCGGGTTCCTCTCGTCGACAAACCCGACGCGCAGGTGCCGACGGCGTATCTCGCCGAGATCGCCCAGCTGACCGCCGATCCCAACGGTATGACGGTGCTGAATCTTCGCGAGAATTCGACAACGCTGCTCGAGGCACTCGCCGCCTGCAGCGCGGTGATGGAGATGCAGCGGTGCGGGATCGGCGTCGCGAAGCAGAAGCTGAACCTCGCCGAGGAGGCCATCAACGAGTTCCCGGCGGTGATGAACATGGCGATACCGACGCCGGAGTCGGTGCGCGTCGAGGATGCGCCGCTGGTACCTCCGGCCACGCTCGACTTCAGGTCGGGAAGGCAGTTGGCCGAAACCGTGCTCCCGCAGGTGGCGCCCGAGCCGCTCGGAGAATATGTCGGAGCCGAACTCGGCAGGCGCCTCGTCGACATCGGTGCGCTCCTGGGTGCGCCGACAGACCCGTTCTATTGGCTGGGAAACCAGCACACCGCACTGCTCGAGCTGGCCACGGCGCCGGTCGATCAACTGGATTGGGCGTTCCGCGGTTTCCTCGACCTCTTTGCGACCCGGCTCGACGCCTGGTTCACCGGGCTGGCCGCACACCGGCTGGCATCCCACCGCGAATCCACACCGGCGGGGCTACACATCGGCGCGTGGGGCTTCGTCGAAGACCTGCACCGCGACGCCGGCCCTGGTGCCGAGAGCCTCGGCTTCGTTCATGTGCCATCGCTCGGACACGCCACCAGCACCGCACTGCTGCGCAACGGCAGGCTCACCAACCGGGGTGACGACGGTGATGTCTTCGACCTGCAGGTGACGTCCGACCGGGTGCGCCGCGCGCGCTGGCTGCTCGACGGGATCGCCCAGGGACAGCGGCTTGCGGCACTGCTCGGATACCGCCTCGAACGCGAACTCCGCGTCGCGGGCCTGGAAATGATGCGCTACCAGATGCCGCTGCGCCGCTCGGCGCCGCTGCGGGGCCCCGACGTCGATCCCAACGAGTCGGTGGAGGTACTCGCCGCTCGTGACGTCGTCGACGGCCTCGCCGTGCTCGATCGGTGGCGGGACGACCGTGACGGCGTGATCACCGCGGTGGCGCAACAGGCCGGGCTCGCCGCGCTACCGGTCGATGATGACAAGAAGCTTCGAGCCGTGATCGACACCGTGTACGACAGCTACGACGCAGTCAGCGACGTCCTCGTCGCCGAGAGCGTGCATCAGGCGGCGCAGGGCAACCTCGATCGCTCGGGTGCCGCGTTGGCCGCCCACGACCGCCACGACAGGGCGCCCGAACTCGACTATGTCTCCTCACCGCGGGGCGGCCACACCGTAGGTCACCGGGTCGGCATCCTGATGCAGGGCGCGGAAGCCCCGCAGGGCTGGCCGCACGACGCGCGCGGCGCGTGCGACCCGGAGTTGGACGCATGGATCGGCCAGGTGTTGGGCCCGCCCGACGGCTGGGTGTTCGCGGCCTACACCGAGGCGGCCGATCACAGCATTACCGAGCTGGACCCGGTAACCCTCGCCGACCTAGGGCTGGGGCCACTGTCTGTTGCGCACGCCACGCGGCGCAGCGGCCAGGACCGGCCAACCGAGCTCGAACAACGGCTCGCGCTGGCCTTTTCCGCGCAGGTGAACCCCGATCCGGAGTTGCAATTACAGCTGCGCCCCGAACCACCCGCCGGGGCAGCCGATGCGGTCGGTGGACTCGCGTTGCTCGTCACGCTCGGCGACTTCGTGAACCGTGTGGTCGGCGCATCCGCGTTGAGCCCGGCCGATCTCGCCTCGATGTCCGACGTGGCCGCGGGTCAAGCGCCACCTGGCCAGGCCGATCCGGGGGAGTTGGCAGAACGGGTGGACAGTGTCATCGCGCGATTGTCCGACGCCCGAGCGGCGCTGGCAGCGGCGGCGACACCGGAGGATTTCAGTGCGGCGCTGCTGACGGCGGCGGCATTCGACGGCGTCGACGGTGTGCCGAGGGTCCCCGCGAATCATCCTGACGCAGGCGCGGACCTCGCCACTCAGGCGGACGAGGTGGCCGCGCGCCTGGCCGATGTCGACAACGCGGTCACCGCTATGCGCGCCGCGCCGTTGCCCGATGCCGACGACGCGAAGGTCGACCGTTACCGCGGTATCGCGAAAGCGCTGCTGGGCCAGTCGCAGCCGGCGCTGCCGGTGTGGACCTTGTCGGACCAGGCGCCGATAGCCGCGTCGCTGGCGGCCCGCGCAGAGCTGCTCGGCCAGGACGAGACCGTGCTGCCCGCCTGGCTGCAGCGCAGCGCGTTGGTGCGCGGATCCGAACTCGACGCCTTCGCGGCCCTGCTGCTGCACATGGAGGCGGGCGGGGTTGATGTCGGCGGTCAGCTCGACGTCGTACAGCTGCCGCACGAGCCCGGTGCCAATTGGCTGGCAATGCCGTTCGGCCCCAAAGGCGTTCCACCGCACGGATCGGTCGGCATCGTGCTACACACCATGAGCGCGGCGGGCGCTGTCGATTTCACCGGACCCGTCTCCGGCATCCTCGTCGACGCGTGGACGGAAACCATCCCCACCGGCCAGGAGACCACCGCCGTCACCTTCCACTACGACGCGCCGGGGGCCGCCGCACCCCAGGCCGTGGTGCTCGCCGTCCATCCCGACCGCGCACCGGGCAGCTGGACTTTCGACTTGCTGCGGGACACCGTCAACGAGGCCGCCGATCTGGCCCGGTTACGGACTTTGTCGGCGGCCGAGCTCGCGCCGATGGGATCGTTTCTGCCCGCGGTCTTTCTGCCCGACGACTACACCCGCGACGTGCCGTCGGTGTCGCTCGGGGACCTTGTCGTCAATGCCGAGGCTGCCGGCTTCACGGCGAAGTACGCCGACGTCCTCGGGAAGGGATGACATGGCGGACTACGACCTCCTACATGTGAAGGCTGTCGACGCCCAGTTGAGGGTGAAGCCGAGCGTCATCACGTATTCGCGGCTGGAGCCGGTGAACCTGTCCAGCGGGGACCTCAGCCCGGGTTTGCAGATGCTGATCGCCGACCCGCTGTGGATGGTCGGTCGTCAATGGCAGTTCGACGAACTGCACGGCGAGGATGGGGGGTCCCCGATCCTCGCCGAGGTCACCGGTGAAGCGGGCCCGGTGACACGATTCCTTGCCGGTGCCGCCGGCAACGACCCGGCCGGCGCTGCGGTCGACGTGCCCGGACCAGACCTGCCGGTCGAGGTTGCCGTCGAAGCTGAAACCCCCGTGCTGCCCGAGCGCATTCGGGCTGAACAGGGCATGCACCTGCTCAGGCTGTTGCGGGCCAGCGACATACCGGAGGGGGTGACGGCACGGCTGGTGGCCGCATGCGTCGCGGCCTGGCCGTTCAGCGGTGAGGTGGACGATGATTCCGATCCGCTCGGCGCCACCCGGCGCCGGTTGGCGAACCATCGAATTCCCGACGGTGCGGCAATCGCGCTCGACATCGGCGCACGCTCCGACGGCGCCGGAGTGGTGCAGTCCCTGCCCGCGACGGTCGCCGACGCGGCCGACACCGACGGCCAGCGCGACATCGTTCGGGAAGTGCTGGCGACGTGGTTGCGTTGGGCGGGCGGCTACGTCGCATCGCCGATCGGCGCGTCGTGGAATCCGCACCGCCTCGAGTATTCGTTCGCGCTGCAGGCCACGCTGTCGACCGGCGATGTGGTGCTGCGCTCGGACGAGTACATCGGGGGAACCGTCGACTGGCACAGTTTCGACGCGGCGACAGGTCCGGCGCTCGGTGCGCCCAGTAACCCGGTCGCACCGGTACCGGTGAAGGAGAAGGCGTTGCCGGCTCCTGTGCGCTACCCGGGAATGCCAAGCGATCGGCTCTGGGCGTTCGAGGACGCCGATGTGTTCCTGGGCGGTGTGAAAGCCGGATCCACCGACATCGCCCGGCTCGCGCTGGTGGAGTTCGCACTTGCGTACGGCAACGACTGGTTCCTCGTGCCCGTCAAACTGAGCTACGGCGATGTGGCGCGGGTGTATTCGGTGACGGTCACCGACACCTTCGGAAAGACGATCCCCGTCGAGCCTTCACGGGACGTCGGCAGGCCGGGGTGGACGGTCTTTCAGAACACTGCGGTCGACGATGACTCTCCGCTGGCCGACGTGTTCGTGCTGCCCGCCACCCTGCGCCATCCTCTCGAGGGGCCGCCGCTCGAAGAGGTCGCGCTCTTCCGGGACGAGATGGCCAACGTCGTGTGGGGCGTGGAGCGAATCGTGCAGGGCCCCAGCGGAGAGCCCGTCAAGCGTGCCGGCCGCGTGCTGGGCCAGCCGGTGCCCGACGACTTGGACGATGCCGCGATCGTGTACCGCCTAATGACAGCCGTCCCCGACCATTGGATCCCGTTCGTGTCGGTCCCTGTCGAGGGTGTTCAAATACAGGACTTCGCAACAGAATTGGAGCGCCGCCCGATGGCGCGCCTCTCCGCAGGCGGTGTCCTGGAACTTCTTCACCCGCACGGTGTCCTGCTGCGCGGCGACCCGACCGGCGACATCGCAACCGACCGGCTGCGCATCGCGGAGGAAGAGGTGCCGCGCGAAGGCGTGGTTGTGACCCGGCGATTCCAGCTGGCCCGCACTCCGGACGGCAGCTCAGTCCTGTGGATCGGCAGGCGCAAGGCTGTCGGCCAGGGCGAGGGTTACTCGGGTCTGAAATTCGACATCGCGGTCCCGCCCTCGTAATCGAAAGACACGGGCGTACACAACATGTCTCGTCGGGAGGCAACAGTGGAACCTTCACTCGAGTGGTTCGGCAGGCAGCACGAGCAGGCCGCGCTGTATTTCCCGTACATGCGCGAGCTCAAAGACGTGGGCTTGTTGGAGTGCATCGACCCGATGACGATTCTCCACAGGGACATTGGAGGGTTTCGCGCCGGATTCATGCAGACGCTGGACACGCGCACCGCGGAAAAATCGGGGACCGCCCGGCAATTCGTTCGTGTCCACGTGGACAAGTTCAGCGCCGACATGTTCGAAGCGCTTGTAGGCCGCGGGCTGGCTCAACCGGACGAGCCCGACGACCTCGACAAGAGTTGGTGGAACATCGAAAAGTCCACTGCCGGTGCATACATGGCCTATCTCGCCAGCATCATCAGCGGCGCTCGGCCAGGCATGTTGCCGGTCACGGATCAGCGCGACAGTCTCACCACTCTGGGTCCCGCGACGCGTGCTCCGCAGGCTGACGTAGCTCGATTGCGGCATGCAGCGATCCGCAAAGCGCTCCCGGCGCCGAGCGGTCGCGTCGCCCCGCGCGAATTGAAGGACTTCAAGGAGAAACACGCCGACAAACTTCGGCGGTGCCGCATCCATCTCGACGCCAAACTGGCGGCCGTCGCGGCAATCGGCGATCCCGCTGCTCGAGAAGCACAAGGCAACCTGGTTCTTCAAGAAATTCAAGACGACGTCGCAACGCTCAAGGAGCAGATGACCCGAAAGCGTTGGCCTCGCGTAGATCTCGGCGGGTTCTGCGGCGTGGCTTCGGCCGCGCTCAGCGCTGGAGCGACGGTCGCCGCCGGCGGAGCGCCGCTGGTGCTGGGGCTGAGCGTTGGTGCAGGGATGTTCGCCGTTGGCCAGGCAGTCCAGCAGACGCGCGAAAAGTCACAAGGTCCACGATTCAATGACGGTGCGCCGCTTGCCTACGCAGCCTTGGCAGGGCATCAGTTCGGGCAACCCGGGTGACATCCACCGCCGCTTCGCGAGCAGACGCTACGAGGCGGCCTTGACGGTGATCTCGGCGATGTCGGACCGGCTCTTGCCGTCGACCTGGCCCAGCGTGGTCACCCACACCAACAGGTTGCTGGTCTGCGTAGAGTTGTTCACCTTGACGGTGTTGGAGCCCGGCTTGAGTTGCGTTGCGGGAGCCAACACGGTCGTGTCGTCCAACGACGACGGCGTCGACGTCTGCGCCGACCGGATCTCGACAGCGGTGCCCGTGCTGTTCAGGTCGATCGTGACCTCGCCGATCGCGGTCGGCTGCGGGAGCTGCAGCATGAGCCCGACACCATTCTTGAAGTTGGGGAACGGAACGGGATCGGTGTAGGTGTCGATCGGCCACATCGTGGACGGGTTGCCGTCGATCGCCAGCGAAGCCTGGTCGGGAGAGTCGGCCTCACCTTGTGGTGAAAACACTGTTGCCTTAACGGGTTTGACGACAGCACCGGTTGCGCCACCGCCGCCACCGCCTGCCGACGTGCTTGGCGAGTTGAGGCCGAGCTCGTCCTTGGAGAAGCCGCCGACGTCGCCGAAGATGTGGCTCAGCAGCGACGCCAACACGACCAGCGCGATCAGGATGATCGCGGCGCCGACGCTGAGGCCGATGATCAGCCCCTTACGTCTGCGCGCCTTGGCTTCAGGGTCGGCCACTTCGCGCACCCGCTCGGGCCGCGGCGGCGCCGCAGGTTCGTCGACGGGGTTGATCAGCTCGGTGCGATCGGCGATCGCGGTCGCCTGCTGCAGCAGGTTCAGCAGTGTCGGGGCGCTGCGAATGCCGCCGCCTGCCTGAACCGACCGTGCCGCGGCCGCCGAGATCTGGAAAGGAATGGCGCGGTCGATGGAGCGCGGTTCGACCGGCTCACCCGCGGCGTCCACCTCCGCAGGCTCCAGCCCGCTGCGCACGCCGGACTCCGGCAGCGGCCACCGGTTGATCAGCAGCGCATACAGCGCTGCGCCGATCCCTCTGATGTCGTCCTCGGGGTTGGCGTCGGGCATGGTTGCGGGAAACGCCAGCGCAACGTCGCCCTCGATGCTGACGCGGACCCTGCTCGGGTGGTCGATCGACAGCGCGACGCCCGCCCGGTGGGCCTGCTCAGCGGCTGCCGCCAGGGTCTGCATCGCGCGTGCGCCACCGATCGGCGAGGGCGACGTCTCGGCGACCTCCTGCAGAGACCCGCCGCGGATCCACTCGCTGACGACCATGCCGCCGGATCCGGTGTTCGCGACGTCGAGGATGCGCGCCACGCCCGGACTCTCGACCCGGCTCAGCCGGAGCGTCCGGTCCAGGATCTGCTGGAGCTCGTCGTCGGGAAGCGCCGCGTCGGGGTCGATGAAGGTCAGGGCCACCTGACGGTCCAGAGCGGTGTCCAGCGCCTGCCAGAACTGCAGGTTCGGCGGTCCGCCGTGGAAGACAAGGAGCCGATAGCGGCCGCCGCCGATGGTGGCGCCGGGGATGAGGTGCACGTCCTCGTCGGAGGTGGCCGCCTCGATCGGCGGTTCGCGAGGAATGTCGAAGGGCAATCCCTCGCGGGTCGGGTCGCCGCCGTAGTCCGCGGGAGGGCGTCCCGAGACCGGTGGTGACACGGTGCTGACCGGCAGCGTTCCGGGCTCGGCCTGTTCACCCTCGGCTCCGAGGGCCTGGCCGGCGGGGACGTCCGGCTCGAAGTCGTCTGCTGCGGGTTTAGGGAGCTTGGTGGTCGCGCCGTTGTCAGGCAGGGGTGCGGAGTCGCCTGCGGGTTCGTCGGTCACCGCTGGTCCTTTCCGCATCCCGACTCCGGCAACCGGCGCCGGAGGCCCGCGCCAAGCGGCCGGCGGACTGTGTCGACCCTGCGGCGTGAGCGAATTCCTCTGATCAGAGTACGTGAGAGGCATCCGTGGGCGCGGTCGGACGGACTGCGCGGCTGGCCGCTCGGCTACTGTCGGGGCGCTCCCGAACCTGCGCCGGACTGCGGCGAGTGCCGCCTGCGCCTCCGACACCCGCGCGGCGATCATCACCCCGACGATGATCGGCAGCATGATCAGCCCGAGGACGAGCAACCGCAGCATCGACCCGGCGCCGCCGTGCTCGGTCAGCGACTCCAACCCCAGCAGCCGGTCGACGACGTGTGCGACGAGGCCGGCGATCAGCGATGCCGCAGTCGCCACGAGGACCGTGCGCACGACATCGAGGTCGACGAGTCCGCCCTGCCTGCGGCGCGGAACCCCGGCTCGTGCGGGAAGTGCGCGCGGCGGATTCAGGTTGGCGCGCAACAGGATATAGCCCACGACGGCACCGGCGAGGAACCCGATACCGTTGGCCAGGCCGAGGTAGCCCGCTACGAGTTGGGGGTCGTCGGTGAGGTGGGGCGCGGCGAGCGAGGCTGCGATCTTCACCGTCGTGATGACGATGATGACCACGATCGGCGTCCACGGCTGCTCACGGGCGTAGAACACCCGCAGCTGCAGCAGGACCAGCGCATAGGGGATCAGCGTGAACGCCGAGAGCGTGATCGCCATGCCCAGATAGCCGGCGTCGACGTTGCCGAAGTTGCCGTATGCGAACAGCGCGCTGCCGATCGCGGGGCCCGCGACGGTCATGAACGCCACGATGGGAATCAGCGTCACCATGGTCAGCCGAGTGGCGAGCGATAGGTCGGCTAGCACCGCCGGAATGTTCTCCGCGGCCGCGTTGCGGCTCAGTCGCGGCATCACCACGGTCAGCACCGTCACGCCGATCATGCCGAACGGCAGCATCAGAACAAGCCACGTGTAGTTGTAGATCGCGGGCCCCGAAGCCGCTGCGGTGCTTGCGATCTGGTTTCCGACGACGAGTCCGATCTGGCTGATCAGGACGTAGAGCACCATCGCCGCAGCCATCCCGCCGAACCGCCGCAGCCGATCGTCGAGGCCCCAGAGCGGTCGCAGGCTGATCCGTTCCTTGCGGATCGCGACGAGCAGGACCGCTGTCTGGGCGAACACACCGAGGGTGGTGCCGATCCCGAGCACCAATAGTTTGGCATTGCCCATTTCGACGGGGTCGACCGAAAGTTCTCCTGGCACAATCAGGTACAGCACGAGCGTGACGATCGCGACGACGTTGTTGATGACTGGAGCCCAGGCGGGTGGCCCAAACACGTTGCGGGTGTTCAGGATCGCCATGAACACCGACGACAGTCCGTAGAAGATCACCTGCGGCAGCAGCAGGTAGGCGAACGCGGTGGTGAGCGACCGGTTGACCTGCGGGTCGCTGCCCAGCATCAGCCGGACCAACAGCGGGGCCGCGGCCACCGACACCACCGTCGCCACCAACAGCAGCGCGGTCGCGAGGGTGACCAGGCGGCGGACGAACGCGGTGCCACCGTCGGGGTCGTCGCGCTCGGCGCGGGCCAGCACCGGCACGAAGATCGCGGTGAACGTCGCCTCCAGCACGAGCGCCGCGACGAGGTTGGGCAGCTGGTTGGCCACGGTGAACGCGCTGGACAGGGCCGCGCCGAGAATCGCGGCCAACAGCACGATGCGGATGAACCCGGTAATTCGGCTGACCAGCGTCGCAAACGCCATGCCCCAGGACCGCGAGACCACCGCGGCATCGCTGAGCTCAGGGCGCCCGGCCCGGCGCCGCGGCGCGGGACCTCGCGGGATGCGCTGCCGAGGCGGCGGTGGCGGCAGCCGCCGAGGGGGAGGCGGTGGCGGGTAGCCGCGCATGCCGGGGGGCGGTGGCGGGGGCGCGGCGTGACGGCCGGTCAGAGGGGGTGGGCCCATCGGACCACCGCCGCGATCAAAGGGTGGCTGCGCCGGCCCCGCGTGCCGGCCCGCGGTACTCATTTATACTGCTCTTCGCCCGAGTGGATGGGCGTCCGGTCAGGTTCGTCGTCGTCGGTGTGGGCGAGCGCCACGTCGAGAGGGTCCGGGCGATCGAGGTCGGCGGGATCGGGCTGGCCGCGGTACCGGTGCCAGAGCCTGCGCCCGGCCAGCAGAACCAGTACCGTGCCCACCGACAGCGTGATGACGAACAGCACCTGGCCGTAGGCGTTCGAATGCACCGACAGCCGCACCGGTTCTCCGAGCGGCAGCCCGTCGGCGGTGCGCAGCGCCACGTCGACGGCGACGCGCTGGGTGAAGTGGACCTCGATCGGCACCTGCAGCGGGAGGTATCCCGGCGGTAGCTCGATCTCGCCCATATCGGTGA
>JBKPSU010000230.1:0-8252 GCA_046735135.1 Actinomycetota bacterium
ACGGCGGCCAGCTTCCAGCCGAGGTTGACGGCGTCCTGCATGCCGAGGTTCAACCCTGGGCCGCCCATCGGGGAATGCACGTGTGCGGCGTCCCCGAGCAGCAGCACTCGCCCGTCCCGGTAGCGCTCGGCTTGCCGCGAGTTCGTCCCGTCCAGCCGGCGAAGCGCGTGCGGGCCCGGCCCCTTCGGCGCCTCCAGCGGCACGTTGACGCCGATGACGCGACGCAGGCTGTCGCGCAGCTCGTCGAGCGTCATCGGCCCGTCGGCGCTGCCGATGGTCCAGCCGTACTCGATCGAACCCAGCATCGGCCGAGTCGGATCGAGCGGGAACGCGATGACGGTGCCGTCCTCGAACCTGTTGTGGCCGAACGGCAACAGCCCGAAGCCCGGGATCTCGTATCCGCGCCCGGGCACCAGAAGCTCTTCGGGCAGATATACATGCGCGATCCTGCTGACGATCGGCGACGTGTGACCGGGAAAGCCGATGCCCACCGCCTTGCGCACCGTGCTGCGGCCACCGTCGGCGCCGACCAGGTAGCCGGCGTCCAGCCGGTACGCCCGGCCCCGGGTCGCGACGGTCAGCGCCACGTTGTCGTCGCCCGCGCGTATCGCCGTCAGCTCGTGGCCCCACCGGACGTCGACGCCGAGGTCACGCGCGCGCTTCTCCAGCAGGCGCACCACCCGCGGCTGCTGGATGAGCAGCGCGTACATCGGGTTGTTCTCGAC
Organism: Actinomycetota bacterium; assembly: GCA_046735135.1. Lineage (GTDB taxonomy): Bacteria > Actinomycetota > Actinomycetes > Mycobacteriales > Mycobacteriaceae > Mycobacterium. The sequence continues at coordinate 726 of JBKPSU010000230.1, forward strand.
GCCGAGGAAGTTCAGCGCCACCCCCGCGAACATCCAGCCGTACGCGGGCTTCGGCGGCCCCTCGTCACCACCGAACGTGTGGTACAGGTCGCGCATATCGAGCTGCCGGATGACCTGTCCGACAAGGCCGTTGGCCTTCGGCTCATCGCTTGGTCCCGGCAGTTTGTCGAGAACGACGGGCCGCACGCCCGCGAGGGCGAGCTCGCAGGCCAGCATCAGCCCGTTGGGTCCTGCGCCGGAGATGACGACGTCTGCGGTCTCCACGGTCACTTCGTCCTCCGGGTGGTCGTGGCGGGTTCGGGCAGACCGGCGGCCACCTCGGCGAAACCGGCACGGATCAGCGTGGTGATCGGGACGGGTGGTTCCGCTCTCACGTACAGCTCGGTCGCGGCGTCGCCGACGGCGCGGACCACGGCCGAAACGAGCCGCGGGTAGATGTCACGCTCCGGGTCGGTGCCGGTCCTCTCGGCGACCACTTCCAGCCATTCGTCGAACAGCTCCCTATTCGCGGCGTCACGAATTTCGGGCCTCATCAACAGCTTTCGGACCTCGGCGAGCTCGGTTCGGCTCGGAATCTTGTTCTCCTCACCGGTAGCGTCGCGGAAGTCCTCCTCGAGGGGCGCGGTCACGGCCTCGGTGATCGACGTCCACAGCGGCTCGTCGGCCGGGCGTTCCCGCAGCACGGTGATGCTTCGGCGCAGGCGTTCGGTCTGGCGGTAGGCCAGCGCTTCGTACTTGCCGGTGAAGTAGTTGTTGAACGTCCGCAGCGAGACGCCCGCCAATTCGGCGATGGCCTCGCGTGTCACCGAGTCGAGCCCGCGTTCGAATGCGAGCTTGAGTGCGGCGTCGCTCAGCGCTCTGCGGGTGTCGAGCTTCTTGCGCTCCCGAAGTCCGGTCACGACTCAACCGTACGCCGAAAGTTGCACGCCGGGCAAGTTTGCCTATCGGGCAAATATCCCTAGCTGGTGCCCAGCGGATCGATCGTCCATGCGATGAACAACACCGCCGCGCTCACGGCCGCGGTCGTGATGAAGTCGATGCCCTTGCTGCGCACCACCAGCAAGCCGGCCCGATCATCGGGAAGGGCAAGCCGCAGCACGGACGCGACGGCCACCCCGACGCCGAGAACGACCGCACCGCGCCGCCAGTACGAGGCGATCACCAGGATGAACGCCGCAAGGAAGAACAGGCCGACCACGAGGATCGGCCACTGCCCGCGGAACACATTGCGGGCGGACTCTCCGACTGTCACGTGCCGCGTTCAGCCAGTTCGACGACGTTGACCAACAGGAACGCCCGGGTCAACAGCCCGACGCCACCCGGGTTCGGCGACACGTGCCCGGCCACCTCCCACACATCGGGCGCCACATCACCGACGAGCTTGCCCTCGTCGTCACGGCTGACCCCGACATCGACGACGGCAGCGCCTGGCCGCACCATCTCCGCGGTTACCATGTGGGGCACTCCCGCGGCGGCGATGACGATGTCGGCTTCGCGGGTCAGCTGCGGAAGATGACGAGTTGCGGTGTGGCACAACGTCACCGTGGCATTCTCTGAACGCCGGGTCAGCAGCAGGCCGAGTGGTCTACCGACGGTGACGCCACGACCGATCACAACGACCTGCGCGCCCGCGATCTCGACCTCGTAGCGCCGCAGCAGGTGCACGATGCCGCGTGGTGTGCACGGCAGCGGCGCGGGCTCGTTGAGCACCAGCCTGCCCAGGTTCATCGGGTGCAGGCCGTCGGCGTCCTTGCCTGGGTCGAGTCGTTCCAGCGCGGCGTTCTCGTTGAGGTGCTTGGGCAGCGGCAGCTGCACGATGTAGCCGGTGCACTCGGGGTTGGCGTTCAGCTCGTCGATGGTCTCGTCGAGCTTGGCCTGGCTGATGTCGGCGGGCAGGTCGCGACGGATCGAGTTGATCCCGACCTTCGCGCAGTCGGCATGCTTGCCGCGCACATACGCCTGCGATCCGGGGTCGTCGCCGACGAGCACCGTGCCGAGGCCGGGGGTTCGTCCCGCGGCGGTCAGCGCAGCGACGCGCTCCGTCAGGTCGACGAAGATCTCATCGCGCGTGGCCCTACCGTCCAATGTGATCGCACCCACGGCAGCCAGTCTGGCATGCTCGCCATATATGAACACTCAGCCCAATGTGTTCACCCCGGCCAAGCTGGGCCCGGTGACGCTGCGCAATCGCATCATCAAGTCGGCGACGTTCGAAGGCGCAACGCCGAACGCGGTCGTCACGGAGGACCTCATCAAATACCACCGGCTTCCGGCCGCGGGCGGTGTCGGCATGACGACGGTCGCCTACTGCGCGGTGTCGGAGGCAGGCCGCACCGAGCCGACGCAGATGTGGATGCGAACCGAGGCGGTGCCAGGACTTCAGAAGCTCACCGAGGCCATCCACGCCGAAGGTGCGGCGATCAGCGCGCAGATCGGCCACGCGGGGCCGGTCAGACATGCGCGCGTCGGCAAGACCAAGGCGCTGGCGCCGGGACGTTTCTTCAATCCCCTCGTGATGAGGTTCACGAAGAAGGCCACCCGTGACGACATCGCCGGCGTCATCGACGCACACGGCGACGCCGCTCGGATCGCCGTCGAGTCCGGGTTCGACGCTGTCGAAATCCATCTCGGCCACGGGTACTTCTGCAGCTCATTTCTCAGCCCATTGATCAACCGCCGCGACGACGAGTTCGGCGGGTCGCTGGAGAATCGCGCAAAGGTCGCGCGCGGAGTGGTCAACGCCGTCCGAAAGGCGGTCGGCGACCAGATCGCGGTGACGGCAAAGCTGAACATGACCGACGGAATTCGCGGCGGCATCAAGGTCGAAGAGGCGCTGGCCACGGCCAAGTGGCTCGAGGAGGACGGTGGGCTCGATGCCATCGAGCTGACTGCGGGCAGTTCGTTCATCACCCCGATGTACCTCTTCCGCGGCGACGTCCCGCTGAAGGAGTTCTCGAACGCCTTCAAGCCGCCGATCCGGTGGGGTGTCCGACTGTTCGGGAGCAAGATCTTCCGCGAATACCCTTACCGCGAGGCATATCTGCTGCGCGACGCGAAACTGTTCCGCGCCGAACTGAAGCTGCCGCTGATCCTTCTCGGTGGGATCACCAACCGCGAAACCATGGACCTCGCGATGGCCGAGGGCTTCGACTTCGTCGCGATGGGCCGGGCGTTGCTGGCCGAACCCGACCTGATCAACCGGATTCAGGCCGACGGGGACGCCCATTCGGTGCGATCCCTCTGCACACACTGCAACGAATGCATGCCGACCGCCCTGCGATCGAGCGCGTCGATCAAGACCCACTGCGTGGTGACCGGCTCGCCGGGGTGAGCGGCGACCTCACTAACACTGGTCAGTGTTCGCGGGGTTACCTATAGAGTTGGTCGCGATGAGCCGACCAGCCCCGCCTGCGTTGACCGTTCGGAACGACGGATCAGCGCGCACCTTCGCCGCCGGCAACGATGTCGTCATTGGACGCGACCTCCGCGCCGATGTTCGTATCGCCCACCCGCTGATCTCCCGGGCACACCTCGTGCTGCGGTTCGACCAGGGTCGGTGGATCGCCATCGACAACGGCAGCCTCAACGGCATGTTCGTCAACGGTCGCCGCGTGCCGACCGCCGACATCCAGGACGGTCTTCACGTCAACATCGGCAACCCGGACGGCCCTGAGCTGATTTTCGAGGTGGGCAGGCAACAGGCGGGGGGCAGGCCACCGACCACGTCGATCCCCGTCGCGGACCGCCCCAGCGGAAGCTTCTCCACGCAGCAACCGCCGAACCAGCCGCCGCCGATGCCCCGGCAGCCATACCCGTCGGGCCCGCAGACCGGCTATCCGTCGACCCAGCAGCCGCGCTACCCGAGCGGCCCGCAGCCCGGCTACACCGGGTCGCAGCCGCCCACCGCGCGTCCGCCCGCCCCGGTGTCGCAGCAGGCGGCCCAACCGGCACTGTCGCAACCGGCTCTGGAGTCGGTGACGGCGATGGGACCGACCGCCGCTCCGCGCTCGAGTGAGGGGAACCTCGCCACGAGCATGCTGAAGATCCTGCGGCCAGGCCGTCCCGCGGAAGCGCCGCCGGGGTCGACCAAGATCGGCCGCAACACCGACAACGACATTGTCATCAACGATGTGCTGGCCTCCCGCCACCACGCAACCTTGGTGACCACAGCGGCCGGCACCGAGATCCGCGACAACCGCAGCATCAACGGGACGTTCGTCAACGGCGCGCGCGTCGAGTCGGCGATCCTGCACGACGGCGACACGGTCACCATCGGCAACGTCGACTTGGTGTTCCGCGGCGGCATGCTCGCCCGTCGCACCGAGACCGCGGCCGACACCAGCACCGGCGGCCTCGACGTGCACGGCGTCACGTGGACCATCGAGGGCAACAAGACGCTGCTCAGCAACATCTCACTGACCGCGCGGCCCGGCACACTGACCGCGGTGATCGGCCCGTCCGGTGCCGGCAAGTCCACGTTCGCCCGGCTGGTGGCAGGCTATACCCACCCCACCACCGGATCGGTGGCCTTCGAGGGTCACAACATCCACGCCGAGTACGCCTCGTTGCGCTCCCGCATCGGCATGGTGCCCCAGGACGACGTGGTGCACGGCCAGCTGACCGTTGAACAGGCGCTGATGTATGCCGCCGAGCTTCGGCTGCCACCGGACACCAACAAGGAAGACCGGGAACGGGTCGTCGCGCAGGTGCTCGAGGAACTCGAGATGACCGGGCACGCCCAGACTCGCGTCGACAAGCTGTCCGGCGGTCAGCGCAAGCGCGCGTCCGTCGCGATGGAGCTGTTGACCGGTCCGTCGCTGCTGATTCTCGACGAGCCGACCTCCGGCCTCGACCCCGCGCTCGACCGGCAGGTCATGACGATGCTGCGCCAGCTCGCCGATGCCGGCCGCGTGGTTCTGGTGGTCACGCACTCGCTGTCCTACCTCGACGTGTGCGACCAGGTGCTGCTGCTGGCGCCGGGCGGCAAGACCGCGTTCTGCGGGCCGCCGAGCCAGATCGGCCCGACGATGGGCACCACGAACTGGGCCGACATCTTCAGCGGCGTCGCGCGCGATCCGGATACGGCACACCAGCGCTACGTCGCCCAGACCGGACCGACACCGCCGCAGCCACCCTCGCAGACACCCGGTGATCTCGGAGAGCCAACGAAAACCAGTGTGCGACGGCAGTTCTCGACGATCGCGCGGCGTCAGATGAGGCTGATCGTCTCCGACCGCGGGTACTTCATCTTCCTGGCGTTCCTGCCCTTCATCATGGGCGTGCTGTCGCTGTCGGTGCCGGGAGACGTCGGTTTCGGCGTGCCCGTTCCCGCGATCAAGGGTGGTGAAGCGCCGAACGAGCCGGGGCAGATCCTGGTGCTGCTCAACGTCGGCGCCATCTTCATGGGTACCGCGCTGACAATCCGCGCCCTGATCGGCGAGCGCGCCATCTTCCTGCGCGAGCAGGCGGTCGGGTTATCCACCACCGCATACCTTTTGGCGAAGGTCATCGTCTTCGCCGCATTCGCGGTGGTGCAGTCGAGCATCGTGACCGCCATCAACATTTGGGGCAAGAAGTGGGGCCCGGGAGCCGTGACGAGCGGCGCGGTGATCCCCAACCGAAGCCTCGAGTTGTTCACCGACATGGCGGCCTGCTGCATTGCCGCGGCGATGGTGGGTTTGGCCCTTTCGGCGCTGGCCAAGTCGAACGAGCAGATCATGCCGCTGCTGGTGGTCGCGATCATGTCGCAGCTGGTCTTCCAGGGCGGCATGATCCCGGTGACAGGCCGGATAGGGCTCGACCAGTTGTCGTGGATCACGCCCGCGCGGTGGGGATTCGCCAGCACCGCGTCGACGATCGACCTCATCAGGCTGGTACCCGGCCCGCTGACTCCGCAGGACTCGCATTGGAAACACGAGCCGGGCACGTGGTGGTTCAACATGGCCATGCTCGGCTGTATCTGCATCGGCTATTTGAGCTTCGTGCGGTGGAAGATCCGGCTCAAGTCAGGCTGATTCGGCGTCACTCGCCGTGCACGTCGAGCCCGTGGGCGGCGGCGTAGGCCAGCGCCTGCTCGATGTCGATGCGGGCACCACGCAGGGCAGCGGTGGTCCACAGCGTCGGATCGACGCGGGCGCCGCGTAGGTCGGCCTCGTCGAGCCGGGCGTCCTGGGTGCGCGCGCCCCGCAGGTCGGCACGTCGCAGCACCGCCTTGCGCAAATCTGTCTTCACCAAGCTGGTTTCGCTCAGCCTGCAGTCCGACAGATCGACACCACGCAGGTCGCATTCGCCGAGGACGGCCAGTCTGAAATCCGCCTCGACGAAGGCCACCGGGCGCAGCCGGCATTCGGTGAACACCGACCCCAGCATGCTGCAGTGCCGAAAGATGCTGTGCCACAGCGTTGTCCGACGAAACGTGCAATTACGGAAGGCGGTGCCGACATGTTCGGACTCGCCAAGGTCGGCACCGCTGAAATCGCATTCGGTGAACACCACGCGTTCGGTCCGCAGCCCGTTGAGGTCTTCGTCGCGAAAGTCATGCGCAGTGAATTCACGCTCCGTCCATTCTGTTCCGGGCTCGGCCACGCGATCAGCCGGGCACCGACGGCAGCACGTTCAGCGCGTACTCGGTGACCGCGATGAGCGCGGACGTCGACGATTGCCGGTCCCTGGCGTCGACGGTGGTGATCGGTATGCCATCGGGCAGCGCCAGCGCCTTGCGCACCTCTTGCGGGGGATACCTTGGCGCATCGTCGAATTCGTTGATCGCGATCAGGAACGGCATGTGGCGGGCCTCGAAGAAGTCCACGGCGGCGAAGCTGTCCTGCAGTCGCCTGGTGTCGACGAGGATGATGGCGCCGATGGCCCCTCGTACCAGGTCGTCCCACATGAACCAGAACCGACGCTGACCGGGCGTGCCGAACAGGTACAGCACCAGGTCCTCGCCGAGGGTGATGCGGCCGAAGTCCATCGCGACGGTCGTCGTCCGCTTCTCCGGGGTGAGGTCGATACCGTCAAGACCCTCAGAGGCATTGGTGACGATGGCCTCGGTGCGCAGCGGCATGATCTCGGAGACCGCGCCGACGAACGTCGTCTTGCCGACGCCGAAACCGCCGGAAATGACGATCTTCGTCGACGCCGTGGCGCGGTGACCGTCGTGACCCTCACGTGCGCGGACCTTAGAGTGCTCGTAAGCCACGGAGGGTCCTTCCTATCAGTTCGCGCCGCTCGTCGATGCTCGACTGGTCGCTGAGGGTGGTGCGCACCCGCAGATGCCCGGACGACACCAGATCACCGATCAGCACGCGAGCCACACCGACGGGCAACGATAGATGAGCGGAGATCTCGGCGACCGACGGGTTACTCACACACATAGCCCAAATCTGGCCCCGCACATCGTTTCCCGGCCATCGGTGAGGCTCGCCGGAAAGGACGGCCTCGATCGGGGCCTCCAGCGGCAGGTTGACGCGGGAATCCGTGCGCCCGGCGGTCAGCGTGTACGGCCGTACCAGGCTCGGTCGATCTTCG
>JBKPSU010000231.1:0-12896 GCA_046735135.1 Actinomycetota bacterium
CTTGTTCAGAACAATCCGATCAAAGCAACCAGTTACAAACTGGCAAAAAGCCACACCCCTAAACGGGAAAAAGAGGTATGGCAAAAACAAAAACAACAAACTAAAAATTCACCAAACACACTATTGAGTTCTCAAACAACACACCCGTTCAACAGGCAACCCTGCCACTGTACTCCACATGGTCAGAGACGTCAAACCCCGTCCGCCAGTCCAAAACTGGGGCCGTGGGCTTCTCTGAACAGACTACGCCTTTGTCGGCCCAAGCCCCAAAAGATATTGGTCAACCAGCCGTCAAACGGGTCGCGGTTATGTGACCCGCTCGATCTCGGCGCCCAGGCTGACCAGGTTCTCGACGAACAGCGGGTAGCCCCGGTCGATGTGGAACACGTCGTGAACCTCGGTATCGCCGTCGGCGACCAAGCCGGCCAGCACCAGGCCCGCGCCGGCCCGAATGTCCGAAGACCACACCGGCGCACTCGACAGCTGCGGAAGGCCGCGGACCACCGCATGATGACCGTCGGTCCTCGCATCGGCTCCCAGCCGGATCATCTCCTCGACGAACCGAAACCTCGCCTCGAAGACGTTCTCGGTGATCATCGAGGTGCCGTCGGCAATGGATGCCAGCCCGATCGCCATCGGCTGCAGGTCGGTCGGGAAGCCAGGGAACGGCAGGGTGGCGACGTTGATCGCCTTCGGCCGCTCGTACTGAACGACCCGAAAGCCATCGTCGGTCTGTGTGACGGTGGCGCCGGCATCGTGCAGCTTGTGCAGCACCACCTGTAGGTGCTGCGGGTCGACGCCCGTCACCGCGATATCGCCCCGGGTCATCGCCGCGGCGATGCCCCACGTGGCGGCGACGATCCGGTCACCGATCACCCGGTGCTCGGTGGGGTGCAACCGGTCGACGCCCGTGATCGTCATCGTCGACGAACCCGCCCCCTCGATCTGGGCGCCCATCTGGTTCAGCATCGTGCACAGGTCGACTACGTCGGGTTCGCGGGCCGCGTTGTGGATGGTGGTCACACCCTCGGCGACCACGGCCGCCATCAAGATGTTCTCTGTCGCACCGACGGACGGGAATTCGAGCTGAATCTCCGCGCCCCGCAGGTGATCTGCTTCGGCCACCACACAGCCGTGTTCGATGTTGCACGTGGCGCCGAGCTGTCGCAGGCCCGCCTGATGCATGTCCAGCGGCCGCGATCCGATGGCATCGCCGCCCGGCAGCGCGACCTTGGCGCGCTTGCACCGGCCCACCAGCGGCCCAAGGACGCAAACAGACGCCCGAAACTGCCTCACAGCCGCGAAATCGGCGTCGTATTTGAGCTCTTCGGGCGACGTGATGCACACCGTGCCGTTTTCCATCTCGACGTTGGCGCCGAGCCCGCGGAGGACCTCCGCCATCAGCGGCACATCGAGGATCTCCGGGCAATTTGTGATCGTGCTGGTGCCTTCGGCCAACAACGCGGCCGCCATCAGCTTGAGCACGCTGTTCTTGGCTCCCCCGACGGCAACTTTGCCTGATAACCGGTTTCCACCGACCACCACGAAACGCTCGCTCACGCGGGTAAGTGTAAACAGCGGCGCGGGCGGTGTCCGAATCCCCGGCCAGCCTGCCCGGTACCGTTTCACCATGGCTGTACACCTGACTCGCATCTATACCCGAACCGGTGATGACGGGACCACCGGATTAAGCGACTTCAGCAGGGTTTCGAAGAACGATGCGCGGCTGGCGGCCTACGCCGATTGCGACGAGACGAACGCCGCCATCGGTGTTGCCGTCGCACTCGGCAGCCCCAGTGAGCAGATTCTCAAGGTGCTGCGGCAAATTCAGAATGACTTGTTCGACGCCGGCGCCGATCTGTCGACCCCGGTGGTGGATAAGCCTGAACATCCGCCACTGCGGATCACGCAGAGCTACATCGACAGGCTGGAGGCCTGGTGTGACGAATTCAACGACCCGCTGCCCGCATTGAATTCGTTTGTGCTGCCTGGCGGTACGCCCCTGTCGGCGCTGCTACACGTGGCGCGCACCGTCGCGCGGCGCGCCGAGCGCTCCGCTTGGCAGGCGGTGGATGCCCACCCCGACAGCGTCAACGTGTTGCCGGCCAAATACCTCAACCGACTGTCCGATCTGCTGTTCATTCTTTGCCGCGCCGCCAATCCCGATGGCGACGTGCTGTGGCAACCTGGCGGCCCCGCAACGGGTTAGGCCGTTCGGCGCCGCGCCCTTGATGACGGGCGTGACTCCAGCCAGGACTGAAATGCCGTCAGCGCGCCGCGGTCCAGCGCCACCTCGTAACCCCGCTTGCGTTCGGGGCTGGTATCCCGGAGTTCGAGGATGACGATGGCGTCGGTCATGATGTCGAATTCGTCGCCGCGTGGTGAACGCCTCGACACGATCTCAAGGCCCCGACGGCTGAGCCGGCGGTCGGGCCACCATCGCAGACTGGACAACCGGTAGAAACCGGCTTCGCCTCCGCGATAGCGCATTACGCCGTGTCGCCAGCCTTGGCCGCCGACGGCCGGATAGTCACGCAGGATCGCCGCGGTACCCCCGACCTGACGCAATTTCCAGAGTCGATAGCAGAGGGCGATGACGACAAGAAGTAGCACACCGACCAGCGCGGCCATGAACAGCATGGACGCGCTCATCGACGGCTCTAGTCGATCTGGCCCAGGGCGCGAAGCCTGGCTCGGCCCTTGGCCGCAGTTGCTTCGTCGTCGGACTCTGAATCGCGTTTGGCTGCATCAGCATCGATTTCGGACTCGAGTTCGGCGGCCTCGGCGAGGATGATCACGCCTTCGTCCGTCACCGACATGAATCCGCCGTCGATGGCGACGCGGAGGTCGTCCTCGCCCTCGCGTTCGACCCGCACCATGGCGTCGTCAACCAGCTGCGCCACCAACGGAATATGACGTGGCAGAATGCCTATTTCACCAGTCGTGGTTCGGGTGAAGACGAAAGTGGCCTTCCCAGACCATATTTCGCGTTCAACCGCGACGATGTCGACGTCCAACTCGGCCATCGTTAGTCGTCCTTACCGCCGTCGTCGTCCTTGCTGTCGCCCTTGCCGTCCTTGGAGTCCTTTGCCTTCGAGTCCTTGACGTCCACGGACTCCTTGGAGTCATCGTCGTCCTTGGAGTCCTTGGAGTCCTTGGAGTCATCGTCGTCCTTGGAGTCCTTGGAGTCCTTGGAGTCAGAGTCGTCCTTGGAGTCCTTGGAGTCAGAGTCGTCCTTGGAGTCCTCATCGTCCTCGGAGTCATCGGACTGGGCTGGCGCACCGTCACTTCCGTCGTCATCCATCTTGGCGCCGAGGCTTTCGGCCTTGCGCTGCAGATCCTCGAGACCACCGATGAGGAAGAACGCCTGCTCGGGCAGATGGTCGAAGTCGCCCTTGCTGAGCTTGTCGAACGCCTCGATGGTCTCCTTCAGCGGAACCGTCGAGCCCGGCTGACCGGTGAACTGCTCGGCCGCCATCATGTTTTGCGACAAGAAGCGCTCGATACGACGTGCCCGCTGCACCAACTGCTTGTCTTCCTCGGCCAGCTCGTCGATACCCAGAATCGCGATGATGTCCTGAAGGTCCTTGTAGCGCTGCAGGATTCGGATCACTTCCTGCGCGACGCGGTAATGCTCGTCGCCGACCACGTTCGGGTCGAGAATGGTCGAGCTCGAGGCCAACGGGTCCACCGCCGGGAAGATGCCCTTCGAGAACACATTGCGGGAGAGCTCCGTGGTCGCGTCGAGGTGGGCGAACGTGGTCGCCGGCGCCGGGTCGGTGTAGTCGTCTGCGGGCACGTACACCGCCTGCATCGAGGTGATGGACCTACCGCGGGTCGACGTGATGCGTTCCTGCAGCTCGCCCATCTCGTCGGCGAGCGTCGGCTGGTAGCCCACCGCGGAAGGCATGCGGCCCAACAGTGTTGACACCTCAGAGCCCGCCTGGGTGAACCGGAAGATGTTGTCGATGAACAGCAGCACGTCCTGCTCCTGCTCGTCGCGGAAGTATTCCGCCATCGTCAAGGCTGAGAGCGCGACCCGCATACGGGTGCCGGGCGGCTCGTCCATCTGGCCGAACACCAGGGCGGTGTCCTTGAGCACATCGGCGTCGCCGAGCTCGACCCACAGATCGTTGCCCTCGCGTGTGCGCTCTCCCACGCCGGCGAATACCGATGTGCCACCGAAGTTGCGGGCGATGCGGTTGATCATCTCCTGGATCAACACCGTCTTTCCGACGCCCGCACCACCGAACAACGCAATCTTGCCGCCACGCACATAGGGGGTGAGCAGGTCGACCACCTTCAGACCCGTCTCCAGCATTTCGGTGCGCGGTTCCAACTCATCGAATGGAGGCGGTTTGCGGTGGATCGACCAGCGGTCGAAGTCCTTACCGTAACCGGGGTCGTCGAGGCAGTCGCCGAGTGCGTTGAACACGTGTCCCTTGACGCCGTCGCCGACCGGCACCGAGATCGAGTTGCCCGTGTCCTTCACATCGACGCCGCGCACCAGGCCGTCGGTGGGCTGCAGAGAAATGCAGCGCACGAGGCTGTCGCCGAGGTGCTGTGCCACCTCGAGCGTCAACGTCTTCGCCAGGTCCTTGTACGAGATCTCGGCGTGCAGCGCGTTGAACAGTTCGGGTACCGAGCCGCGCGGGAATTCGACGTCGACGACCGGGCCGGTGACGCGGACGACGCGGCCAGCGGTGTCGGTGCTGGTCTCTTTTTCGGCAGTAGCAGTCATGTCTGTTCGCTTCCTAAGGGCTACTTCTTGGCGGCGTCCGCAAGCGCGTTAGCGCCACCGACGATTTCGCTGATTTCCTGGGTGATCTGAGATTGTCGTTCGCGGTTGGCCATCAGAGTCAGGTCCTTGATGAGGTCGTCGGCGTTGTCCGATGCCGACTTCATGGCGCGCCGGCGTGAGGCCGACTCGGATGCCGCCGCCTCGAGCAGCGCGGCGAAAATGCGTGTCGATACGTACCGCGGCAGCAGCGCTGCGAACAGGGTCTCCGCGTCAGGCTCGAACGAGAACAGCGTGTGCGGACCGGTGTCCTCCTCGCTGTACTCCACCACCATCGGGGCGATACGGCGAGCCACCGCCGCCTGCGACATCATTGACTTGAACTCGTTGAACACGATGTGCAGTTCGTCGACGCCAAGAATGTTGTCGGCTCCGGGGTCGTCGCCTTCGTCGTCGATGCCGGCGAGGAAGGCATCGACGAGTGTCGAGGCAATCTCCTGCGCGTTCTCGTATTCGGGCCGCTCGGAGAAACCTGTCCACGACTCGGTGATATCCCAATTGCGAAACCTGTAGTAACCGAGAGCTTTTCGGCCCACGACGTAAAGAATCGGTTCCTTGCCCTCCTCGCGAAGCAGCGAGAACAGCTCCTCTGAGCGCCGGAACACGTTGGAGTTGTATGCACCGCAGAGACCGCGATCCGACGACACGACCAACACAGCCGCTCGGCGCGGGTTCTTGCGCTCGACCAGCAGCGGGTGATCCAATGCGCTCGCGTCGGCCAAATTGGTCAACATGTTGGTGATTTCGCGGTCGTATGGCCGAGCCGCCTCGACTCGGGCCTGCGCCTTGGCGATTCGCGACGTCGCGATCATCTCCTGGGCCTTGGTGATCTTCTTGATCGACCCGGCGGAGCGGATGCGGCCGCGCAGTTCGCGCAGTGTGGCAGCCATTAGCTCTCCGGCCTACTTCTTCTTGGGTTTGGGCTTGCGAACCTTCACGGATTCCTTCTCGACGTCTTCCTCGTCCATCGCGTCGACGTGCTCGTCCGGAACGACCGAGCTGCCGTCGGAGGTGGCGAAGCCCTTCTTGAAATCGTTGACCGCCTTCTCGAGCGATTTTTCCAGTTCCTCGGAAAACTTCTTGCTTTCCCGGATCTCGTTGAGGATGTTGTCGTGCGAGGACTTCACATGCTCGAGAAACTCTCGTTCGAACTTCTGGACGTCCTCGACGGGCACGGAGTCGAGATGGCCCCTGGTACCGAGGAAGATGGCGACCACCTGCTCTTCAACTGGCATCGGGCTGTTCTGCGGCTGCTTGAGCAGCTCCACCAATCGCTCGCCGCGGTCCAGCTGGTTCTTCGAGGCCTCGTCGAGGTCGGAGGCGAAAGCCGCGAACGACTCGAGTTCTCGGTACTGCGACAGATCCAGTCGCAGCGACCCCGCCACCTCTTTCATCGCTTTGATCTGCGCGGCGCCGCCGACGCGGGAGACCGATGCGCCGACGTTGATCGCCGGTCGTACACCCTGGTTGAACAGGTCGGTCTCGAGGAAGCACTGGCCGTCGGTGATCGAGATGACGTTGGTCGGAATGTAAGCCGAGATGTCATTGGCCTTCGTCTCGATGATCGGCAGACCGGTCAGCGAGCCGCTACCGAGTTCGTCGGAGAGCTTGGCGCAGCGTTCCAGCAGCCGCGAGTGCAGGTAGAACACGTCGCCGGGGAACGCCTCGCGCCCGGGCGGGCGGCGCAGCAGCAGTGAGATGGCGCGATAGGCCTCGGCGTGTTTGGTGAGGTCATCGAACACGATGAGCACATGCTTACCTTGATACATCCAATGCTGAGCGATCGACGAACCCGTGTACGGCGCAAGCCATTTGAAGCCGGCCGAGTCGGAGGCGGGCGCGGCGACAATGGTGGTGTACTCCATCGCCCCGCCCTCTTCGAGGGTCTGCTTCACGCTGGCGATCGTGGTGCCCTTCTGGCCGACCGCCACGTAAACGCAACGCACCTGCAGCTTCTCGTCGCCGGTCTCCCAGTTCTGACGCTGGTTGAGAATGGTGTCCACACACACGGCCGTCTTGCCGGTCTTGCGGTCGCCGATGATGAGCTGCCGCTGGCCGCGACCGATTGGCGTCTGGGAGTCGATGGCCTTGATGCCGGTCTGCAACGGTTCACTCACACCCTGCCGCTGGACCACCGACGGTGCCTGCAGCTCCAGGGCGCGCCGCTCCTCGGTTTCGATGTCGCCCTGGCCGTCGATGGGCTGGCCCAACGGGTTGACCACGCGGCCGAGAAAGCCGTCACCAACCGGCACCGAAAGCACGTCACCGGTGCGCTTGACCTGCTGGCCTTCTTCGATCTTCTCGAAGTCACCGAGAATCACGGCGCCGATGTCGTGCTCGTCGAGGTTGAGCGCGACACCGAGTACCCCGCCTGGGAACTCAAGCAGCTCTTGGGTCATTACCGACGGAAGACCCTCGACGTGCGCGATGCCGTCGCCCGCATCGATGACTGTGCCGATCTCTTCCCGCTCGGTTTCGGCCTCGAATCCGGCGACATACTCCTCGATGGCGCCCTGAATCTCGTCCGCCGAGATGGTCAACTCTGCCATGGCTTTTCGTCTTCCTACTTCGTGTATGGGTCGTTGTGGTGGAGGGATCAATCAGGCAAGCGGGACTCGGCCGACTTCAACTTGGACGAGAGTGATCCGTCGATCACCTCGTCGCCGACGGTGATCGTCAGACCACCGATCAGAGCTGGGTCCACGTCGAGCTGAATGGAAACGGGATGACCGTAGATGCGGGTGAGCACCTCGGTCAGCCGGTTGCTTTGGGCCTCGCTGAGTTCAGTTGCTGTCCGGACGTGTGCGACGACTTCTCCGCGCCGTGATACGGCGAGAGTAGCTAATTCCCGCACGGCTTCATCGGCGCGTTCGCCCTGCAGCAATTCAATCGTCTGCCGCAATAGGTCCGCGGCATTCCGGCTCGCACGGCCGTGAAGAATGTTGGTGAGCAATGCGATTCGGCCGTCTACCGGAGCCGAGTACTCGCTCAGCAATGTGATCAATCGCGGTTCGGCATCGAGGATTCGGCTGAACCTGAACAGCTGATCCTCGACGTCCTCGATCTGGCCTTCGCGCTCTGCACGCACGAGCAATGCCACGCTCGCGATGTGCTTGATCCCGTAGACCAAATCAGAGGTGGACGACCAGCGCTGCGAAGCCGCGGTTTTCAGAACTTCGAGGGCCGGATCGGAGACCTTGCCCGACAGCAACCGCTCGACGAGCTGCACCCTGGCGCCGGTATCGCTGGAGGGGTCCGACAGGTGCCTCGCCAGAAGCGACTCCCGACGCAACAACTTGACTGCCGATGCCAGATCGTTGGCCAAGGTCGTCAGCTGGTTGACGTCGAGGTCGCCGACGGTTCCGTCGAGCTGCCTGACCATCTCGGCCACCGACTCCCGGCTGGCCGCGCGCAACTTCGACGTGACGGCATCTTCGAAGACTTTGTTCGATGGTGCCATCTCATCCAGTTCGGCGAGGAACCGGTCTATTGTCGCGGAGCGTTCCGCGGGATCGGAGACAAATTCGCGCACCATGTCTCCGGCGCGATGCACGGACTCCGCACCCAGGCTCTGCCGAAGCTCCCGGATGAACTGTTGGCGCAACAATTGAACCTGTTGTGCACCTTGCGTTTTGATGCGTTCAAGCTCAGCGTCGGCGTGGGCTCGTAGCTGCTCGGCGATCTTCTCGGCGTCGTGCCGTGCCTCGTCGATCACCTTCGCCGCCTCGGCCTTGGCTTCTTCCACCGCCCTGGCGTGCTCGGTGTCGGCATCTGCGACCCTCTGGGCGGCCTCTTTGTTCTCGGCAAGCTGCCTGCGGACGGTCTCCTGCTGGTTCTTCATCATCGTGCGGACCGGCGGCACAACATATCTCCACACCAGGAACACGATGAGCGCAAACCCGACGAGCTGTCCGATGAAGGTCGACACTGGAGTTACCGCCCCTGTCCTGTTGTGGCCGGCACCGTACGAGTGGTCACCTCTACGCCGAGCACGCGGCTGGCGAGTTGCGACGCCAGGGACTCCACCGAGTTCTGGAGATCCGCCATGACTGCGCGGGACTGCTCCGATAGGTCCTCAGTGGCCTGCTGCAGCAACGACGAAACCTCGGTGGTGGCACGAGTCCGCGCCTCGTCGACGATCTTGCGGCCCTCCGCACGAGCCTCCTCACGCACGTTCGTCGCTTCACGGCGTGCGGTGGCCATCACCTTGCGGTAGTCGTCATCCGCCGCCGCGCGGAGCTGCGAGGCGCGCCGGTTGTCCTCGGTCGTCTTCTGCACCATGGCTTCACGGTCGTGCAGAACCTTGGAGATCGGCGGCACAACCCACTTGGCGATCACACCAAGCACGATCAAGAAGATGATCAGCACGAAGAAGAACGTGCCGTTGGGGATCAGGAAGTTACTCTGGCCCCCGCCTTCTCCCGCTGCCAGGATCGTCAAGTTGAGGTCACTCATGACCGTGAACTACCTACTTAACCGGGGTGGCGAACACGAACAGCGCCATGAACGCGAGGTTGATGAAGTAGGCCGCCTCGACAAGACCGACCGTGATGAAGAACGGCGTGAACAGTCGGCCCTGTGCCTCAGGTTGGCGGGCGATGCCGGCGATCAACGCGTTGCCGGCGATGCCGTCACCAATGCCGGCGCCGATTGCGCCGCCGGCCATGATCAGTCCACCGCCAATGAGCGCACCCATAGCGATTTGTGGATTCATTCCTATCCTCCTTGATAACTGGTGGGCCGTCCCACCAGGATTTGTGGCAAGTGCGGGTACATCAGTGGTGGTCCTCGTCCAGTTCCATCGACTGGCTGAAGTACAGGATCGTCAGAAGCGCGAAGATGAACGCCTGGATCGCGCCGACGAACAGGTCGAAGCTCTTCCATATCGCGTTGGGCGCCCACAGGATGTACGGCGGGAACAGCGCGATCAGGGCGACAAGAATGCCGCCGGCGAAGATATTGCCGAAGAGTCGGAGAGACAACGAGATTGGTTTGGCGATCTCCTCCACGAGGTTGATCGGTGCCATCAGCGCGACGTGACCCTTGAGCAGCTTGACGGGGTGGCCGATGATGCCGCGGCGCCAGACGCCTGCCGCGTGGTAGCAGATGAAGACGAACAGCGCGAGCGCCAGCACGAAGTTGATGTCGGATGCGGGCGGCTTCAGCAGTTCGTGGATCGCACCGCTGGAATCGGTGTACTGCACCGGCAGCACCGACAGCCAGTTGGACACCAGGATGAAGACGAACAATGTGACGGCCAGCGGCAGCACGAACGGCGCGATCTTCATGCCGATCGCCGCCTCGATCTGGTTGCGCAGCTGCGTGGTGATCGCTTCCCAGAACAGCTGAACGCCGTTGGGCACGCCGGTCGATGTCACCTTGGCGCGCAGGAAGAATGCCAGCCCCAGCACGATCACCGCGGCGATCGCGGTGGCCAGCACGGTGTCGGTGTTGACGGTGAGGCCGAACCAGTTCGCCGTGGTGTGATGGCCGACCTCGATGCCGGATTCGGCGGCCAGGATCGTCTCGGTCATCGCTCCGTGACCTCTCCTTCGAGTCCATCACTTGCGCCCGCCCGCAGTTTCTTCATGACAGGCAGCGCCGTCGAAAGCACTAGCAGTACCTGGAAAAGCGCCATGCCAAACACCACGCCGAGGCCTTGGGGACGGAAGATGAACGCGATCGTCAGCCCGATTACCGTCATCACCAGCAGACGGGTGGCGGAGTTGAGCGCCATCTTGCGCTTGAGCGGGTGGTCTTGCGCGGTGATGGCCTCCACCGACCGCTGCACGAGAATCGCGTTCAGCAAACCGAGACCAAGCCCGATGCCGAAGAAAACGCCGACGGTCGGATGACCCAGCAGAGCAGCGGCCAGCGTCGCCAAACCGGCGATCGCCACACACACTGCGAACAGGCGCAACGGCCTGAATGCAACTGACGGGAACACCAACGGCGCGTCTTGCGCTGGCGTCGTCACGGCGTCACCTCAATCCCGCGGTCACGAGGGCTAACCCAATGATTCTGTGCGTGGCGCCCCGAGCGTATCGGAGGGCGCGGGTCGCGTTGGAATCACCCAAGGGGTAGCTCCCTTTTGTCGGTCGTTGTTCCGTGCCGATCGGCGGTGAACCGTCGGCTCGGGGGCCGGCAACCCGCGAGGTTTTTCGGGTTCTACCTGCACCGTACCACACAGCAAGCGGCCAGAAACCAGGACTACTACTTTTTGTCGTACAGCTCGTCGAACGACTCCTCGTGGCGCCGCAGAAGCGGAATCAGCGTGACGACGATCGCCACCAGAATCGCCGCCAACATCACCCCGCCGGTGTAGCGGGGGTCGACGAAAATCGTGCTTGCGGCGCCGAAGGCAACGATGCCCACCCAGAGGTAGATGAGCAGCACCACCCGCCGGTGCGAATGACCGATCTGCAGAAGCCGGTGGTGCAGGTGCATCTTGTCCGGGCTGAACGGGCTACGACCTGCCCGGGTCCGCCGGACGATCGCCAGCAGCATGTCCAGCGCAGGCACGAACATCACAGCGACCACCAACAGGAAAGGCGACAGTAGAGCGAAGACGTCGCGCGCGCCATAGGCGCTCTGCGAGATCGGTCCCGCCGCGGTGGTCGAAGCCGCACCCAGCATCAGTCCGATCAACATCGAGCCGGAGTCGCCCATGAAGATGCGGGCCCGGTGGAAGTTGTGCGGCAGGAACCCCAGACAGGCGCCGGCAAGCACCACCGAAATCACCGCGGGCGGGTAGAACAACACGTCGCCGCCATGGTCACGCAGCAGTCCGATCGAGAAGATCGTGATGGCCGACGCGGTGATCAGTCCCAGTCCCGCCGCCAAACCGTCCAGGCCGTCGACGAAGTTCATCGCGTTGACGATCGCGACCGTCAGCGCCAGCGTCAGAAGAATCGACGACACCTGATCGAGCACGATCGTGCCGACGCCGCCGAACGGGATGTAGAGCACGCTCCACGCCACGCCCATCGTCACCAGGACGCTGGCGGCGGTGATCTGGCCGGCGAACTTGGTCAGCGCGTCGAGGCCCCATTTGTCGTCGATCAGGCCGATGGCCATGATCAGCCCTCCGGCCACCACCGTGGCGGGCAGGCCCGACGAATAGACGAAGCCACGGTTGAGTGCAGGCAGCTGGGAGGCCACCAGCACAGCGGCAAGCACGCCGATGTACATCGCCAGCCCGCCCATTCGCGGTGTCGGCTGCAGATGTACGTCGCGTTCCCTTGGATAGGCCACCGCGCCGACCCGGGTGGCCAGCACGCGCACCCATCCGGTCGCGAAATAGGTGATGATCGCCGCGGTCAGGCCGACGAGCGCGAGCTCGCGCAGCGGAACGCCTGCGCCTCGATCGGAGAGCGCAAGCAGCCCACTGGCTACGTCCTGCACATCGCTCACCACTGCATGAACCGTACTGGACGACGTTGAGAGCGCCTGGCTGTCAATGGGTGTCTGCTCGCAGCGAACGCGGTCGTGCGCGAGAGCGGCTGCCTACCGTACGCGTGTGGCGTCCATCTTCAGCGTGTTCACCAAAACCTCGGTTGGCTGCGCCGTTGCGGGCACAGCTCGAACCGGAGGGCATCGTCCACGTGGCCGAGCGCGTGCGCGCCCGTCAGCAGTTCAGCGGCTCGATACCGGGCATGGTGTCCAGCTTGGGCGTCAACCGCCACGGACTGATCGTGTTCACGCGTGAGCGCCTTTTGGCGCTCCTCCCGAGCAGGACGGCCCGGCCACGATCGCGATTTCGGATACCGGCGTGCGAATGGACCTCAACGTGAAGCGCGTCGACCCGCGGTTTCACGGCGAGTTGGCGCTGGAATTCAAGACCCCGTTGACCGACGACGTGCTCGCCGCGCTGCCGGCGCGATCGCTGGCGTTCGAGGTCACCCCCGAGTACGCGTTCCACATGCTCGGGGTGCGGGTCAAGTAGTCGCCGTCAGGTTATCCGCTTCCACGCCAAGCACTTTCGCGATGGCATCGGCTGTGACCGGACCGCTCCGGAGGATGCGGGGTTGCGCGCTGGTGAGGTCGACGATGGTCGACGCGGCCTGTTGTTCGGATGGTCCGGCGTCGAGATAGACCC
>JBKPSU010000232.1:0-7212 GCA_046735135.1 Actinomycetota bacterium
GCCGGCGCGTGGCGACATGGCGGGGCTGCCGCCGATCGTGCTGCATTCGGCCGGCGACGATCCGCTGTGCATCGATGCGGACAAGATCGAGAAGGCCGCCGCAGAAGCGGGAACAGGGCGCGTCGAACACCGCAGGTTCGATGGCCTGTGGCACGACTTTCATTTGCAGGCAGGCGTTCTCGCCGAAGCCGACGAGGCGATCAACGACATGGGTGCGCGGCTGCGCACCCTCATGACCGAAAAGGAAGCAACGATATGAGTTCGTTCGAGGGCAAGGTCGCGGTGATCACCGGCGCGGGTTCGGGTATCGGCAGGGCGTTGGCACTCGATCTCGCGGCCAGGGGTGCAAAGCTGGCGCTATCCGACATCGACGCCGATGGTCTCGCTGAGACGGTGCGTGCGGTGCACGTGTTCGGGACTGAGGTGAAGGCCGGCCGGCTGAACGTCGCTGAACGGGAAGAAGTGCTGGCGTACGCCGAGGATGTCGTCGCGCACTTCGGCACGGTGCACCACGTGTACAACAATGCCGGCATCGCCCACAACGGCAACGTCGAGGATTCCGATTTCAAGGACATGGAACGGATCATGGACGTCGACTTCTGGGGTGTGGTGAACGGCACGAAAGCTTTTCTGCCGCATGTGATCGCGTCGGGTGACGGGCACATCGTGAACATCTCGAGTCTGTTCGGTCTCATTGCGGTGCCGGGTCAAAGTGCTTACAACGCAGCCAAGTTCGCGGTCCGTGGATTCACCGAGGCGTTGCGGCAGGAGATGCTTGTCGCCGGGCATCCGGTGAAAGTGACGTGTGTGCATCCCGGTGGTATCAAGACCGCGGTCGCGCGCAATGCGACGGTGTGCCACGGCGAGAACGCGCAGACGTTCGCGGAGTTCTTTGACAAGTACCTGGCGCTGCATTCGCCGGAGTTGGCCGCGGCGACGATCGTCGACGGGGTGGCCAGGGGTCGGCCCCGGGTGGTGATCGGCTGGGAGGCCAAAACCCTCGATGTGCTGTCGCGGCTCACGGGGTCGGGGTATCAGCGGGTCGTGGCCACCGCGGTCCGGCGGTTCTTCCCGTGGGCGGACGGCCGGGCTCGCCGAGCGATGTAGCCGGGCGAAAGGTCTTGAGCCGGACTAGTGATATCGCCGGTGACATCGCTTTCGGAGCGCCGCTACCGCCCTACGCTGCATCGCGGGAGTGGACGCACGCCCGTCGGCACCCGCTCTCGGCGCCCCTCAGGAGCGGGCCTTCGGCTTGCGCGGTGAGCGTGGCTTCTCCGCTGGCTTCGGTTGGGGGCGGGCTGTTCTTGTCGACTTCGGTTCACCGGCGGCTGCCTGGTTGGAAACGGTCTTCAATGAGGGCTCGTGCTCGGCCGCGAGGATGACGCGATCGGCGTCGGTGCCTTTAGGCTCGCCCTCGACCCGGCGCCGATACCACAGCCGGCTGCGTACTGTTCGGGGGTGAGCCCATCGGCGGAATCCATGCAGCACTTGCCGAATGGCGGACACCCCTCCGGTAGGCCGCCGCCGAAACCCTCGCCGTTGGTGTACTGGTGGGCGATTTTGCCGGGATAGTCGGGGTTTGACCCGTAGCTGGCGAGAACGATCCGAAGTCCAACGGGCTTGTCGGGCCAGAGATTGTTCAGGTCGCCCCTGTTGCCGTAGGCGATGACACGTCGCCGATCGCCCAACCAATCCGCGATCGCCTGGTAGGCCTTGTTCAGTCCATCGGATTGGTTGCCGGTGATCTGTCCCTGCCAGCTCTCCACATCGATCATCACAGCCATCTTTGGATGGGGCTGTCCAACAAGATCCTTGAGCGTGTTGACGGTCTGCTGCCAGTTCTGCCGCCAAACGAAGTAGACGATGAAGAAGACAAGCGCATTCTCGTCGCAGCGTCGCTTGCACCAGGCGTAGTTCGGTGTCCAGTTCCTGTCCCGATGCGTGCCATCGTTGGACCGGATGGCGATCAATTGATAGGGATAGGAATCATCAACTGGGCGTTGCCATTCCGACACATCGGCATACAGGGTGTCGGTTATCGAGACCGCCGCGACCTTGAGCGTGGTCTCTGGATCAAGCGCGCCTGCCAGCCACGGCATGGGGTCAATTTGAGAACCCGCCCGCCAGACTGTGGGGTGCACTTCGAAGTGCAGGTGTGGGCCGGTGGATTGGCCGTTGCTTCCCACGTAGGCAATGTGCTGACCGGCGGCCACGCTGTCGCCTAGCCGTAGACCCGTGGCAAAGGCGTCCCACATGTGGCCGTAGACGGTGGTGCCGCCACCTGCTGGAGTAGGGTGGTCGATCACGATCCATTGACCGAAACCCTGTGCTGCTCCAATGTATTGGATGGATCCGGCTTGCGCCGCGTAGATGCGCGTGCCGTCGTCGGCTGCGAAATCTTGCCCCCAGTGCATCTGCCGGTCGCGCGGACCGAATGGTGAGGATAGGCGATATGTTCCCGCCTTCAGCGGCATGTACCTACTCGCCGGCATGACACTCCCCGGACGCCCTCAGTGTGGTATCCGGCAACCAGCATAAGCCGATTCACTTCGCGTGGGCAGGCGCTTGACCCGATTCCACGGCCAGGCTCCGGGAAACGACGATGCGCAGGTCTATTCACTTCTCGGTGACGTTGCCAGACAATGTGCGGGTGGTCATGAGCCGTGCACGGAGGGCATATGCCGGACCCTGATGCGGCGTCCGTGCGCCGTCAGATACTGCAGCGACTGCAGTCCGGCGAGAAGGTCGCTGCGATCGCCGCGGAGACCGGGGTCAGCCGTTCGACGTTGTATCGGTGGAAACGTGAAGGTGCACGCGCGGCGACAAATGCCCCGGCGCAGGGGCGGCGGCTGACGATGACATCGGCAGCCGTGCCGGTGCTTGCCGCGGTCGACGGCAAAGTGGCAGACATGACCGGCCCCGGCATCACCGACCGATGGGGCGCGAGATGCGCGGATCTCGGCGTGTCGATTCTGGCGCCCAACGGCAAACTGGTGTCGGTGTTCGGAGACACCTTCTCCGGCAACAGAGTAGGGGAGGGCGATTGGCGTTCACCCATCGTCCTGATCGGTACCGGGAACGCCAGCCGCCAGATCCGATACGAGTATGCCGGCGGTGCGGACCCGAATTACGCTCGACAGCTATGGAACTACGTCCACGACGACGCAAGCACAGGCTGGACCCACGGCGGCATCAGCACGGTGATCCCCTCCGACTTGCTTCGGTTGGGCAAATCTCTGTATCTGCACGCGATCGTCAACCGCGGATTCGGAAATGTGATTTGGACTGAGATCTGGTCCTCTGCCGACAGCGGCGTCTCGTGGCAGCACATGGGTGAAAAAGCCAAATTCCCTGGCACATTGCACAACGGCTACGCGCAGTGCTGGTCGTGGGACTACGACCCCGACGACGATTGGGTGTACATCGTCTCGACGGGGTTCCAGCGAGATAAAGGCATGATCCTGAGGCGTATTCGCCCCGCGAACATCGGCGACATGTGGAAGTACTCAGGCTGGGGTTGGGCCA
Organism: Actinomycetota bacterium; assembly: GCA_046735135.1. Taxonomy (GTDB): domain Bacteria; phylum Actinomycetota; class Actinomycetes; order Mycobacteriales; family Mycobacteriaceae; genus Mycobacterium. Next base: position 3,526 of record JBKPSU010000232.1, read on the forward strand.
ACAACCGGTGGTCATGGGGGAACGAACCCACGCCGATCACACCCGCCGGTGAGACGTGGGGCGAGTTGTGTCTGCGTCGGCTCGAGCGGGGCAAGTGGATCCTCGGCGGGTTCCTTTCGTCCCAATACGCATTGGGGTACCGCACAATCGAGTCGCCTGTCGCCGACCTTTACGAGGCGCCGGTTCAGATGCCGGTGGTCGGTACGTCGTGGGACCGCGAAGACCATACAAACAATCGCGTGGCCCAGCTCTACGGCGGATATGTGCTGTCGGGTTCCCGGCTCGACGTCTCGGGCGGCGTCGGTCTCGTCGTTTCCCAGTGGGACACATTATGGGGCTGGCCGTACCGCGCGATGCAGTTCAAGGCGACCGTGAATGACACGACCACAACGGGATTGAGTTCACGCGAGGCGGTCAATCTCTGACGCAAGGCGAGAATCGCAAGCTCAGCTCGCGGGCCGTAGCCGGGCGATGATGCCGTCGAGGTCGATTACGAACATGTCGGGCCGGAAAACGTGGCCACCGGGCACCTCATGCGCATCAAACGGGATGCCGGCAGCGCTGAGGTCTTCGCGGAATTCTCGCTGGCCGGCGAGCACCTGTGTCTCCTGGACGGTGTCGAACCAGTTGACCGGGTCCGGACTGGTGCCCGCGACCAGGAAGATCCGCTTGTTCCGGTAGCTCTCGATCCGCTCGACCGGGTTGTCGGCGCTGACTCTGGCCTCGTCCCAGGGCACGCCGTAGACCGTGGCACCCCCCAGTTCGACGACGGCCGAGCTCAAGTTCGCCCAATGCACGACGAGGCCGTTGTCGCGGCGCAGGCTCGCAGGACCGGAGTGGGCGCTCGTGGAGGCGAAGTGGCCGTAATACTTGGCTGCGTACTTCAGCGCTCCGAAGCCGCCCATTGAAAACCCACCGACCGCACGGCCGTCGTACTCGGCGAACGTTCGGAAGTTTGCTTCGATCCACGGGATCAGCTGGGCGATGTGGAACGTCTCCCAGTTTCGCGGGCCGACGAACGAGCCGACCGGATTGCAGTACCAGCCCGCCTGCCCGCCGTCAGGCATCACCACAATGATCGGCTTGCCGGCGGTCAGGCCACGGATGCCCAGAAAGTCGAACTGGCGGAAGTCCGCGGCACCCCCGTGGAGCATGTAGAGGACGGGATAGGTGCGTCCGCTGGTGCGATAGTCGTCCGGTAGCAGGACATTCACGCCGGGGTTCCAGCCGATCGCGTCCGTCTGGAATCGGTAGTACCACATGCGAGGGTCGTTCTCGTTGCGGTCCACGATACGCAGGCCGAACCCGTCGCTACGCCCGAGGAACATGACCAGCTTGTGGCCGACGTTGATGACGTTCGGGTTGGCGATGTCGTTGACCTTGGCGATCAGCGGATAAAACGCCGCGTCCCCATAGAAGCGCACAGCCAACGCAGACAGGGTGTCCCCGGCGACGACCGTGTGTCTCGTGATGTCCGGGATGATCAGCTGTTGCCCCACGTTGATCGCGTTGGGATCGGCGATCCCGCTCGCACCGGTGATCAGCCAATCCAGTTGCGCGTCACCGTAGAAGCGCTGTGCCAAACCGGACAGCGTGTCTCCCGCGACAACGGTGTATCTCGTGAAGTCGGGCATGATCAACCGTTGCCCCACATTGATGACGTTGGGATTGGCGACCCCGCTGGCGGTGGCGATCAGCCGATACAGCTCCGCGTCTCCATAGAAGCGCAGCGCCAAAGCCGACAGCGTTTCCCCCGCGACAACGGTATGTGTTCTGACCATTTCGACCCCTCCTTCAGTTGCAACTGGCTCTGGTACCACAGCCGTAGACCGACGGTTGTCGGCGTGTATGCACTGTTAGGGGCGGTGACTGCGGCAACTTCCTAGTTTGCGAGGACTGTCGAAATTGATTATGCCGCAACCGCCTTAGCCGTGGCCGGGTATTGACAGGTTGGACCGGAGAAACACTAAAACCTCGTCTGCGGCGGAGAAGCCGCGCGTGTCGGGGACCCGGCTGACGAGGCGTATCCCATGACTCGACAACGCCCACGCCGGTGGTTCGGCGCGGTGTGGACTAGCCCCTGATCACCGCCTGATGTTCGTAGTCACCGACGTCGCCCTGAGCCCGGATGGCCTGACGGGACGGTCCACACGCTTCGTCCTTTGCGCACCCGGCTGTTCTCTACCGCTCTTGATTGCGTCGTTGCCGCTTTCGGAGGGACGTAATAGTTGCCGCTGCCCGCACACATACTGCTCGTCTTCGGGTCCGTGTGTCGAGGAAAATGTCCGTTCGGCTTCAAACGCACAGTGGCGCAGCATGTATCACATACACCGTGGGTGACTTCAACGCTGTCACGACGAGTCTTCGGCTTGGCCGGCTTCTGGGACGGTCCGGAGGCTATGGGTCCCCGTCGAACACAAACCGAACAAAGTGAATGTCCGGTCGGTGCGACACCGATTCGGCAGCGCGAGCAGATACCCGAGGATCAGGGTCTGGAGGCCGGCGCGTTGGCGAGCGTCGTCAGCTTTCTACATCGATATCACCGCCGCCGCATACAAGAGCAAGCTCCGCTATCTCGCGAACAAGGCGAAGGGTTACGACGAATCTGATGAAGAGCGTCAGCGCCTCGATCTTCAGTACCGGCATCGACTCGAGTTCGCAGTCGGGCGCACCACGTCTGTCACTTGGAACGAGCCAACGGTCGGTCATCACGCGGGAAAATTTCAACCCGCAGTGAAACGAACTCATCAACTTGTGGCCAACTCCCAGTTGGCGATCATGCAGTCCACCTCAAAGTGGAAAAGCTCGTGCCGCTAATGTCGGCGACCGGTGCTGATCACGGTGTGGATCGCTCAACCGAGACACTAGCCGCCTCATCGGGACCCTCACCCCGCCGCTGTAGCTAACTCGCAGGCGTCCGAAATGTCATACCCCTCTGGGATAATTAGTGGTTGACGCAAACTCCCATTGAACGGCTTCTCATTGTTGAGGTGACGAATTGGAAGGAGGCGGTGGTCGCCGTACTCGAACCCGAGTCCTCATACACGCCATGGCGCTCGGAGGCGGACGACGCCGAAGAGGGCGATGCCGTCGCCTTCGTGCTCAACACCGACCCGGAATCTGTGCTGACCGAGCTCGGCTACGTCGGCAATGACGGCGACCCAACTCTGGCCGGAGTTGAGTTGTCACCGATCGCACCGCTCGGGCTAGCCGACCTCGAGACTCTTGCGATGGTGACCGGCTTCCGCTGGGACGGAGATCCGCGTCATGAATGGGTACTGCACGGCGAGCTGGCGATTCGGATAACGCTGGCGCTAGATGACTGCAGGTATCGAGGTGACCAATACACTCGGGTCGGGCATAACTCGATGGCCGCGACCAGGGTCCTGCTGCACTCGCACGGGCGATGTGACGGATGCGATCAGCGGATGGACCTCGACTTCGACGACGCCTGTAAATACGTCCATATTCACACCGTCGCCGCCTATCAACGCGGCAGGTCGACCGAGGTCGCGGCGGACTAGCCAGGCGCTCTGTGCGATCGCTGCTCGGCAAGACTGCGAAAGGACGGATACGTCAGCCTCGTCCACTATCGGCTGGCGCAACATCCCGCCTGCCCGTTGTGCGGCGCTCAACAGACTCGCCGGGCGCTTTACGGGATGTTGAGCAGTCAGGACTATCCACCGT
>JBKPSU010000233.1:0-9428 GCA_046735135.1 Actinomycetota bacterium
GACCGCGCCTCCACGACCCAGCGAGACGAAGCGCCTGCCCGCCGAGACGGCAAGCGTGCCGTTCCGGAAATCGACCCTCGCGCCCTCGGCCACGCGGATGTCGGAGGCGCGGTTCGGATCCCGCGGACGGACCAGAACGACAGTGTCGCCGCAGTCCGAGGCGACGACGTTGACTGCACCGCTGACCACCTCGATGGAGGCCGTAATCGGTTCTGGCGTTGGGAATGTCGGCATAGTTCCTCATGTGATTTCGTCGGTCAACGGACCCAGCCGCTGAAGTGTTTGCCGGTTGCGGCACGGGGCTGGCGCTTACCGCCAAGGGCCGTGGCGACCGCGCGGACCAGCCACGCGTTCACCGAAAGACCTTCCGCCCGTGCGGCCGCATCGACGGGTGACCGCAGGCTCTCCGGCAGCCGCAGCGTGACCCGCCATGTGCCGCCGTCGTCATCGGATTCCGGTGCGGCGGTCACGCCCGCGACCGGGTCGGGCGCGTCGTCGACGGCGGCGCTCACCGTGAACTCCGGGTCACGACCGCGCAATCGCACGTCCACCGATGCCGGCGCCAGCTCGCGGGTGATCTCTTCAGCGGCGTCGGAGAGTGCTTCCAGCAGCGCAAGCCGGATCGCCGAATCCAGCGGTGCCGTCAACCGATCCGCGAGGGCCTCGGCATCGGGACCGCCCGCGGCGGCCGCCACGGCGAGCTCGTGCCGCACGCCGTCGACATACGGTTGCAAATCCATGACATCATAATGACACCACTTTGATGTCACGACAAGTGTCAGAGCGGTGCAGGTGCTTCTAGCTGAACTTTTCGATGATGGTTGTGGCGAATTCTTCGATCGCCGGCCGATACGCTTCCGCGCCGGCTGTCCCGGTGTCCTGGCCGAACCACGGCCGGACCATCACCTGGGTGATGCCTGCGTCCTCGGCGCGCCGGTACAGATCGACCGACGGCGGCTCGAGCAGCGCCACCAAGATGTCGAAGGGATCGTTGTCACGGCCGTACTCCCGACGAAGTTCGGTCAACCGCCGTGCATATCCGACCGCGTCATCCCAAGCGTATGCATAGCCGACCCATCCGTCGCACAGTCGCGCGGCGCGGCGCAGAGCCGTGTCTGACTCGCCACCACAGAAGATCGGCACCGGCGAGGGCGGATGTGGTTCGATCATCATCTCGGGAACCTGGTAGTGCTCGCCGTTCCAGGACACCCAGCCGCCCTTCCACAGCTCCCGTAGCGCCGGGATCATCTCGTCCAATCGCTTGCCGCGAGTGGTGAAGTCCTGGCCCATCAACTCGTATTCCTCGCGCATCCAGCCGATCCCAGCCGCCAGCGAGACACGGCCCTCGGAAACGACGGCGGCAGCGGCCACCACCTTTGCCACCTCCAGAAGAGGGCGGGCAGGCGCGATGTAAACCGCGTTCGAGAACCGAAGGCGGCGCGTCACCGCCGCCATCGCGCCTGTGAAGACCCACGGGTCGGGCCACGGATTGTCGGGTGCCCAACCCGGCCGTCCGGTATCCGAATCGGGGTAGGGCGACGACAGTTCGCGCGGGTAGATCATGTGGTCGGACGTGACGATTCCGTCGTAGCCCGCCTCGTCGAGCATCCTGGCGACCGGCACGGCCTCCAACGGGTCCATGAAAGCCGTACCGGACCAGAACTGCATGCGTCACCCTTCCGTCAGTTTCTCCCCTGTTTGCCTATCGCGAAATCGGGGCAGCATCAATGGCATGCCCACTGTGTTGTGGTTCCGGCGGGATCTGCGGCTGCATGATCTGCCCGCCTTGCTCGACGCCGCGGGGGGCGACGGTGAGGTGCTGGCCTGCTACGTGCTGGACCCCCGGCTCAAGGCGTCGTCCGGGCCGAGGCGGCTGAAGTACCTCTACGACGCGCTGCGCGAGGTGCAGGACGCACTCGACGGCAGGTTGATGGTGACCCGCGGACAACCGGAGAAGCGAATTCCCGCGCTGGCCAACGCCGTCGGCGCGAGCGCTGTGCATGTCTCGGGAGACTTCACACCGTTCGGCAGGCGACGCGACGACGCCGTGCGTGACGCGCTCGGCGATGTTCCGCTGGAGGCATCCGGATCGCCGTATCTGGTGTCGCCGGGGCGGGTGGCCAAGGGCGACGGTGAGCCGTACAAGGTGTTCACGCCGTTCTACGACGCATGGCGGAAGCACGGCTGGCGCGCACCGGCGAAGTCGGGCCCGAAGTCGGCGAATTGGATCGACCCGGCCGGCCTCAAAGGCGGTGTCGAAATACCTGACGCCGGTGTGGAACTCGACCTGCCCGCGGGCGAACAGGCCGCGCTGCAGCAGTGGAAGCACTTTGTGAGCGACGATCTCGCCGGCTACGCCGATGACCGCAATCGGCCCGACCTGTCCGCCACCAGCCGGATGTCAGCGCACCTCAAGTTCGGCACCATTCACCCGCGCACCATGGTCACCGACCTCGGTCGCGGTAAGGGCGCGCAGGCGTACTTGCGCGAGTTGGCCTTTCGCGATTTCTATGCCTCGGTGCTCAACGAGTGGCCCGACAGCGTGTGGTGGAACTGGAACAAGAATTTCGACACGATGAAACTCAACGAGGGCGCCGAGGCGAAGAAGGCGTTCGAGGCGTGGAAGGCCGGACGAACGGGGTTTCCGATAGTCGACGCGGGCATGCGCCAGCTCGCCCAGACCGGCTGGATGCACAACCGGGTCCGGATGATCGTGGCGTCGTTTCTGGTCAAGGACCTGCACCTGCCCTGGCAGTGGGGCGCGCGCTGGTTCCTCGAGCAACTGGTCGACGGCGACATGGCCAACAACCAGCACGGCTGGCAGTGGGCGGCGGGCACCGGCACCGACGCCGCGCCGTATTTCCGGGTGTTCAACCCGACGACGCAGGGCGAGAAGTTCGACCCCGACGGCGAATACATCCGGCGCTGGGTCCCCGAGTTGGACACCGACGACTATCCCGACCCGATCGTCGACCACAAGGCCGAGCGCGCAGAGGCGCTGCGCCGCTACAGCTCGATCACTTGAGTGTCAGGCCGCCGTCCATCGGCAGCGTCACCCCGGTGAGAAAACGGCCGGAGTCCCCGCACAGATAGACCATCATGTCGGTGATCACCTCCGGCTCCATCGGAGGCATGGACAGCTTCGGCTGCTGAGCCTTGCCGAATTCCGGGTCTTCGCCGATCAGCCGTCCCATCGCCTCGTTGATGATCATCGGCGTCGCAACGCCGCCGGGGTGCACCGAGTTGACGCGAATGTTCTTCTCCGCCAGCGACGTTGCGTAGTGCCGCATCACGCCGATCACGCCGTGCTTTGCGGCGGTGTAGCCCGCGGCGCCGTGGCTCATCGAATCGAAAGTGGTGCTGACCGACTTGAATCCCGCGGCCGAACTGGTGATCACGATGGCACCGCCGTCGCCGTGGCACAGCATCGACGGCAATGCGGCCTCGATCGTGAAGTACACGCCCTTCAGGTTCACGTCGATGGCGTCGACGAAGGCCGCGATGTCGAGGCGCTGCTCCCCCGCCGCAGGAAAGATCCCAGCATTGGCTAGCACGAAATCCAGCCGGCCGAGTTCGGCCACGCCGTCGGCCACCACCTCGTTGAGGCGCTCGAAGTCGCGCACGTCGGCCTGCTCGGCGACGATGCGCCTGCCGGTCTTCTCGACGAGGTTGACGGTCTCGTCGAGATCCTCCCGCGTCGGCATCGGATAGGCGACGCTGTCCAGGTGGCCGCACAGGTCGAGCGCGATGATGTCCGCGCCCTCCTCAGCGAAGCGCACCGCGTGTGAGCGACCTTGGCCGCGGGCCGCGCCGGTGATGAAAGCGACCTTGCCGGCGAACTGTCCTGCCATGACGCACCACACTACGGCGACGGGCAGAAGCAGCTATGCCAGAATGTCGCCAGAGCCAAGCCCGACCGTGAGGAGCAGCCGTGGTGAGCACCGAGTTGGACCGAACCGACGGTGTCGACATCGAAGACGTGCCTTCCGCCGCATGGGGCTGGTCCAAGGAGAACCACAAGGCCATCCAGATCGGCGGCATTCTCTCCGCGATCTTCCTGCTGTGCATGCTGCGCGGTAATCACGTCGGACGCGTCGAGGACGCCTTCCTGGTGTTCTTCGCCGTGGTCATCCTGATCATCGTCGGGCGTGACTGGTGGCTGCGCCGCCGCGGCTGGACCAGGTAGGTCGTCAGCCCGCGGCGGCAGCCAGCGGCAGGGTGTCGCCTACCGGTGTCAGGTTCCCGGTAATTCCTGCCGCGGTCCGTATCTCGGCGAAAGCGTCGAGCATCGCATCGGTCGCCTCGTGCGGATCGTCGAGCGTGCGGTCGTCGGTGATCACCGAGATCGCCAGCTGGTCGACGTAGCTCCACACCGTGATGTTCATGCCGCTGCCCACGACGACCGGTCCGACCGAATAGATCTCGCTGACCGTCGCGCCCTCGATGACACCTCGCTCCCGCGGACCGCGAACGTTCGAAATGGTCAGGTTCATGACACTGGCCGACTCGAGACGCTGCGCTTGCTTGCGGAACACGGGCGGCGCCAGCGCAGGCGGAAGGTAGGACAGCCAGGCAGGCAGGATCGTCGGCCCCAGCAGTTGATGGTTTTCCTTGGCGATGGTGGTCGACAGCGAGGTGACCTTCACCCGCTCCAGCGGGTCCTTGATGTGCACCGGCAGCGACGTCGTCATGTAGGTGAACTCGTTGCCCGCCAACCGCTCCGTCGACGGGTCGGTGCTGATCGGCACACCGGCGATCAGCGGTTCGTCGGCCTTGCCGTCGTATCGCAGCAGGAGTTGGCGAAGGGCTCCGGACGACATCGCGAGCACGATGTCGTTGATCGTGACGCCGAGGCGCTTGGAGACCTCTTTGACGTCTGCCAACGCCAGCGGTGCCGTCGCGAACCGGCGGCCGGGGGTGACGACATGGTTGATGAAGCAGTCCGGCGGCGCGAAGTTGCGCGCCAGGTCAGGGTGTTCGCCGCGCTCTTTCGACCGCCGCCGAACCCGAGACACCCCGGTCGCCGTCTCGCTCACCAGGCGCGGCAGCTTTCTGACCAACCCCACGTGGTCGCGGGCGGCCGCCTTCACCAGCGCGGACCGGGTCCGCGCGATGTCGGGCTCTTCCAACATCCCCATCACCCCGGACGGACTCTGCGGCCGGATCGCCTTGGCCATCTGGTTGGCCGACGCCGTCCCGTCGGCAAGCACGTGGTGGACCTTGTGAATGATCGCGATGCGGTCGTCGGCCAGGCCCTCGGCGACGTACATCTCCCACAATGGGCGGCTGCGGTCCAGCGGGGTGCTGGCGATCTCACCGATCAACTGGTCCAGCTCGCGTCGGCCGCCGGGCGCGGGTACCCGGATGGGGCGGACGTGGTAGTCGAAGTCGATGTGGTCGTTGACCACCCACATCGGGTGATGCAGCTTGAGCGGGATGTCGACGAGCTGGTAGCGAAGCGGCGCCATGGCCTGCAATCGCGGAAAGGCGACCTGCCGGAACAGATCGAAGTTGAACCCGCCGTCCACCTTCGACACGTCCAGCACACCGATTTTCAGCGTGTGCATGTGGACCTCGGGCGTCTCGATGTACAGCATCAACGCGTCGACACCATTGAGTCGCTTCACGCCCACCCCATTCGTAGCCGACCCCCGGATTGTGTACCCGCTATTGCACTCCTTCTGTCGCCACGGCAGGCGGCTTCGGTGAAACTTCGACCCGGGCGTGACGATCGGCACAGCTTTTGTCAGGCTTGTCGAATGAGTCTTGTGGCCGGACGCGGTCCACTGAGCAAGGACCCCGCCGGATGGTTCTCTCCCCCACTTCCCGACGACCCGGTGTTCGTCGAGCCCCACCGCCGCCGGGTGCAGGCGATCCGCGGCGGTGACACGGTGATCGACACCGAGCGGGCGCTGATGGTGCACCGCCGCGATCACCCGCTCAGCTACGCGTTCCCGGTAGACGAGGTCGGTGACGTCCCTCACGAGCCGGTGCCGGAGGCGACAGGGTATGTGCGTGTTCCATGGGATGCCGTCGACACCTGGCTGGAGGAAGGACGCAAGCTTGTCCACTATCCGCCCAACCCCTACCACCGGGTTGACTGCCGTCCGACCGACCGCAGACTGCGCGTCACCGTCGCAGGCACCACGCTCGTCGACACCACCGACACGATGATCGTCTTCGAGACGGCGCTCGCACCACTGCTGTACGTCGATCCGTCGCTCGTGCGCACCGATTTGCTCAGGCGCTCCGACACCACGAGCTACTGCAACTACAAGGGCTACGCGACGTACTGGTCGGCCCTCGTCGGCGATGCCGTTGTCGACGACGTGGCGTGGAGCTACGACGACCCGCTGCCCGAAACCCTGCCTCTCAAGGGGTTTTTCGGCTTCGACGCCACCCGCGCCGATGTTTCGGCCGAACTGCCAGGGGTATGAGGCACACCACACCGTCCCAATCGACGAGGGACCCTACGGTTCCGTCACCGTAGGTTACGGTTGCGTACGTTTGCCCTGGTCAGCCACACTTCTGTGAGTTTTCCGCTCTGTGAAGGGAATGGTCTTGGGGCACTACATCGCCAACGTCCGTGACATTGAGTTCAACTTGTTCGAAGTGTTGGAGCTCGGCCGGGTTCTGGACGCGGGTGGTTACGGCGACCTCGACAGCGACACGGTTCGCACCATGCTCGCCGAGGTCGCCCGGCTCGCGGAGGGCCCGGTCGCCGAATCGTTCGCCGAGGCCGACCGCAACCCGCCGGTGTTCGACCCGGAGCGCCACACCATCTCTGTGCCGCCCGAGTTGGCGAAGTCCGTGCAGGCGATCATGGATGCCGAGTGGTGGCGCATCGGTCTCGCCGAAGAAGTCGGCGGCGTCGTCGCACCTGCGGCGCTGACGTGGGCGATCAACGAGATGCTGGTGTGCGCCAACCCGTCGGCTGCCTTCTGGTGGGCGCTGGGCCCGGCGATGGCGCACTCGCTTGCCGCAGAAGGCAATGAAGAGCAGATCCGTTGGGCAGCAGAGGGTTTGGAGCGTGGCTGGTCGGCGACCATGGTGTTGACCGAGCCCGATGCAGGCTCAGACGTCGGCGCCGGGCGCGCGAAGGCGATCGCTCAGCCCGACGGCACGTGGCACATCGAAGGCGTGAAGCGGTTCATCTCCGGAGGCGATCTGGGTGACGCAACCGAGAACATCTTCCATTTGGTGCTGGCACGACCGGAGGGTGCTGGGCCGGGCACCAAGGGGCTGAGCCTGTTCTACGTGCCGCAGTACCTTTTCGATCCGGAGACCCTCGAACTCGGCCCGCGCAACGGGGTGTTCGCGACCGGACTCGAGCACAAGATGGGGCTGAAGTCCTCCCCCACATGCGAATTGACCTTTGGTGCGCACGGTGTGCCTGCGGTGGGCTATCTCGTCGGCGATGTGCACAACGGGATCGCCCAGATGTTCACCGTCATCGAGCACGCCAGGATGACGATCGGCGTCAAGTCGACAGGCACCCTGTCGACGGGATACCTCAACGCGCTGGAGTACGCGAAGACCCGCCTGCAGGGCGCGGACATGACGCAGATGACGGATAAGTCGGCGCCGCGAGTGACGATCATGCATCACCCGGACGTGCGGCGCAGCCTGATGACACAGAAGGCGTACGCAGAGGGCATGCGGGCGCTCTACCTGTACGCCGCGGCGCATCAGAACGACGATGTGGCACAGCTGGTTTCGGGTGCCGACCCGAAGATGGCACACCGCGTCGACGACCTGCTGCTGCCGGTGGTCAAAGGTGTCGGTTCCGAGCGCGCCTACGAGGTCCTCACCGAGTCGCTGCAGACGTTCGGCGGGTCGGGCTTCCTGCAGGACTACCCGATCGAGCAGTACATCCGCGACGCCAAGATCGACTCGCTCTATGAGGGCACCACCGCGATCCAGGCGCAGGACTTCTTCTTCCGCAAGATCGTTCGCGACCACGGCCAGGCGCTCGCGCATGTGGCTTCACAGGTGACCGCCACCATCGACTCCTGTGACGCGAGCCTGAAGCAACAGGCCGAACAGTTGCGTCACGCGCTCGAAGATGTCCAGGCGATGACGGCCACGCTGACCGGCTATCTGATGTCGGCGTCCGAAAGCCCAACGGAGATCTACAAAGTCGGCCTGGCGTCGGTGCGATACCTGCTCGCCGTCGGGGACCTGCTCATCGGGTGGCGCTTGCTGGTGCAGGCCAACGTCGCGACGGCCGCTCTCGGTGCGGGCGCCGACGAGGACTTCTATCGCGGCAAGATTGCGGTCGCGGCGTTCTTCGCGTCGAACATGCTGCCCAAGCTGACCGCGGTGCGCTCGATCATCGAGGACATCGACGACGAGGTCATGCAGTTGCCCGAGGCGGCATTCTGACGTAGGTCCTTACATCGCTACCAGACGCGGATGTAGTCGACGAGCATCTGCACGGGATACGTGCCTCCGCTGGGATCGCCGCCACCGGACCCGGCGACCGCGAGGTTGAATATCGGGAACACCTTGTAGCCGGGGTCGTTGAAGGGCCAGTCCTCCATCTGGTCCGCCGCGACGGTGAAGTACGGCGCCGCGCCGTCGGTGTAGTCCTTCCAGAACTTCATGCCGGCCTGGTCCCATAGGACACGCCATGTGTGCCAGGCGGTATCCAAGGTGATGTTTTGCGTTTCCCATTCGGAGCCGTTCGCTTTGGCGTGAACGGTCGTCGCTGATGGCCAGTTGCCGTTGCCGTACCACTCGACGATGTCGATCTCGCCGTTGGCGTCGCTGGACAACCAGAACGCAGGCCAGGCACCGGGGGTTAGGCATTCCAACTTGATCCGAGCTTCCCAGGTGTGCCCGACGCCGCCTTCCCAAATGGTGTTGATCTTGCCGCCGTAGTAGGTGTTGCCTTCCTTGAAGGCCTTGATGACGAGGTTGGACTTGCCGTCGAGGAACACGTTCCGGCGGTCATCGCGATATTGCCCGACATTCTCCGGCAATTCCCAGAACGTCGGGTCCTTCATCGTCTCGCGGGCCTTTGAGATCATCCACTTCGATGGATCGGGCGCCGACCCCGCCGGCCCATCGAAGTTGTCCTCGAAAATGTAAGGCCCTGCGGCCTGGGCTTTCGGGACGGGAATCAACGACGAGAGCAGCCCAATGCCGGCTACGGCCAGCATGCTGCGACGATCCAATTCAGGCATGGTTAGACATGAAAGTCGGAGTGCCCGTGTGAACGCAAGTCCTTGCGATATCAATGACCTCTTGTTTCGGGCTCGTCCTCGTCATTTGCACTGCTCTCGCCGTGTTTGTCGGGGGTGAGGTAGTGGTGGGGGTGGTGGTAGTTGTTGACGCGGGCTTGGCCGGTGTCGAGGTGGGGTGGGGGATCCACTCGGTGCGGCCACCGGCGCGTTTTCGGGTTACCGGGACGGACCGTGCACGAC
>JBKPSU010000234.1:0-17221 GCA_046735135.1 Actinomycetota bacterium
AAACAGCGTCATCCGCCAGGTTTTCGACGTTCTCGGTCGTCCGCTGATGGCCTTGTTGATCGCTGTTATCGTCGGCATCTTCACGCTCGGTCGCGGCGCGGCGATGACCCGCGATCAGATCACCAAATGCCTCGAGACATCCCTGCCGCCAGTTGCGGGCATCATTCTGATCGTCGCCGCGGGTGGTGGCTTCAAGCAGGTGCTCGTCGACACCGGCATCGGCACGAAACTCGCGGAATGGGCGACGGCGGCCCACATTTCGGCCATCCTGCTGGCCTGGGTGCTCGCGGTGCTGATTCGTCTCGCAACGGGTTCGGCGACGGTGGCCACGATCACCGCATCCTCGTTGATGCTCGGCCTGGCCGAGGGGATGAGCACAGGCCAGGTGTCGCTGATGGTGCTCGCCGTTGGAGCAGGCTCACTGTTCTTCTCACATGTCAACGACGCCGGCTTCTGGCTGGTGAAGGAGTACTTCGGGATGAGCGTCGGTCAGACGATCAAGTCGTGGTCGCTGATGGAGACCGTGCTGTCGGTCACCGGCCTGATCTTCGTGCTGCTGCTGTCGATAGTGATCTGACGCCGATCAGCCCTTGACGACCTGGGTTCCGCCCGCGAGCTCGTCGTGCTTGCCCTGTTTGGTCGGGCTGGAGTTGATCGTTATCGCGATGACGACGATGGCGACGAACGCGAGCAGACCGCCGACGAACGGCACGATGGGCAGGAGCGTCCACACGTTTCGGATCGCGGACTGCTGCAACGTCGGCTTTGCCGCCCCGCCGGGGCCGTGGACGCTCAAGCCGAGAACCTTCTTGCCCGGCGTCCACCCCTGGCCGGTCTCGAAGGCAAGGAAGTACAGGAACATCAGCAGGCCGGTGAACAAACCGGTGACCCAGTAGTTGGACAGTGTGTCGGTGACGAGGGCCAGCACGAAGCCGACGATCCCGACGATGATGCCGTCGATGATGCGGGCGAAGAACCGGGTGGCGAGGCCGCCCGGCCTGCCCCCGAAGGGCGGCGGATAACCCCTAGGATCGCTGCCGAACTGTGGCGCGGGATCAGTCGTCATGTCGCTCCTGACCGTGATGGTGTGAGCGACAATCTACCGTCGAATTCGGCGCGACGGCGGGACTCAGTTCCGGCGGCGGCGCTGTTTCTTGGTCTCCTTGCGGGCCGTGTCGGCCAGATCGCCGGCCCGGTCGCGCGCCAACTCGGCGCGTTCGCGGGCCGCCTCGGCGATCTCGGGTGCGCGTTCACGGGCCACTTCGGCCAAAATCGCGGCGCGCTCGCGGGCGACGTCGGCGAATTCGGGCGCCCGTTCGCGGGCGACGTCGGCAAGTTCGGCGGCGCGCTCACGGGCCGCTTCGGCGATCTCGGGCGCCCGTTCGCGGGCGACGTCGGCAAGTTCGGCGGCGCGTTCGCGAGCCGCTTCGGCAATCTCGGGTGCGCGCTCGCGGGCGACCTGGGCGAACTCGCGGCCGCGTTCGGCGCCCACCTGAAGACCATGGCCGAGTTTCTCGGCGAACGCGCTGTCGGCAAGCGCGCCACCCGAGGCGGCGCCGACGGGCAGGGCAGAGGTCACGGCCACTGACACCTTGTGGGCCGCGCGGCGACCGCGCCATCCGAGCGACGGTTTGCCCTCGGTATCGACGGCGGCGATGATCAGCCCACCGAGCAGGCTGAGATCGGTCATGAATTTGCGACGCTCATCGGCCTTGCGTTGCGGGTCGGGCTCATTCCAGAACATGTGCCCGCCAAGGCTGCTCGGGATGACGGTGAACGCGAGCGCGGCGGACGCCAGGCGCGGCATCTTGCCGGTGGCCAGTAACAATCCACCGCCGATCTGGACCGCGGCGTTGACCCGCGCAAAGCTTTCCGCGTCCTTGGGGACGTTCGTGCCGACGGGATCTGGCATCTTGCGCATGCCGTCGAGCGCCGGCCGCGCAGCGTCGGCGGCGGGTTTGGGATCCCGCAGGGCATCCACGCCTTGCCCGATGAAGGCGACTGACAGAAGAGGGCGCGCGATTCGACGGATCAACATGGCTCCGGAGTTCCCCCGGTCTGCGCTTCACAAACCCTAATAAGACCGGTCAGTCCGTCGACGCATCGGCAAAGGAATCACGAACCAGAACACAACGAATGCCGCTAATGTGCAGCCGCCCGCGATCCATGCACCGGTTCGTCCGATGACCGCGTCGAAGATGACGATCGAGACACCGGAGAGGGCCACGCCGAGCAGGATCAGCCCTGCAATGGCGAAACCGTGTGAGATCGAGACGATGGCATCCAGTCGGTGCCGGCGGAACAGCACCCTGTGCATCCCGACAGGCGCCACAAGCAATACCGTCGCACCGACTGAGCAGGCGAAAGTCACTAGATAGACAATGTGTGAGGTGCCGTCGAGTTGCGTGAAGCGTTGCTGGAACGGCAGGGTCAGCAGGAAGCCCGTAAGCAACTGCACGCCCGTCTGCGTGACCCTGAGCTCCTGCAGCAGGCTGGACCAATTGCGGTCCAGCCGTTCGGCTTCCGTCTCGTCTCGATCCGCATCCCACCGCTTCTCCGCGCCCGGATGCTCCGTGTCCACACCCACATTCTGGCAGGCTCCCGTCGCCGATGGCGCGATCGATGGTTTCAGGGCGCGGTGTAGCGCAGCAGCGTGATGCCGGTGGCGAACGATTGGGGCGCATCGGCCAACGTCAACGCCCGCACCGACGTCCCATCGGGAAACAGTCGCCTCCCGCGACCTTGCACAGCCGGATAGACGAACAGCCGGAACTCGTCGACCGCGCCTGCCGCAATCAAGGTATGGGCCAGGCTGATGCTGCCGGTGAGCACGATGTCCTTCCCAGGTTCGGACTTCATTGCATGCACCCGCTGTACGGGGTCTGCGGAGATCACCGTCGAGTTCTCCCACGCGGGGTCCCTCATCGTCGTCGACACCACGTACTTGGAGACGTTGTTGAGGTAGTCGGTGATGCCGGTCGAGTCGTCGGTCTGTTTGGGCCAGTAGCTGCGGAAGTCTTCGAACGTCTGCCGTCCGAGCAACATCGCATCGGACTCCGCATCCTGGCGGTGCGTTTCGGCGAGCAGGTCGTCGTCCTGCAACTGCGGGTCGAACCAGTCGTCGAGCATCTCGATCGACCCGTCCAGGGTGATGTTCTGGGTGATCACGAGTTTTCGCATATATGTATAGACATCGGGCTACCGCGGAACTCATCGCGCGGTTTGGGAGTAGCTTCGCAGGCGTGCCTCTCGTCGCGGGTATCGACTCGTCCACGCAATCGTGCAAGGTGCTCGTGTGTGACGCGGACTCCGGCGAGATCGTGCGGTCGGGTTCGGCGCGGCATCCTGACGGCACCGAGGTCGACCCGCAGCGGTGGTGGGCCGCCCTGCAGGCCGCAACGAAGGCAGCGGGGGGTCTCGACGATGTGGCGGCGCTGTCGGTCGGCGCACAGCAACACGGCATGGTTTGTCTGAACGAAGACGGTGAAGTCATCCGAGATGCGTTGCTGTGGAACGATACTCGATCGAGTGCCGCAGCTGCCGACCTCGTCGACGAACTGGGTGGTGCCGCCGAGTGGGCGAAGCGCATCGGCGTCGTGCCGGTGGCCGCCATTACGGCAAGCAAGCTGCGCTGGCTCTCCGATCATGAACCCGATCACGCCGCCGCGACCGCCGCGGTCTGCCTGCCGCACGACTGGCTGACCTGGCGGCTGAACGGTTCGACCGACCTCGCCGACCTGCGCACCGACCGCAGCGACGCCAGCGGAACCGGATACTTCTCCGCCGAGACCGGCACCTATCAGGACGATCTGCTGGAACTGGCCATGCGTGGGCGGCGGCCGGCGCTTCCGGTTGTGCTGGGTCCGAGCGACGCGGCGGGGCCGACCTCACGCGGGGCCACCCTCGGTCCCGGCGCGGGTGACAACGCCGCCGCGGCCTTGGGACTCGGTGCGCAGCCCGGCGACTGCATCGTCTCGCTCGGCACGTCTGGCGTGGTGAGCGCGATCGGGCACGCCGCGCCGCACGACGCGGAGGGGATTGTGGCCGGCTTCGCCGACGCGACGGGGCGCCAGCTGCCGCTAGTCTGCACGCTCAACGGGGCACCCGTGCTGGCGGCGGTTGCCGCGATGCTTGGCGTGGACTTCGACGAGCTCGACAGGCTCGCATTGCAGGCGCCGGCGGGCGCCCAGGGGCTCACGCTCGTGCCGTACCTCGAGGGTGAACGGTCGCCGAACCTGCCCAACGCCTCGGGGGCGTTGCAGGGCATCACGGCGCGCAATCTCACCCCTGCCAACATCGCCCGCGCCGGCGTCGAGGGCCTGCTGAGCTCGCTGGCGTACTGCCTCGACAAGATCTCGGCGCAGGGGATCGACGCCGAGCGGATCATCCTCGTCGGCGGAGGTGCGCGTTCGGAGGCGACCCGTGTCATCGCGCCTGCAATCTTCGGCAAGCCGGTGCTGGTGCCGACCCCTGGGGAATATGTCGCACTCGGTGCGGCGAGGCAGGCGGCTTGGACACTGTCGCAAGGGGATTCGCCGCCGGGGTGGTCGTTCGGTATCACCACGATGTTCACCGCCGATCCGTCGCCGGAGGTTGTCGACCAGTATCGGCGCGCGCAGCCGCTGACGCTGGGGCAGACCTGACGGTGAACTTCGCCTGGGAGCGGCTCGCCGACGGCGTGCATCGTTGCCGCCTGCCGTTTCTCGACGTCACGATCGGGCTGGTGTGCGGCCGGAGGGCCGCGCTCCTGATCGACACCGGAACGACGTTGGCCGATGCCGACGCCATCAACGCCGACGTTCTGGAAATCGCGGGCCGAGCCGTCAGCCATATCGTGTTGACGCACAACCACTTCGACCACATCCTCGGCTCGTCGGCGTTCGTGGACGCGGAGGTGTACTGCGCACCGGAGGTCGCGACGACGATCGCCGATCGAACCAAGCACCTGCGCGCCGATGCCGTGCATCACGGGGCAGACCCCCAGGAGGTGGCCCGCGCCGTCGCGGCGCTGCGGATGCCCGAGCACCGGATTCGAGATTTCGACCTCGATCTCGGCGGCAGGACGGTGGCGGTCGGGCATCCCGGTCGTGGGCATACCGATCACGATTTGATCGTCGTCGCGCCGGGACCACACAAGACCGTCGTGTTCTGCGGTGACCTCGTCGAGGAGTCGGGCGATCCCGTCATCGACGATGACTCCGATGCGGCGGCGTGGCCCGCGACGTTGGGCCTGGTGCTCGACGCAGGCGGGGCGGACGCGGCGTTCGTCCCCGGCCACGGTGCGGTCGTCGACGCTCACTTCGTTGAGCGCCAGCGCGCGTGGCTGAGTAATCGAGTGTGACGAATTTCGCACCAATGGCGTGACGTAATTCATTGCCTAAACGCCCGGACATAGGGCACCCTCACTTTTTTGAATCGCGTGACTGAAGGATGGGAGGTGCCCCATGGCCGACCTCGACTTCGCCTACGACCTGACGCTCGACGAGGCACGCCGACGCACCGCAGTGCTCGAGGCGATCGGCGACGACTGGGACCCGATCGCGGTTCTGGCCGAGGAGGACAAGGCGTACGACATGCTCTACTCCGATCTCGACGAGGAGCAGCAGCGCATCTACGACGAGCTGGTCAGCGCCGGCGTGCTGCCGGACCGGGACGGTGACCGTGTTGCCGATTGACCCGACCGCCGACCGTGGCCGCCGCGCCTGGCTGGAATGCCCGCGGTGTGAGCACGGCAGCGCCTGCACCGTCTGCCAGAGCAGCAGGAACTGCGCCACGCACTGGCAGTACCTGCTGAGCAACAAGGGCACGTTGGTGCACATGCAGTGCCCGACCTGCGCCTACCTGTGGTCGACGGATACCCGACGGCGCGCGGCGCGGCAGAAGAAAGCCGCCTGACGCCAGATCATCCCGCCTCCGGGCGCGGCCAGCTCGGCCAGGGTAAAGATCCCCGCGGCCGCATTCGGTCGAGCGCCACACGCAGAGGCGGCCACGTCGATCTGCCCCGCCGTGTCACGGCGTAGGCGGTGAGCACGACCTTCGGGTCAGCCAGCGGCAGCACCGCCACGCCGGGATGCGTCGGCCTGTCGACCGGCAACAGCCCGACCCCGTATCCGGCCACAATCAGATCCTCGACCAGGTCGAGGCTGTCGATCTCGTGCGCGATCCGCGGGGTGAACCCCGCCAGCGATGCCAGGGTGCGCACGGCGTCTTCGTCGGCGGTGTTGCGGGAGTTGACGATCCACGCCCGGTCTGCGTACGCACCGACATCGGTGGGGCCTTCCCCTGAGCCTGCGGGTACGCCGAGTCCCCACTGGATCGACCACAGGGGAACGGCCTCCAAGACGGGGCTGAGCGAAGCCGGAGCAAGGTTGTAGTCGTAGGTCAGTGCCAAGTCGAGGTCATCGTTCGCGAGAAGGCCGAAGGCCTCTAGCGGTTCGTACTCACTGACCACGAAGTCGACCTTGGGATAGTGCTGGGCGAGTTCGGACACGATCGGCAGCAGCGACACCCGAATGCCGGTGGCGAACCCGCCGACGCGGACCGTGCCTGCAGGCTCTGCGTCCGGATCGAGGTCCAGGCGTGCGCTGTCGACCGCGGCAAGGATCGTCACGGCATGGTCGGCCAGGCGCTGCCCGGCGGGGGTCAGCCGGACCCGGCGGCCGTCTGGCTCGATCAACTGCGTCCCGGTTTCCCTGGCGAGCGCCGCAATCTGTTGCGACACAGTCGAAGTGGTCAGATTATGGGTTTCGGCGACCGCGCGCATCGAGCCCAATCGGGACAGCGCCAGAAGCAACTGCAGTCGTCGCGTGTCCATGGCTAGTGCATCAGGCTGTCGGGGGAGAAGCCATCCGCGGACGCTTCGCGCGACGCGAACAACCAGCGGTCGCCCACGGGGACCAGGACGTCGCGGTACCGGCCCCAATGGTCGACGCCGATATTGGTGACGGCGAGGAAATAGCTGCTCACTTCGGCCCGGTCACGACTCACCGCACCGAACCGCACGCTCGAAACATGGTGGCGGACATGGGTCAACGGGACCGGCCCGGCCGCGAATCGGTTCACCTGCGCACCGAGACCCGCCACGATGGCGGCAGGGCCGACCATCGGTTCGCG
Source organism: Actinomycetota bacterium (assembly GCA_046735135.1). GTDB lineage: Bacteria > Actinomycetota > Actinomycetes > Mycobacteriales > Mycobacteriaceae > Mycobacterium. Next base: position 7,114 of record JBKPSU010000234.1, read on the forward strand.
GCCGCCGATCGTCAGCGTGCCATCGGGTGCGAAGCACGCCGCGATGTCCTCGAGTCGGTTGCGGTCGGTTCCCGCGGTGTAGTCGGCGAGCGTCTGGCGCACCGACTCCCGGATGACCAGTTCCCAGATCTCCATGTCTCCATCGTTCACGATCATCGAACGATATGTCCAGGAAAATCAAGTGGACGTGAACGGTCGTGGTGCCGTTCAATGCAGGAGTGACCGACAACCAAGCCCGCACCGGCGCCCTCATGGCGATGGGGTCGATGCTGTGTGTGCAGGTGGGGCTGGCCCTCGCGGTCACGTTGATCGGCCGCATCGGCGTCGAGGGTGCCGCGTGGCTGCGGCTGGCCTGGGCGGGCGTTCTGATGCTCATCATCGTCCGGCCCCGCCCTGCGGCGTTCACCAGAAAATCGTTCTTGGTGTGCGTGGTGCTCGGCGTGGTGACCGCAGCGGTGACCATGCTGTTCATGGCTGCGGCTGGCCGAATCCCGCTCGGCACCGCCAGCGCACTGGAGTTTCTGGGGCCCCTGGGTGTCGCCGTCGCCAACGGTAAGGGCGGGGGTCGCTTCGTGTGGCCAGGCCTCGCGGGTACCGGCGTCGTACTGCTCACCCAACCGTGGGCCGGCGCCGTCGACCTCGTCGGTGTGTTGTTCGCCCTGGCTGCGGCCGCGTGCTGGGCCTGCTACATCCTGCTCACCCAGCGCGTAGGCGACGAGGTCGCGGGCATCAACGGCCTGGCGGTCTCGATGCCGGTCGCGGGCCTGGTGTCCACGATCGTGGTCGGACCGCAGGTGTTGCCCCGGATGACACCGGAGATCCTGGTCATCGGAATCGGTTTGGCGATCCTGTTGCCCGTCGTGCCGTTCGCGCTCGAGATGATGGCGTTACGCCGATTGAACACGGCCGCGTTCGGGACGCTGATGGCCCTGGAACCGGCCTTCGCAATGATCGTTGGCGCCATCGTCCTGCATCAGATGCCCGGATCGGCCGGCGTGGTCGGCATCTGTCTCGTCGTCGCCGCGGGCATCGGCGCCGCGCGCACCGGCGCGCGATCGTCCCCGCCGGTTCCCGCCGAGGTCGTCAGCTGACATCCGGCTAGGCTCGGCTCAGTGTCAGGGTGAGGTTGCCGCTTATCGCGGTGGTGGGATCCTGATCACCTGGTGTCTGGCTCTTAGGCTCGGTGCCGCCTTCGGGTTGGCGGGCATGCGTTTTGTCGGCATCAGGTGTGAAGGACCGGCCGGCGTGACTTGATAGGAGCGTGGCATCGCCCCCACTGAGATGTGTCCGCCGACCGGCCCAACCGTCACCTCACAGTGGATGGAGGCAACCACCATGGTTGTTGTTGGAGCCGATGTACACAAGCGCACGCATACCTTCGTGGCCGTCGACGAGGTTGGACGCAAGCTCGGAGAGAAGGTCGTCGAGGCGACCACGGCTGGTCATCACCAGGCGGTCGCGTGGGCCCGCGAGCAGTTCGGGAGTGGGCTGCGCTGGGGTATCGAGGACTGCCGACATCTGTCGGCGCGACTGGAACGCGACTTGTTGACCTGCGGGCAGCAGGTGGTGCGGGTGCCGCCGAAGTTAATGGCCCAGACTCGGGCCTCGGCCCGGACCCGGGGTAAGTCCGATCCGATCGATGCGTTGGCCGTGGCGCGGGCGGTGCTGCGTGAACCGGATCTGCCGATCGCCTCCCACGACGAGGTGTCACGGGAGCTCAAACTATTGGTGGATCGTCGGGACGACCTTGTTGGACAGCGGACTTCGACGATCAACCGATTGCTGTGGCGCGTCCACGAACTTGACCCCGCGCACGCTCCCAAGGCGCGCTCGCTGGACCTGGCCAAGCATCGCCGGCTGCTCGGCGACTGGCTGGATACCCTGTCGGGTCTGGTGGCCGAGCTGGCCCGCGACGAACTGGCCGACATCACCGGGCTCACCGAACAGATCAACGCATTGGCCAAACGGATCGGCGAACGGGTCCGAGAAGTGGCGCCGGCGCTGTTGGCGATGCCGGGCTGTGGAGAACTCACCGCCGCCAAGATCGTCGGCGAAGCCGCCGGGGTCACCCGGTTCAAGAGTGAACCCGCTTTCGCCCGCCACAGCGGCGTCGCACCGATACCGGTGTGGTCGGGCAACACCGCCGGCCGAGTCCGGATGACACGGTCGGGCAACCGTCAACTCAATACCGCCCTGCACCGTATCGCGGTCACCCAGATCCGACTCGACGGCCTCGGACAGGCGTACTACCGCCATCGACAGGCCGAAGGTGACTCCACTACCGAAGCGCTGCGTTGCCTCAAACGCCGCTTGGCCCGCGTCGTCTACGGCCACCTACACGCAGACCATCACATCCGACAACAGCCTTGCCAAACGGCAGCGGCTTGACATAGGAGAAACTTATGGCTCGAGGACTGATGGATTCGTCGCTGGTTCGAATTGTCAACGGGGCAGCCGTGTTCCTGATCAACGCTCCGCTCGTTGGTCGCGTGATCGGCCGCGGCCTTGTCGTCATCCGCTACGTGGGAAGACGGTCGGGCAAGACCTTCGAAATCCCGGTCGGCTATCGACGCTCCGGTGACGGCTACGTCATCGGAGTGACCGCCCCGGACTCGAAGAACTGGTGGCGCAACTTCCTCGGCGAGGGTGGACCGATCACGCTGGTGAACCTGTACGGACAGGACCGGAACGGGCATGCCGTCGCCAGCCGTGACACCAAAGGACGGGTATCGGTGACCGTGCGCCTCGACCCGTAGGCGCGAGGTGGTTCAGACCTCGAATCGCTTGCGGCGGTACAGAGTTCCGACGCCGAGCAGGATTAGGCTGATGACCAGGATCGCGGTTGCCAGCACATTGATCTGCGGCGGGACCGCCGCCTTGACAGCAGCGTTGACGTACAGGGGATAGGTTACCGTCGAGCCGCTGACGAAATAGGTGATGATGAAGTCATCGAGCGACAGCGCGAACGACAACATGCCTGCGGCCACGATGCCCGGAATGATAAGCGGCAGCGTCACCTTGAAGAACGTGCGAGTGGGGCTGGCACCGAGATCCATGGAGGCATCCTCCAATGTCCAATCGAATCCCCGCATCCTGGCGCGCACCGTCATCGCGATAAAGCTGATCTCGAACGCGATGTGCGCAATGAGGATCGTGGTATAGCCGGCCGCCCAGCCCAAATCGAGAAACAGGGTCAGCAGCGCCGCGCCCATCACCACCTCCGGGGCGGTGAGCGGCAGTATCAGGAACGTGTCGACCGCGGTGCGCCCTCGGAATCGTTGGCGCACAAGGGCTACGGCTACCAGCGAGCCCAACACAAGAGCGAAAGCGGTTGAGACCGCGGCGACGTTGAGGCTCAGCTTCAATGCGTCGGTCAACGCTGGGTACTTGAAGGGGTGTGCCCAGTTGTTCAGGGTGAAGCCCTGCCACGAATAGTTGAACTTGCCCTTTGGATTATTGAACGAGAACAACACGATCACGAAGATCGGCAGGAACAGATAGAGGAGGACCAGGCACGCGACGATGCGCAGGATCAGGTCGCCCCATCTGGGGCTGCCCTTGATTTTCTTGGGCTCCGTGGTGCCGACCTCGGCCATGGCCTGGGTCGTCATACCAGGTCCTCCGTGCCGAGCGCCCGCGTGTAGAGCAGCACGCCGACGAGGATGATCGCCATCAGCACCATGCTCAGCGCCGCGGCGGCGGGATAATCCTTGACGACGAGGAACTGTTTCTGAATGACGTTGCCAATCATCGTCGTTTGGGTACTACCCAGATAGTCGGCGTTGATGAAGTCGCCTGATGCGGGGATGAAGACCAGCAGGCTGCCCGCCAGCACGCCGGGCATCGACAACGGCAGGATCACCCTGGTGAAACTGCGCCTGTTCGTCGAGTAGAGGTCCTTCGACGCCTCGATGAGCCGGGGGTCGATCTTTTCCAAACTGACGTACAGCGGCAGGATCATGAAGATGATCCAGTTGTAGGTCAGACCGCCGATGACCGCCCAACTGGTCGAGAGCAGCCGGCCCTCGCTGGGCAGCAGGCCGACCGCGCCCAATGCGCTTACCACCCAACCCTCGTCGGCCAGAATGGTTTTCCACGCAATGGTGCGAATCAGGAAGGTCACGAAGAAGGGCAGGATCACCAATCCGAGGATCAGGTTCTTGTACCGGCCCGCCTTGAACGCGATGACGTATGCCAGCGGAAATGCCAGCAGCACGCACAGCACGGTGGCCACCAACGCATACGTAAAGGTCCGGATGATCTGGTCCTGGTAGTGGCTGAACGCAGCGGCGTAGTTCCCGAAGTCCCAGTTGAATGTCAGCGTCGGCAGATACACCGAGCCGCCCGACGACGACAGCGACGTGCGCGCCAGCGAATAGAACGGCACCACGAAGAAGATCCCGAGGTACACCAGCGCGGGCAGGATCATCAGGTACGGGGCGATCTTGCTCCGCTGTCGATTGCTGGCGGCGGCACCGGCCATCGGCTCAGCCGCCGGTGACGGCGGCGTAGAGCGTGTTGAACTCTTGCGTCTGCTCGTCGGTGAGGTCGGCCCATGACTTCAACTTGTCGATGCTCGCCTGCGGCGGGTTGATCAACGGGTTGCCGGCCAGCTTCTGATCAATCTTGTTGAGCTCGTCGGTCATGTCCGACAACACGGGAACGTACTGAGTGAACGCGATGAGCTTGGCGTAGTTCGGGCGATCGTAGACGTAGTTGATCCACGCCTCGGCGGCCTTCTGGTTCTGTGTCGTGTAGGGGATCACCTGGGTATCGATGAACCACGTGCCGCCGGACTCGGGGATGACGAACTGCAGGTCGGGGTTGTCGGCCTGCAGCTGCACGACGTCGCCCGAATATGCCTGCGCGACAGCGATATTGCCCGAAGCCAAATCGTCCGCGTAATCATTGCCCGTGAAGCGCCGGATTTGGCCATTGTCTTTCTGTTCCTTGACCAGGTCGACCGCCTTCTGAACGGCCTCTGTGGTCGGCTTCTCGGGCGAATTGCCCTGCGACTGCATGATCATTCCGAGCCCGTCCTGCGTGTCTGAGAGCAGGCTGACCCGGCCCTTCAACGCCGGATCCCACAGGTCATCGATGGTCTTGATGTCCCGCTTCGTGGCGGCCTTGTTGTACGCCAGCCCTACCATGCCGGTCATGTAGGGCGCGGTGAACTTACGCCCGGGATCGATCTGCGAATCCAGCAGGTCCTTGCGCAGATTCTTCCTGTTGGGGACGCCTGCATCGCTGATCTCGTTGAGCCAGCCGAGGCGATGGATGCGGGCCGCCATGAACTGCGTGGGTACCACCAGGTCCGCGCCGATGTCCTGTTTGCGCGATAGCGGCTCTTTCACCTTGGCGAACCACTGCTCGTTGTCGTTGAAGTCTTCCTTGTAGTCCACCGTGAGGCCGGACGACTTCTGGAACGCGGCGACGAAGCCGTCGGCCATGTACAGCGGCCAGTTCGAGATCCGCAACGTTCCAGTGGCGGGTCCCGCCTGTGTCGACGGCGATGTGCCGGTGGCGGATTTGTTGTCCGAGCTGCACGCGGCGAGGAAGGAGCCGCCGAGGGCCACCGCTGCCGCGGCCGCGGCGCCGCCGCCGATGAACCGCCGGCGCGAGGTCCGATTGGCCGCAAGACGGGCAGCCAGTTCGACATCGATTGCTGAGTTCTTGCTGGGCATGGCAACTATGCCTTTCGTGGATTTCCGAAGGGAGAATACGGATTACGGCCAACGGTTACGAGTCGTCGAGCATCTCCTCGAGATCCTCGGTGGTGGGAATGTCGGCGGCGGGGAGCACCAGCGATGCCTCGGGGGCCCAGCCGACGTGGACCTTGTCGCCGGGGCGCAGCATCGGCAGGTCCTGCTCGGGGCCCACATGAGCGAGGATCGTCGAGTCATCCGGCGCGGACAGCGACAACCGCACCACCGGCCCCTGAAACGTCAGGTCTCGAATGGTCGCGCGCACCGTCGCCACGTCACCCGTCGGCGCGTCCATCGAGACCCGCACGCGTTCCGGACGCACCATCAATGTCGCGTGACCGCCCGGCTCGATCGTGGTGTCGCCGGCACGCGACTTCAACGTCGTTCCGAGCACCTCGACCTCGACGAAGTCGCGGTTGGCGCGACCCGTCTGGCGTCCGGCCCACAGATTGGCCTGCCCGATGAAGCTGGCCACAAAGACGGTCGACGGTCGGTCGTAGATCTCGGTCGGGCTGCCGATCTGTTCCACATTGCCCGCGTTCATGACCGCGATGCGGTCACTCATCGTCAGCGCTTCCTCCTGGTCGTGGGTGACGTAGACGAACGTGATCCCGACCTCTCGCTGGATTCGCTTCAGCTCGAACTGCATGACCTGACGCAACTTGAGGTCGAGGGCGCCGAGGGGTTCATCGAGCAGCAGCGCGCTGGGGTAATTCACCAGTGCTCGGGCCAGCGCCACGCGCTGTTGTTGTCCGCCGGACAACTGCGCGGGCTTGCGCTGGGCGAAATCGGTGAGCCGGACGATCTCGAGCAGGTCGTCGACTCGCCGCTTGACCTCGGCCTTGTCCTTCTTCATGCTGCGCGGCCCGTATGCGACGTTGTCCCACACCGTCATATGTGGGAACAGCGCATAGTGCTGGAACACCGTGTTGACGTTGCGCTTGTGCGGAGGCACGCGCGACACGTCCTTGCCCTTGAGGCGGATGGCGCCCTCGGTCGGCGTCTCGAAGCCGGCGATCATGCGAAGCGTCGTCGTCTTGCCGCAACCTGACGGGCCGAGCATCGAGAAGAACTCGCCCGAGCCGATCGCGAAGTCGGCCTCGCTGACGGCTACGTAGTCGGCGAAGCGCTTCGTGACGTTGTCGATCTCGATGACCGGGCTGCCCTCGGTGCGAGAAGCCGGGTCCTGTCCCGTCGTGTGGTCTACGGCGGTGGTGTCTGTGCCGGTCAGGACAAAACCTCCTTGACCCCCCGAATGCGGCCCCCGAAGTTGTGGGTAAACAATCGCGGATTCCGTCGTCCTTCGCAAGCGATTCCGCAACGAATTTACATTTTGACAATGGAATCGCTTGCGTGCGGCGTTGCTGAGGGGCTGATTTCGCGGAAGAAGCCGTGCCTACGCCACGGCTGAGGGTCGGCAGCCGGACGGCGCGCTGATACGGCGAGGCCTGCAAGTTTAGTTTCGTGGGCGGGTTGTCGGGGGTAGGACACAGTAATGGCGACGATTGACGTGGCAGTGTCCACCGAGCTGGGACCGCAGCAAGCCTGGAAACTGGCGTCGGACCTGCATCGCTTTGATGAATGGCTGACCATCTTCGGCGGCTGGCGCAGCGAAGTGCCGTCGACCATCGAAGTCGGCACCTGCGTGTCGTCCTGCATCAAGGTCAAGGGTTTCCGCAACATCATCCACTGGCGGGTCACCCGCTACGACGAGCCCGAGCTGATCGAGATGAACGGGGCGGGCCGTGGCGGGGTGCGCATTGCGTTGGTCGTCGAAGTGCAGGAGGATCCGCCCGGGTCGAGATTCAAGGTGCGGGCTGAACTGACGGGCGGGCTGCTCAACACGCGGATCGGACAGCTCGTCGCGCGGGTGCTGCGATCCGAGATCGAGAAGTCGGTGAGAAACCTGGCGGCGCTGCGCTAACCCCACTCGTGATTCATGGCGCGGGATTCGTAGCGTGCCTCGACGTTATCGATGCCGCGCGCCTGCACTCTGGAGAGCGCGATGAGGACCATCGCCAACGCCGCGGTGATCGCGCCACCGAGGAATATCGCGATGAAGCTGCTTTCCATCGGAACGGACGTGCCCGTGGCCGAGCGGCCGAGCAGAACCGCGACGATCGCCGCGGCGATCGAGCTTCCGACGGTCCGGGCAATCGCGTTCATACCGGTGGCGACGCCGGTTTCGGCCGCCGAGACTTCATTGACGACCAAGGCGGGCAGCGCGCCGTAGCCGAGGCTGATGTAGGCGTTGGCCAAAATGCTGGCGGCGATGATCTGCCACGGGGCGGAATGCACAAGGGCGATGAAGAGAAAGCCGGCGATACCCGCCATCGCCGCGACGACGAGCACCGGGCGGGCGCCGAACCGGTCGATGAACCTGCCGCTCATCAACGCGGTAACAAAACCAGTGACCGCGCCCGGCAGCAGGTAGATGACACTGGCTTCCAGCACGGTCGCGCCGAAGCCGTATCCCGCTGCCCGATGGGGGATTTGGACGAACTGCGTCAAACCCAGGAAGGCGAAGTACAGTCCCATGCCCACGAAGATCGTGGCGAGGTTGGTCAGCATTATCGGGCGTCGGGACAGCATCTCCGTCGACACCAGCGGCTCCTTGGCGCGCCGCTCCCAGAGCCACCAGCAGACCATGAGCATGACGCCGCACGCCCCGCAGCCGAGTGTCTTCGGTGAGGTCCAGCCCCAGGAGTGGCCCTGGGTTATCGCCAACAGGATTGCCGAAAGACCCGCCGCCAGGCCCGCGGCCCCCAGCCAGTCGATGGATCCCGTCGTACTGCGCGGTCGCGACGGGACGACCAGCACCACGATCGCGATGACGAGGATCGTGAAGGCGGTGGTGAGCCAGAAGACGCGGTGGTAGTTCGCGCCGTGGTTCATCAGCAGACCGACGACTACGAGCCCGGTGCCGCCGCCGAAGCCCAGCGTGCCTGAGAGCACCGACATCGCCGAAACCATCCGGTCCTCGGGCAGCTCTTCGCGAAGTATCGCGACGCCGACGGGATAGAGCGCGTACGACGCCGCCTGGAGCACGCGAGACACGATCAGAAGGGGGAGTGACTTCGTCGTGGCCGCGAGCACCGAGCCCACCAGCACGACCGCAAGCACCACCAGCAGCACACGCTTCTTGCTGTGCAGATCGGCGAGCCGGCCGATCAGCGGCGTCGCCGCGGCGGCGGCCAGCAGATTCGCCGTGACCGCCCAACTGACCGCAACGGTCGACGCGTTGAGCTGGTGGGCGATGACACCGAGCACCGGAACGACGGCCGTCTGCAACACCGCCACGGTCAGGACCACCACGCTGAGCCCGGCAACAATGGCCCTGGGCGGTCGACGCGGCTGATCGAGCGAGGCTGGGATGCGCGTCGGTTCGGTCTCGACCACGCACCCTCCGTTCGTTAGCTCATCTTCGGTTCCATCGATTATGTCCCGTGCCCCAGAAGAACCGACAACCGATCGTGCGGGAGGCGGGGGGAACGGTGCCCGTCACGCCCCACCATGTCTTCGTTGACGACGAGGGCGTTGAGGACGGCCTCCTCGACCGATTGCACGACGGCCGCGAAGAGGTCGTCCATTCGGCCCCAAGGAATAAAGGAGATGCTGCCGAACTCCTCATCGCCGACCGACCCGACGGGGAAGGCGCTCGCCAAGCCGGGCACATCGGCCGTGGAGAACGCGAGGAAGATGTCGCCGGAGAAGTGACTGCCGGTGGTTCCGGTGCGGGCCAGTCCCAGTGGGACGCGTCTGGCCAACGCCTTGCACTGGCCGGGCAGCAGAGGCGCGTCGGTGGCCACGATGACAATGACCGATCCGGCGCCTGTGGGCGGCCGTAGCCCGAGATCGACCTCGAACCAGTTCCCGCCGAGCGGATTGTCATCGAGCAGATCGGGACCGACATGTGTTCCGGCAACGGTTAATTCGGCTCGCGAGCCGAAATTGGCCTGAACGAATGCGGCGACCGTGAACGTCTTGTTTCCGTAGCCGACCAACCTCGATGCCGTGCCGTTGCCGCCCTTGAAGTCATAACAGTTCATGCCTGTGCCGCCGCCGACCGAACCCTCGGCGACGGGACCGCTGGTGGCGGCATCGAGCGCCGCTTCGACGTGTTCAGGACGGACGTGGCCGCCGTTGATGTCGTTTAGAAAGCCGTCCCATGTCTCCGCGCACACCGGCAGTAACCATTGGCGCGCGAGCGCCGGTTCGACACGGTTCACCCAGCTGATGACGCCGGTGTGGCAGGCGCCGACAGCGTGTGTATTGGAAAGCACGACAGGCAGATTGAACGATCCGGACTCGTCGATCCAGGTGGTTCCGGTCATCTCGCCGTTGCCGTTGAGCGAATACCATCCGGCCGCACACGGCTGACCGACGCCGGCGCGGCCGCGAGG
>JBKPSU010000235.1:0-6248 GCA_046735135.1 Actinomycetota bacterium
CGTTCAGGCCGACGTTGGTCGCCTCCTGGCCCTCAAACACCCACGCGTCGGTCCCGTCGGGACGCTGAATGACCTTCGGAGCCATCTCTTTGTACCTGTCGGGGATGTGCTCGGAGAACATGTCCGGCGGCTCAACGAGATGGTCATCCACCGATACGAGCACAAGATCATCCATAATCATGTATGGCTCCTGACCAGGTCGCCGCGGTAAACGTTAAGCAGCTTGGGGGTCGTCCGGCATCGCGTTTGATCAGGCGCAAACCCCACATGTCCAAACTTCGTCGACGGTCGACATAAGCATGATGAATTTCTTGGGCGGAAGACGTGCGCCGGGGGCCAGTTGCCAATCACAGTGAGCGGCGCAGAAATTGGCGCCGAGGCCTCCTCGGCGTAGTCGAGTCGCTCGATCCGCATCGCGCCGCGCCCAACGTACTGCGGCGCCCGCGACACCCCAGCCCGGCCCGGGTCACCCGGAGCCGCGTTCCAGGTGCACACCGTCTCAAACGCGTGGTCGTCAGTCGGTGACAACCACGCTCGCGATGCTTTGAAAAACTTTCTTGCCCTTGATTGGGGGGATGAGAAATCCACGCTTCTCGGACGACCTCTTCGATTGACTCCAGTCCGAGCGAACTCTACGGCGGACCAGATATTTGGTCAACAGGGAAGGGAGGCAATTGACGAGGATCTTCGCTGCCACTATCCCTGGAAACAAACGTTAGGTCGCAGGTGGTTGGGGGGATCCTCTCGCACCTAGTCGATCGTTTCCGAGGGGAAAGCTATCGATGACCACTAAGGAGCCGTCGCCGCCCGTGCCAGAGGGGGCAACGGTTGAAACTCGCTTCGAAGATCGCCGCGGCGGATGTTACGGCCTTGTCTCCGTTGCCCTCATCGCGTAGCACCATTTCGCACACCGACCTTGCCGGACGATCCCTGAGGCGCAGCGCCATCGACCCGGAGCGGCCCGACCTTACCTCGCGACATGAACATCACGTGCCAGCTCACCACCTGTAGTCGGCGGGTGTCGACCGCTTCCCCCGGCGAGATCGACCGCGGCGGTTTCAAGAACGACAAGCTGCGGACCGGTGGGCAGCCTTCCGTCTGGCGAGGCTCAGCGCGGGCAACACAAAGTGGCCGTCGGGCCCCGTTGGGCAGGCGACCAGAATCGGCCTGACAGCCCTCGGGAGAAGCGATAGCCAACGGCGCCGGCATGATTCCCCCGCCTCGTTACGCATGTCGCGGCGTATGGCGACGATGTCGTCGGGTTCGCACGAGATTCATCGACGAGTGATTGCGACCGATATAGCGGTAGCTGAGCAGGCCGGTCCACCGCCGGGAGTGCTCGTCCCAGTATGCGTCAGCGTTCACTGAACTCTGTGATATCCCGCAGTTCGAGGTCAATTGCATCACCGCTTCGATCAGGCCGCGGCGAAAGTACAACACGCCTGGCAGCTCATACCAAGCAATAAGACCCCTGGATCAGACCAAATAGTTGTTCTGCAGTACGGTGAACACCGGAAGTGCGAGCACTGGGCCGATCGCGGTGTCAGCGCTTCGTCGAGCGGAAACCCGCGCAGAACAACTGAGGACCTGCCAGATGTACGACGCCGCCCAGAACCGTGATGATCCGTCCCAGGCACACTGGGACCCCGAGGTGACCCACCGGCTGATCGACAGCGCCCGGCCGATCGCAAAGCACTGGTTTCGATGGGAAGTGCACGGACTCGAGTCGTTTCCGCGTGACGGTGGTGCGCTCACCGTGTCCAATCATTCCGGCGGCCTCCTCACCCTCGACACCTTGATTTTCAGCACCGCGTTCTACGACCGATTCGGGTACGGCCGGCCGGTTCTGACGCTGGGCCACAATGCCCTGTTTACCGGCACCATGGGCGACTGGATGTCGCGCATCGGGCTCATCCGCGCCGACCGGACGGTCGCCACCGATGCGCTCCAGTCCGGCGCGGTTGTCTTGGTGTTTCCGGGCGGGATTTACGACGCCTACAGGCCGACCCTGAGCGAGAACGTGATCGACTTCAAAGGGCGCACGGGGTATGTGGCCACCGCGCTAGCGGCGAAGGCGCCGATCGTGCCGGTGGTTTCGACGGGCGGTCAGCAGAGTCAGCTGTTTCTCACTCGCGGCGCGTGGCTCGCCAAGCGGCTTGGGCTCAGCAGATTCCGGTCTGACATCCTGCCGATCACCGTCGGTTTCCCTTTTGGTCTCAGTGTCATCATCCCGGTCAACATTCCGCTGCCGACGAAAATCGTCACCCAAGTGTTGCCTCCTATCGACGTCACGGCTGAGTTCGGTGACGATCCCGACGTCGCTGCGGTGGACGCCCACGTGCGCTCAGTCATGCAGAGCGCGCTGACCAAGCTCGCGAGTCGGCGTCGCCTTCCTGTACTGGGTTGATACGCGTGATGTCCTACAAGCCGCAGGCGCTGCGGATCTGAGCGAACGCGTCGGCTAGCGCCTCGGTTGCCTCGTGAGTGTTTTCAAGGGTCAGGTCATCTGCGATGACGGAGATGTTGAGCTGATCGACGTAACTCCAGACCGCGATGTTCATTCCGCATCCCGGCGCCAAGGGTCCCACCGAATAGATCTCGTCCACGCGCGCACCGTCGAAATTGCCATACTCGCGCGGCCCGGCGACATTCGAGATGGGGATGTTCATCAGGCGCCGGTCCGTGTCATGCGCGGCAACCCATTGCAGGATCGGGGTGGCGACGCCAGGAGGCACATACCCCATCAGCCGCCCGTAGAGCTCCTGGTCGAAAAGCTTTTGGTTCTCTTTGGCGATCGCGGTGGCCCGCGAGACGAGGCGCACACGCTCCAGCGGATCGTCGATGTGCACCGGCAGGGACACCGCCAGCCCGCCGATTTCGTTGCCGGTGATGCGCTCAGCCGACCGGTCGGTGCTCAGTGGGACCGAGGCGACAATCGGTTGGTCCGCGGTCCTGTCGTAGCGCAAGCACAACGTGCGCAAAGCTCCCGCCGCCATCGCCAGCACTAAGTCGTTGATCGTGACCTGCAGGTGCCTGGCCGTCTTCTTTGCTTCACTGAGCGGCAGTGTCGCGCTGGCGAAGGTACGGACCGGCGACACCACATGGTTGAGAAAGGTCGCCGGCGCACGCATCGGACGCGCGAAGTCATGCTGTTTGCCTCGCTGACGTGAGCGCCGGCGCAGGCGCCGAACGCCGGAGAGCGCAGCCCCGAGGACAGCCGGCATCTCGGCCAGTTGTTGCAGGTGGTCTCGACCGGCGGCCCGCAACAACTCCGACGACGACGGCGGTACGCACGTGTCGGTGGTCGGCGGCTCCGCGCTGGTTGGACGGCCAAGGTCCATCGCCCGGGCCAGAAGGTTGGCCGAAGCCACCCCGTCGGCCAATGCGTGGTGGATCTTGCCGATCACCGCGCAACGCCCATCGGACAGGCCATCGGCGAAGTGGAACTCCCAGAGGGGATAACGGCGATCCAGGGGAGTGCTCGCTAATTCTCCGATGACGCGGTCGAGCTCGCGCCGGCCGCCTGGGGCAGGCACCTGGACACGCCGAAGGTGGTAGTCGAGGTCAATGGCGCAGTTCTGCAGCCACATGGGATGGTGCAGCCGCCAAGGGATGTCGACCAGCTTGTAGCGCAGCGGCTCCAGAAGGTGTAGCCGACGTTGAAGCGTTTGGCGGAACTCTTCGATTCCGAACGCGGCATCCCCACCGCCGGTGTCGAGGACTGCGACCTTGAGCGTGTGGGTGTGCACGTTCGGCGTTTCGCTGTAGAGCAGCAGAGCGTCCATACCGTTCAGGCGCTTCACGGCTCACCTCGCCTGTATTGACTGCAATCCAACCTATGGCACGAACAGGCATCAATCAAGGAAAATTGGAACAAAGGTTTGGTATCGCGGGGGACGCCGCCAACCGCTGCCCGATGGCCACCGAGCCGGTGACAAGGGGTGGGTCTTTGGGTGTGAAGGTCGGCAAGGCGACGGGCCCGAAGTACTGACGGTCGTAATGACGGCTGTCAACGAACGGCCGCTGGCACGATTGAGTCATTGTGTGGTCGGAATGGTGGAGCGTCCCCGTTGCCCTCGCCTGTGGCCTTCTGCTGCTGTGGCTGCTGATCGTCGCTGTGCTCTATTGCGTTCGACCGGATAGCGCGAGCGTCACTCAAGCCCTGCGCCTGCTGCCCGATCTGATCCGGCTTTTCAAACGGCTCCTCGCCGATCGAACTCTGCCTAGCGGAATCAGGTTTCGGGTTCTCCTCCTGCTCGCCTACCTTGCTCTGCCGATAGACCTGATCCCAGATTTCGTGCCCGTCCTCGGATACGCCGACGACGCCATTGTGGTGGCATTGGTGCTGCGCTCAGTGAGCCGTCGAGCGGGACCCGATGTGCTCGCCGCGCATTGGCCCGGCACGCCGGAAGGTCTGGCGGCCGTGCAGCGGATGTGCGGTCTCGACGACGGGGCGTAGCGGCCGGAGATCCCAAATTTTCGCGTTCTGAATTTGCTTGTCGAATGACGCCCGGCTTTCTGGCAGACGTGTTAATTTCGCGCCAGGCGGCAGCTGCGGAGGTACCGTACATGGTCAGCACGAAGTTCACTGTCAAGAAAATCATCGCGGCAGCAAGCATGGCGATATGTGCTGCGGGAACAGGCGCTTTTGCGGGAGCCGCCGCCGCCGACCCGGAGAACTGCTCCGGCGGAATAGGACCGGGGTCCGACCATCAGCCATACGAAGTTGGAGCAGCTGCGACCGCCGCTTGTGTGCACGAGGACGACATGAGCGACACGAGCATGACCGACATCGACGAAGCGGGCAGCTATCCGGGACACGCCGCGGCGTTGACGGCTTCGCCGCAGACCACAGTCCCGTAGAGCGTTCGCATAACTAGGTCGCCAGGCGCAGACGTAGGCCCGCGGTCAGAGAGTCGCCGTCGGGGGTCAGCACCGTTGATCGCGGTCGACGCTGATCCCCATGTCGGTCGCATCGGGCACGAGAAGGCCTCGGTGCAACAGGTTCTGAAGCAATAACGAGGCCGTGGCCGTCAACCGCGTGGCCGGGCCGGTGGCGTTGATGACCACGTCTCCAGTCAGCGTTTCGCCGTCGGCCAGATGCACGCTTATCTGGCTGGCGGATGCCTCGAGCTTTCGATGTCCCCCGCCTGCACCTGAAGCTCGCCGGTGAGTTGCAAATGCGGACTACGTACGCGTACGGAAAGAGTGATCGCAGTCGGGTTTCCGCATACGCGGCTCTATCGGGTACTCGAGTCGGCTGATACGGATAAAATGCGCACGTGTCGATGATCCGGGTCCGCGACGCCGCCGACCTGTTGGGTGTCAGTGACGACACCGTCCGGCGGTGGATCGACGACGGAGCGCTGCCGGTCGACCGGGATCAGGCCGGTCGCAAAGTGATCCCCGGACAGGCGCTCGCGGAGTTCGCCGCCGCGAACACCGGCGCAGCGCCCAAGGAACCGCTGGGAATAGCCAGCTCTGCCCGCAATCGATTCACCGGCCTCGTCACCAAGGTCGTCATCGACGGCGTGATGGCGCACGTCGAAATGAAGTGCGGACCGTTCACCGTCGTTTCTCTGATGAGCGCGGATGCCGCGCGAGAGCTGAAACTCGAGCCCGGCAGCGTCGCCGTGGCCGTTGTCAAGGCCACCACCGTGATCGTGGAGACCCCCGGAGGACAGTCGTGAAATGTGTAGTGCGAGTTGCGACAGTCGCCGTTGTAGTCGGCCTCGCGATGGCAGGCTGCGGGTCGTCGAATGAGGCTTCGTCGCCTCCGTCGACGAGCGGTGCCGGCGGCGGAAAGCTCATCGTGTTCGCGGCGGCGTCCTTGAAGAAGTCGTTCACCGATATCGGAAATCAGTTCAAAACCGACAATCCGGGGTCCGACGTCGAGTTCAACTTCGCCGGCTCGTCCGATCTGGTGACCCAGTTGACGCAGGGTGCTCCTGGCGACGTCTTCGCATCTGCGGACACCAAGAACATGGACAAGGCCGCCAAGGCCGATCTGTTGTCGGGTAAGCCGGTGAACTTCGCATCCAACACGCTGACGATCGTCGTCGCGCCGGGCAATCCGAAGAAGGTCGCCTCGTTCAAGGATCTCACTCAGCCAGGGCTGACGGTGGTTGTGTGCGCGCCGCAGGTGCCGTGCGGATCCGCCGCGGAGAAGGTCGAGAAGGCGACCGGCGTGCAACTCAACCCGGCCAGCGAGGAGTCACAGGTGACCGACGTGCTCAACAAGGTGACCA
>JBKPSU010000236.1:0-14489 GCA_046735135.1 Actinomycetota bacterium
CTCACACTGCTCGTCGACAAGTCGCTGGTGGTCGCCGAAAGCAGCGGGGGCCCAACGCGATACCGGTTACTCGAAACGGTGCGCCAGTACGCGCAGGAAAAGCTCGGCGAGTCCGGCGAAGCGGAGGCGGTGCGCATCCGCCATCGCGACCACTACACGTCGATGGCCGCCCTTCTCGATGCGCCCGCCCGCACCGACTACCAGCTTCGGGTGGAGCAAGCCGACGACGACATGGACAACCTCCGAAGCGCATTCGGGTGGAGCATCGAGGCCGGCGAGATCCAGCAGGCGTTGGAGCTGGCGTCATCCCTTCAACCGCTGTGGTTGTCCCGCGGCCGCATTCAAGAGGGGAAGGCTTGGTTCGACGCGGTTTTCTCCGACGACAGCGGGAGGAATGCCCAGATTGCTTCTCCGGTACGGTCTCGGGCTCTCGCCGACAGATGTGTGCTTTACGCCTGGATCGCCGTCTATCACTTGGAAGAGGCCGATGAAGCCCTTGCCATCGCTCGTGAACTCGACGATCCCGCATTGCTTGCCCGAGCGCTTCATGCCTGCGGTAGTGCGACCGTCTACGACGCCGAGGTGGCCCGCCCCTACTTCGCGGAGGCCATCGGGTTCGCTCGCGAAGTTGGCGACCAGTGGAGGCTGATCCAGATTCTGGCGCAACAGGCACAGGCGGCGTTCGTTGCGGGCGACCCCGTCGACGTGCGCGTGGCGGCCGAAGAGGGGCGCGACCTGGCCGACGCTATCGGCGACCGGTTCGGCTCGCGTCAGTGCCGGTGGCGGCTCGCGGGCGCGCACATGTTCGAGGGCGACCAGCGTCGCGCGATCGGCCAACTGCGCGAACTGATCACCGAAGCTGAAGCCGACCATGATCTGCTTTTGCGCGCCACAGTGCTCCTGCTCTTGCCGTGGGCGCTGGCGTACCAGGGCGACACTGTTGCGGCACGCGAAATGGCCGAGATGGGAATAGAGTCCGCCGCTGACCAGGGCGACGTCTACCTGGGCGCAAGCTACATCGCACTGATGGTCGCGCATTTGGCGGCCGGTGAGGTTTCACAGGCGATGACCGCGGCTCAGATGGGCTGGTCGCACCTGAACGACCTGTACGGGACGTCGACCATCAACGGCGTGTACATGGCATACGCGGCACTCGCGAGCGGCGATATCGACGTCGCCCGACGATGGGCCGAAAATGCCGTAGGGGCGACCACCGGGTGGTATAGGGCGGGGGCGCTTACGGCCCGTGCCCGTATCGCCATCGCGCAGGGTGACTCTGAGCAGGCCGAGCGCGACGCCCACGATGCGCTCGCCGCCAGCGTCGGCGTCAACGCCTACGCCTGCGTTTCGGACATTCTCGAGATCATCGCAGGCCTCACCGACGGCCATCCGGAGGCCGTACGGTTGTTTGGCGCTGCAGACGGCATCCGGCACCGTACGGGCGAGGTCCGCTTTCCCATCTACCAAGCGGAGTACGAGGCTTCGATGGAAGCCCATCGTAATGGCATGGGCAACAACGACTTTCAGGCAGCATGGGACGAAGGCGCCGCGCTGTCCACCACCGAGGCGATCGCATACGCTCAGCGCGGTCGCGGTGAGCGCAAACGCCCGGCGAGCGGCTGGGCGTCGCTCACACCGGCCGAACTGGACGTCATTCGTCTCGTCAGTGAAGGCCTACCCAACAAGGACATCGCCGCAAGGCTTTTCGTGTCGCCGCGCACTATCCAATCGCACCTGACGCGCGTGTACACCAAGCTGGGCATCGCGTCCCGCGTGCAGCTCGCGCAGGAAGCCGCCCGCCGCGACACGGCTCAGGCCAGGTAGTCCGGCGGCAGGTTTTCCAGCATCCACTTCAGCATGCGCACCGCGTATTCCGAACTGCCGCCCCCGACGATCAACGCCGCGAACGCCATGTCCCCGCGGTAGCCGGCGAACCAGGAGTGCGATCCACCCTCGAATTCGGCCTCACCGGTCTTGCCGTGCACATCGCCCATGCCGTTGATGTCCTTGGCCGTGCCGTTGGTGACCACGAGTTGCATCATCGGCCGCAGCCCGTCGAGCATCTTCGGGGTGATCGGTGTCTGGTCGCCGGTCACGGCGGTCTGACGGCCCTCGATCAGTTGCGGCACAGGCGTTTTGCCCGCCGCGACCGTCGCCGCCGCCATCGCCATCCCGAACGGGCTGACCAGCACCTTGCCCTGACCGAAACCGTCCTCGGTGCGTTCGGCCAGGTTGACCGTCGGCGGCACCGAACCGGTCACCGTGTCGATGCCGTCGATCTTGTAGTCCGCCCCGATGCCGTACTGGGCTGCGGCCTGGGTCAGCCCCCGCGGCGGCAGCTGGCTTGCCAGCTCGGCGAACGTCGTGTTGCACGAACTGGCGAAGGCCCGCGACATCGGCACCGTGCCGAGGTCGAATCCGCCGTAGTTCGGAATGATGCGCTGGCCGATGTCGATCGTGCCGGGACAGCCGAGAAGTGTGTTGGGCGTTGCCATATCGCGCTCGATGGCCGCGCCTGCGGTAATGATCTTGAACGTCGACCCGGGCGGGTACAGGCCCGTGGTGGCGGTCGGTCCGTCGGCGTCGGCGTCGGGATTCTGTGCGACGGCGAGTATTTCACCGGTGGACGGCTTGATGGCGACGATCATCGCCTTCTTGCCCCCGATGGCGTTGACGGCATTCTGTGCGGCGTTCTGCACGGCACGGTCCAGGCTGATGGTGATGGACGGCGCGGGGTTACCCGGCACCTCGTTGAGCACGTCGACGTCCACACCGTTCTGGTTGACGCTGACAATGCGCCAGCCCGCCTGGCCGTCGAGGTCGTTGACCACCGCCTTCTTCACCTCGCCGATGATCGCGGGCGCGAAATTGTCGTCGGTGGGCATCAACTCGGCCTGCGGCGTGATGACGACACCGGGACGGTTGCCGACTACCGCGGCCACCTGGTCGCGATCGGCTTGGCGCAATGTGATCAGGCTCAGCGGATCCTTCGACGAACTCGCCTCCTCGGCGAGCCGCTGAGGGTCCAACGTGTCGTCGAACGGCCGCAGCGCATCCACCACCGCGGTCGCGGTCGTCATCAGGTACGCGCCTGCCGCCTTTGCATCCAGCGAGAAGTGATAAAGGTTGCCGGGTACCAGCACGTCGCTGCCGCTGCGCTCGTTCACCGCCGCACGCCGCGGCGGGTCGGCGCGCAGCGCAAACGTCTGGTGCTCACCGAGTTTCGGGTGCAGCCCGGTCGCCGACCAGCGGACCTCCCAGCGACCCTCGTTGCGCACCATGTTGAGCTGGCCGTCGTAGGTCCAGGTCCGGTTCTTCGGCAGATGCCAGGTGTAGCGGTAGCCGACGGTGCCGGTGTCCTCTGCGAACCTCGAATTGAGCACCTGCGCGTCCAGCGAGGTGGCCTGCAAGCCGGCCCACGCCTCGTTGATCGCAGCCCGCGCGTCCTCGGCGCGATCGGTGAGTTGCGACGCCCCGCCGCTGTTCCCCTTGGCCAGCGCAGCGAAGAACTCCTCGGCAGCCGGTTCGGGCCCGCTCGGTTTCGGCGTACATGCGGCGAGGGAGGCGACCACTGTCACGACGGCCAACAGACTCGCCATACGTGTTGCAGATGAGAACAAAGTTGCCATTGAGGCAGATGTTAAGAAATCGTGACCTCAAAGTGTTGGAGGCACGACGCCGAAACCGACGTTTTGCAGAGAAAGTTCGGGAAGAGCGCGCCAAAACGTCGATTTCGACGCGGCGCGACAGCGGCTAGGCGCCCGCGGCGGGTGCGCGGACGACCAGCGGCACCGCGGGGAAGTATGCGGCCATCTCCGAACGGGATTTGCGCAGCGCAGCGGTGCCATAGCCCAGCTTGCGGTACGCCGGATGGATCCAGATACGCACATTGACCTCGCCGCCGGAGAGCTCGCCGAACACCATGCCGATCTTGTCCGATCCGTCCATCGCCACAAGCCACACCGCCTCCTCGGCGTGCACACGGCTGACGGCGGCGCGGATCTCGTCGTCTAGATCGCCTGCGGGAGCACCCGATCCGTCGCCCGCCGCACCGACGTCGTCGGTACGCGCCGCGAAGATGTCGCGGTCGAGGTCAGGCGAGAAGAGCCGCAGCAGGAGTTCGCTTCCCGGCGCCGCGGGCCGCTCCCCGATGGTGAAGCTCAGCTCGTGGTTCAGGTCTTCGAGCTCATCGCGGATGCGCCGCCGTGACACCTTGGTGAGGCGGTCGAAGGACAGCCGAAGCACCGCTTCCCCGCCGGCAGGTGTGGTGCCGAGCATCTTGGCGATCGCTACGACGGCCGCGTCGTAGTCCTCGGACTCGACGATGACGTCGAGGAGTTCGTGCCGCCGCTCGAGCGCACGGACCAGCGTGTCGGCGATCTCTCTGCGTTCGGCTTTCTGCACGTCGTCGGTCATGGCCTGAAGCGTAACCAACACCGCGGACGTGAGGAGCACAAAAAAATCACCGCTGCCCGTGCGCGTCAGTCCAGCAAGACGGTCGCAAAGGTGCCGATGTCTTGGAAACCGATGCGGTCGTAGGTCGCGCGCGCGACGGCGTTGAAGTCGTTCACATACAGGCTGGCGATGCGTCCGCTACGCACCACCGCGGAGGCCAGTGCGGCCGTACCTGCCGTGCCCATGCCGCGGCCGCGCCAATCGGGGTGCACCCACACGCCCTGGATCTGGCCGACGGCGGGCGACTGCGACCCGACCTCGGCCTTGAACACCACCTGGCCACGCTCAAAGCGAGCCCAGGCGCGTCCCGCGGCGATCAGGCCGGCGACCCGGCGCCGGTAGCCGCGCCCGCCGTCGCCGATCCGGGGGTCGATGCCGACCTCGCCGATGAACATGTCGATGGCGGCCACCAGATACGCGTCGAGTTCGTCCATGCGCACGGGCCGCACCGCCGGGTCGATCGGGCAGTTCGGCACGGTGGCCAGTGCCATCAGCGGCTGACGCTCCCGCACGTCGCGCGCCGGGCCCCACGCGTGCTCGATGCGGCGCCACAGCGGCAACACCAGCTCCGCCCGGCCGACCAGCGACGAGCATCGCCGCGCGGCGCTGACCGCCTTGTCGGCGAAGGCGTGCAGATCGGTCGCCTGGCCGCGCAGCGGAATGAGGTTGGCGCCCGCGTAACACAGCGACTCGGTGGCTCTGCTACGCGTCCACAGTTCGCCGCCGATCGCGGTGGGGTCGACGCCGTGCTCAGCCACCCGGGAGGCCACCATGCAGCTTCCGACCGGATCGGCGTCGAGCACCTGCCGCACCGCGGCGGCGTCGCGCACCAGAGAGACCCGTCGCTCGTCGACGAAGCGGAATAGCGGCGGAGCCGACATCGGGACTCTTTCTGCGGCCTCAGGTCGTGGTGACCTCAGTCACAAGGTCAACTTCAGCTTACGGTCACCACCGGCGAACCGCTGGGATCATTGGGACCACGCTCGGTATCTTTTTCGCTGGCGATTCGCATCGCCTCCTCGATCAGCGTTTCCACGATCTGGGCCTCCGGCACGGTCTTGATGACCTCACCCTTGACGAAGATCTGGCCCTTGCCGTTTCCGGACGCGACGCCGAGGTCGGCTTCGCGCGCTTCACCGGGGCCGTTGACGACGCAACCCATCACCGCGACTCGCAGCGGAACCTCCATGCCCTCGAGTCCCGCGGTGACCTCGTTGGCAAGCGTGTACACGTCGACCTGCGCGCGTCCGCACGAAGGGCACGACACGATCTCCAGTTTGCGGGGCCGCAGGTTGAGCGACTCGAGGATCTGGTTGCCCACCTTCACCTCTTCGATCGGGGGCGCCGAGAGCGACACCCGGATGGTGTCGCCGATGCCCTTCGACAGCAGCGCACCGAAGGCGACGGCGGACTTGATCGTGCCCTGGAATGCAGGGCCGGCCTCGGTGACGCCGAGATGAAGCGGGTAATCGCATTGCGCCGCAAGCTGTTCGTAGGCGGCGACCATGATGACGGGGTCGTTGTGCTTGACGCTGATCTTGATATCGCCGAAGCCGTGCTCTTCGAACAGCGACGCCTCCCACAGCGCGGACTCGACCAGCGCCTCGGGCGTGGCCTTTCCGTACTTCTCCATGAAGCGCTTGTCCAGCGAGCCCGCATTCACACCGATCCGGATCGGGATGCCCGCCGCGCCCGCGGCCTTGGCGACCTCCTTGACGCGGCCGTCGAATTCTTTGATGTTGCCGGGGTTTACCCGCACCGCGGCGCAGCCGGCGTCGATCGCGGCGAAGATGTACTTGGGCTGGAAGTGGATGTCGGCGATGACCGGGATCTGGCTGTGCTTGGCGATCTCGGACAGCGCGTCGGCGTCCTCCTGCCTCGGGCAGGCGACGCGCACGATGTCACACCCGGAGGCGGTCAATTCGGCGATCTGCTGCAGGGTGCTGTTGACGTCGTGGGTCTTGGTGGTGCACATGGACTGCACCGCGATCGGGTGATCGCTGCCGACGCCGACGTCTCCGACCATGAGCTGACGGGTTTTTCGCCGCGGGGCCAACGTGGGTGCAGGCGGTGCAGGCATGCCAAGCCCGACCGTGGGGCCGGAAGTCATCGATGTCTCCTACTGGAACGGTTTGATCGGGTTTACGAAGTCCGCGGTCACGGTCAGCGCCATGTACCCGACCACCACGACCAGGATCACGTAGGTGGCGGGCATCAGCTTGAGATAGTTCACCGGCGCCGCGGCCGCCATGCCGCGGGCCTTGCGGATCATGTTGCGCACCTTCTCATAGAAGGCGACGGCGATGTGGCCGCCGTCGAACGGCAGCAGCGGAACGAGATTGACCGCGCCCAGCACGAAGTTCAACTGGGCCAGGAAGAACCAGAACGCAAGATAGAACCCGCGCTCGAAGGCGTCGCCTCCGATGCGCGACGCTCCGACCACGCTGATCGGCGTCTCCGGGTCGCGCTCACCGCCGCCGATGGAGTGCACCAGCGCACCGACCTTGGTGGGGATCTTGGCGAGCGACTTGCCCAGTTCGACCGACAGATCGCCGGTGAACCCGACCACGCCCGGCACCGCGGTCACCGGGTTGTAGTGCGTGTACACCACGGGCCCGTACTCGGCGGCCGCGACACCGACCGCGCCGACGGTCGACGGCACCGCCGCGTCCTTGGAGGTGAAGCGCTGGGTCTGGGTGACGTCGACGACGGTGGTGATCCGGTTGCCGTCGCGCTCGACCACGAACGGTGTCGGGCCGTTGGCTTTGCGGACCGCGTCGACCATTTCGTCGGGGTTGTGCACATCGGTGGCGCCGACCTTGACGATGACGTCGCCCTTGCGGATGCCCGCCGCAGCGGCGGGCCCCTCGCCCGCGCAGTCGGCCAACTTGTCCTTGCTGATCGCCGGCGCGACACAAGAGGTTTCGCTCACATAGGCGGCGCGTTGCGGGTTCAGGTCGGGCAGACCCCAGTGCAGCGCGATGCCGTAGATGATCACCAGCCCCACGATGAAGTTCATGCCAGGGCCCGCAAGCAGCACCGCGGCGCGCTTCCACGTCTTCTGCTTGTACATCGCGTACCGGCGGTCTTCCGGCGCGATCTGGTCGATCGAGGTCATCCCGGCGATGTCGCAGAACCCGCCCAGCGGAATCGCCTTCACGCCGTACTCGGTGAAGCCCAGCTTGTTGGCCCGCCGGGTGGACCATAGGGTCGGGCCGAAGCCGACGAAGTAGCGGCGCACCTTCATGCCGGTGGCGCGCGCCACCCACATGTGGCCGCATTCGTGCAGCGCCACCGATATCAAGATGCCCAGCGCGAACAAGAAAACGCCGATGACCCACATCATTTGGTGGTGACAACCTCCCGGGAAACCGCGCCCCGTGCCCTGTCCCGGGCCCAGTGTTGCGCGTCAAGTACTTCTTCCACGGTAGCCGGTTCGGCGGCCCACTGGTCTGCGGCGTGCAGCACATCGGCGATGGTTTTCACGATCGCGGGAAACCGAATCCGGCCGTCGAGGAACGCCGCGGCAGCCTCCTCGTTTGCGGCGTTGTACACCGCGGTCAGGCAACCTCCCCGCTGACCGGCCTCACGCGCCAGCTCGACGGCTGGAAAGACCTCGGCGTCCAGCGGCTCGAACTCCCAGGTGGAGGCGGTGCGGAAGTCGCAGGCCTTGGCCGCGCCGGGCACCCGTGAAGGCCAGCCGAGGGCGAGCGCGATCGGCAGTTTCATGTCAGGCGGGCTGGCCTGCGCGATCGTCGAGCCGTCGGTGAAGGTCACCATCGAGTGCACGATCGACTGCGGATGCACGACGACTTCGATGCGCTCGTACGGGATGCCGAACAGCAGGTGCGTCTCGATGAGCTCCAACCCTTTGTTGACCAGCGATGCCGAGTTCAGGGTGTTCATCGGGCCCATTGACCAGGTCGGATGCGCGCCCGCCTGCTCGGGCGTGACGTCCTCGAGGTCGGCGGCGGCCCAGCCGCGGAACGGACCGCCGGATGCGGTCAGCACCAGGCTGGCCACCTCGTCGGCGGTCCCGCCGCGCAGGCACTGCGCGAGCGCCGAATGCTCGGAGTCGACGGGCACGATCTGTCCCGGTTCGGCTGCCCGCAGCACCAGTGGACCGCCGGCGATCAGCGATTCCTTGTTCGCGAGGGCGAGCCGGGCGCCGCTGGCGAGCGCCGCCAGCGTCGGTTGCAGGCCGAGCGCTCCGACCAGCGCATTCAGCACGACGTCGGCCTCGGTGTTCTCGACGATCGACGTAGCTGCGTCAGCTCCCGCGTAGGTGACGTCGCCGACCTTGTCCGCCGCGTCGGGGTCGGCGACGGCGATGTTGGCGACGCCGGTGTCGGCGCGCTGTTTGGCCAGCAGATCCGGATTGCCGCCGCCCGCGGCCAGGCCGACCACCTCGAAGCGGTCAGGGTTGGCCGCGATGACGTCGAGCGCCTGGGTACCGATCGACCCCGTGCTACCGAGGATCAACACCCGCAACCTGTTGCTCACCGTCCCATTGTGCCGCTCCCCGGCGAACACGCGGAAACTCGCATAAATCGGGCCTGAGTAGGGCGATTCTGAGTCTGGTCGCGGCAAAACGTGACGCAATGATGACGTCTCCGCACGGCGGCCCATCCGAGGCGGTCGACACGCCGTATGACTGACATGTTGACACTCGTACTGATCGGCTTCCTCGGCGGACTGATCACCGGTATATCGCCATGCATCCTGCCTGTGCTGCCGGTGATCTTCTTCTCCGGCACACAGGGCACCGGCTCTGAATCGGTCGCCGCATCCGACGGGGGCACCGCGACCGCCGTCGAGACAAAGCCGGCCCTGTCCGATCGGCTGCGACCGTACCGGGTCATCGGCGGCCTGGTGCTCAGCTTCAGCCTGGTCACCCTCGTCGGGACGTCGCTGCTCTCGCTGTTGCACCTGCCGCAGGACGCCATCAGGTGGGCCGGCCTCGTCGCGCTGGCCGCCGTCGGTCTCGGGCTGATCTTTCCCCGCTTCGAGCAGGTAATGGAGAAGCCCTTCAGCCGAATCCCGCAGCTCCAGATGAGCGAGGGCAGAAGCGGCTTCGGCCTCGGCCTGGCCCTCGGTGTGCTGTATGTGCCGTGCGCCGGACCGGTGCTCGCCGCGATCGTGGTGGCAGGGGCGACCGGCTCCATCGGCCTGGACACCGTCGCGTTGACGATCTCATTCGCGATCGGCGCCGCCCTGCCGCTGCTGATCTTCGCGCTCGCCGGCCGGCGGATCGCCGAGCGCGTCGGCACCTTTCGCCGTCACCAGCGGCGGATTCGGGTGATCGGCGGAATCGTGATGCTTGTGTTCGCGGTCGCGCTGGTGTTCAACGTGCCCGCCAAACTGCAACGCGCCATCCCCGACTACACCGGTTCGCTGCAGGACAAGGTCGTCGCCTCGGATGAGATCCAGGAGAAGCTCAACCTCGGCGGCCTGGTCAACGACCAGAACCGCGAGCTGTCGAGCTGCAGCAACGGCGCATCGAAGCTCGAAAGCTGTGGCACCGCACCGGATATCAAGGGCATCGCGGCATGGCTGAACACGCCGGGCGGCACGCCCGTCGACCTGACGTCGCTGCACGGCAAGGTCGTACTCGTCGATCTCTGGGCATACTCATGCATCAACTGCCAGCGAGCCATTCCGCATGTGGTCGACTGGTACGACAAGTACAAGGGGCTGGGCCTCGAGGTCATCGGGGTGCACAGCCCCGAGTACGCGTTCGAGAAGATTCCGGGCAATGTGGCCAGCGGCGCAGGCGATCTCGGCATCACTTACCCCGTCGCCCTCGATAACAACCTGTCGACATGGACCAACTACCGCAACCGTTACTGGCCCGCCGAATATCTGATCGATGCCGGTGGAACGGTGCGGCACATCAAGTTTGGCGAGGGTGACTACGACGTCACCGAGAACCTCATCAGGCAGCTACTCACCGACGCCAACCCCGGCGTGACGCTGCCACCGCCGAGCGACTCCGCCGACGAGACCCCAGCGGCTGGCCAGACGCCCGAGACATATCTCGGGGTCGGCAAGATGGTGAATTACGGCGGCACCAATATCTACGACGAGGGCACCGAGGATTTCAACTATCCGGCGCGGCTGGGCGACGACAGCTTCGCGTACCGCGGTCGATGGACGCTGGACTACCAGGGCGCCACTGCCGCAGCCGACAACTCCGCCATCGCCTTGAACTACACCGCGAAGAACGTCTACCTCGTGGTGGGCGGCGAGGGCACCGTCACAGTCACAAGCAACGGCAGAACCTCCACCGTGCCGATCAAGGGAGCTCCGACGTCCCGCCAGCTGGTGGCGAGTGCCGGAGTTGCGCGCGGACAACTCGAAGTGCGGCTGAGCAAAGGGCTGCAAGCGTTTTCATTCACATACGGCTGATGATTCGCATCCGGCACCAATCCATGGGTGCTGCCGCTCCGAATAAAAGGTGCAAACACACGTGAGAGGCGGCAACCGTTGCCGTCCGCGACACAAGGAAGTGAATCACCGATGAAGCAGATCAAGAAAACGTTCGCCGTCGCGGGGTTGGCCGCGATGGCATCGATGGGCCTGTCACTGAGCACCGCCTCGAGCGCGTCAGCCGAACTGGTCGGGCCGGCATGTTCGGCGTACGCGATGCAGGTACCCACCGGGCCCGGTTCGGTGGCGGGGATGGCGCAGGATCCGGTCGCTGTTGCGGCGTCCAACAACCCGATGCTCACCACCCTGACCAAAGCCATTTCGGGACAGCTCAATCCGAAGGTGAACCTCGTTGACACCCTCAACGGCGGCCAGTTCACTGTCTTCGCGCCCACTGACGACGCATTTGCCAAGATCGATTCCGCGACGATCGGGAAGCTCAAGACCGATTCAGATTTGCTCACAAAGATCCTCACCTATCACGTCGTCCCCGGTCAGGTCAGCCCGTCGCAGGTGGTCGGAACCCACAAGACCGTTGAGGGTGCCGACGTGACCGTTACGGGCATGGGCAATGACCTCAAGGTCAACAACGCGTCGGTGGTCTGCGGCGGTGTCTCCACGGCCAACGCACAGGTGTACATGATCGACACCGTGCTGCTGCCTCCGATGAACTAGGTTCGACCACAACCGAATACGCCCGGCGGCCCGGTCACTGCGATCGGGCCGCCGCCCATGGGTCGACCGTCGCTTCGATCTTGAGCACCAGGTTGTCGCGGACCGTCAGCACGATGACGGCGAACAGCCGCCGGTGGGCGAAGGCGAGCAGTACCGGCTCCCCGACCGGGCCGCTGACAAGCGTCGCACCGTGTCCGAGATAACGAAGTAGATTGCGGCCCACCTCGTCTGGACCATGGTTGACCTGAGGTGGTGGCGCACCCTCACCCAGAACGGTACCCACGCCCCAGACCGTCGGATCGAGCACGGCCGTCAGCGCCTCGAGATCACCGTTGCCGCATGCCGTGATGAACCGTTCGGTGACGAGCTGGTGTTCGGCGTCGGCGACGTCGGTGAGCCGCGGTGACGTACTGGCGAACTTGCCCCTCGCGCGCCGTGCGAGCTGTCGGCAGGTGCCGACGGGCCTGCCGACGGTCTCGGCGATCTCGTCGAACGGCATCTGGAACACGTCGTGCAGCACGAATGCCACCCGCTCGCCGGGAGAGAGCCGCCGCAGCATCTCCAACATCGCATCGCGGACCTCGTCGTCGAGGGTGACCCGATCGGCCGGATCCAGGTCGGCGGACGGCAAGACATCCGAGGCGCTCACCTCATCGGGGCGTTCGTGCCGGGCCCGCGCCGATCGAAGCTGATCGAGGCACAGCCGTCCCGCGACCACCGTCAGCCAGCCCCGCATGTCGTCGATCTCGGCCGCATCTGCCCTGGCCAGTCGCAGGAACGCCTCTTGGGCGACGTCCTCTGCCTCGCCGACATCGCCGAGCATCTGGTAAGCCAGGTTCACCAGATACGGGCGGTGGCTACGCCAGGCCGCTTCGACCGACGGTGTGTCGCTCATGCTCTTACGACGAAGTAGCCGCGGGAAAAGTTACAGCCGCCGCGTGTAACTTCGCGTTGCGCCGCCTCGTCCTTGATTGCATGAACGCAATTCTTGTCACGGGTGCAACCGGCAATGTCGGCCGCCCATTGGTTGATCAACTCGCAGCGGCAGGCGCACACGTGCGGGCGGTCACTCGCCAGCCGGCTTCCGCCGGCTTTCCTGCCGGGGTCGAGGTGGTGGATTCGGCGGCTGCAGGCATCCCCGGCGCATCCGCGGTGTTCCTGAATTCACGCGCGCTCGGCGACGAACTGTCGACGGTCGTCGACCTCTCCCGCCGCGAAGGCGTGTCGCGACTCGTCGCGCTTTCGGCCATCAACGCCGACGACGACTTCTCCCGTCAGCCGTCGCGGTTCCGTGGCGACCGCAACAAAGAAGTCGAGCAGCACGCCGTCGACTCCGGGCTGGAGTGGGTCAGCCTGCGGCCAACGGTGTTCGTCACCAACTTCTTCGGCATGTGGGCGGCCCAGATCAAGGCGGGCGACGTCGTCAGTGGTCCGTACGCGGAGGCGTCGACGGCGCCCATCGTCGACCGCGACATCTCGGCGGTGGCGGCGCACGCGCTGCTGACCGATGAGTTACTGGGCCAGAAGGTCCCGTTGACCGGCCCGCAGGCACTGACCAATGCGGAGCTCGTCGAGGTCATCGGCGCGGTTCTCGGACGTCAGCTGCGTTATCAGGAGGTTCCTCCCGAGTTCGTGCGGCAGCGCTTCATCGGCCTGGGGTTCGGAGCCGAATTCGCCGATGCCTATATGGGGCTGCTATCGGCGACTGTGTCCAAGCCTGCGCTGGTCACCCACGACGTGGAGAAGATCCTCGGCCGACCCGCCGAGAGCTTCGCCGACGCCGTCGCCGCTCATCGCAACCTGTTCAGCAATTAGCAAAGGAGACAACACATGTCGGAATTGCGACCACCCCGCTACCTCAAGCCGATGAACAGAGTTGTCAGGGCGCTTCAGAAGTTGGGAATCCCGACCGGCCCTGCGATGGTGTTGACCGTGCCCGGCAGGAAGTCCGGTCTGAAACGCAGCACGCCGATGACGCCATTCACCTATCGCGGCAACATGTACACCGTCGCGGGATATCCGGGTGCCGACTGGGCCGCCAACGCCCGGGCCGCGGGCACGGGCACGCTCTCGCGCGGACGCAAGTCGCGTCAGATCAACATCGTCGAGCTCGACACCGAGCAGTCGCGTCCAGTGCTGCGCGAGTTTCCGGCCCAGGTGCCGGTCGGTGTCGGTTTCGCGAAGCGCTCCGGGCTCGTGCGGGACGGAACCCCGGACGAGTTCGAGGCGCTCGCAGGGCAATTGGCGGTGTTCCGGTTCGATCCGGTGAGCTAGCCTGCGACGCCCGCCGTCGCACGTTGCACGCGAATATCGCCGGAGCCGGTGCGGACGTGCACGGTGAGCGTCTCGTCGCCGGCCGTCGGCCCGTCGGCCGACTCGAGGGTATTGCGCACTTCACCCGAATGCGTCCGCACGTCGAGTCGGGCGGCGGTCCCCTCCGGGATACCGATCTCCACGGCACCGCTGGCGGTCTGCACCGAGACGCCACCGTTGGCAGCGACCGCGACCCTGGTGTCGCCGGATGCTGTCTGCGCATTGACCGTGCCGTGGAGTCGCGTGACCGTCAGCGAACCACTGGCCGCACGAAACGTGACGTCGCCGGTGAGCGCGCTGACCGAGACATCGCCAGAGGCGCTGTCCGCCTTGATGTTTCCAATGACAGTGTCAACGGCGGCATCGCCGCTGGCGGTGGCGAACCGGCAGTCCCCGAAGGCGCCTTCGGCATGCACGCCCGCCGACGCCGACGACACCTGAAGGCGCGAACGCGAGGGCAGTTCGATGTCGATGATGACCGCGCCTCCACGACCCAGCGAGACGAAGCGCCTGCCCGCCGAGACGGCAAGCGTGCCGTTCCGGAAATCGACCCTCGCGCCCTCGGCCACGCGGATGTCGGAGGCGCGGTTCGGATCCCGCGGACGGACCAGAACGAC
>JBKPSU010000237.1:0-36840 GCA_046735135.1 Actinomycetota bacterium
CTGCGGATGATGCCGACGCTGGCGTGGCACTTCCGTTCGCGGGCCGAGCAGACCAAGACCCTCGGCGAGCTCATGGAGGAGGCCCACCCCGAGGAACCACACTGGTATCTGATGGTCATCGGCAGCGACCCGTCGGTGCGCGGCAAAGGTTTGGGCAACACGCTGATGCGCTCCCGACTGGACCGCTGCGACGGTGAGCACGCCCCCGCGTATCTGGAGGCCAGCAAGGCCGAACTTGTGCCGTACTACCAGCGGTTTGGCTTCAAACAGATCGGCGAGATCCGGATACCCGATGGCCCGAAGATGTGGCCGATGTGGCGGTCGCCAAGGTAAGCAATTCCACCGGCAGCAAAGGCATCTTTTGCAATTTACCGATCTTACCGGCCCTTGCGTGGCACTCTCTGGCAAGATACCGGTATGACCGAATATTTGCCGGATCTAGCGGCACTGCTCCCGTCGTGGCAGCTTGCGTTGCGCTCGGAGGGCAAGGCGCCGGGCACCGTGAAGACTTACAGCGACGGTGTGACAGGGTTCCTGCGGTGGGCTGGGACCAGCAGCACGCCGCCGCAGATCACCAAACCGACCGTGCAGGCATGGATTGCCGATCTGCTCGACGGCGGTGCAGAGTCGGCCACGGCGATCGCCCGCTTTAAAGGCGTCCGCCAGTTCGCGAAGTGGCTGACAGTCGAGGGTGAACTCGACGCAGACCCGCTGCTGGGGATGAACCGCCCGAAGGACGATCGCAAGCTGGTCCCGGCGCTGACCGATGAAGAACTCAGAACGCTGATCGACGCCTGTCGGGGCAAGACTTTGAAGGACCGCCGCGACGAGGCCATCGTGCGATTCTTGGCCGAGACGGGCGTGCGCGCCGGTGAGCTATTGGCGCTCAGCGTCGCCGACGTCGACCTGAACCGCGGTCTGGCCGTGGTGCATCGCGGCACGGGCGGAAAAGGCCGTGTAGTCCCGTTCGGCCCGCAAACAGGAGCCGCGCTCGACCGGTACATACGGATAGCCCGGCGGGAGCTTCGGTTCACCGACGGCGGTCCATTGTGGGTCGGGGCGGGCGGTCGGACGTTCGCCTATCACGGCCTGCACGAGGCGCTCAAGGCGCGAGCTGCAGCCGCCGGGATTGCCGCGTTCCACGCCCACCGTCTGCGCCACACTGCTGCGACCCGGTGGCTTCGGGCGGGCGGTTCCGAGCAAGGGCTTATGGCCGTTGCCGGTTGGTCGACACGAGCCATGCTCGACCGCTACACGGGCGCATCAGCGTCCGAGCGTGCCGCGGCCGAGGCGCGTTCGTTGGATCTGGGCGCGATATGAGAGCGCCCAGATGGGACAGTGCGTTGCACCGGTTCGGCAGCCTCGTCACCCGGTTCTATCTACTCGGCTATCAGCAGCCTGTACTTGGGCGTGGCGCACCATCCGCTCGCTCAGCCGAAGGAGTGGGTCCTCGTGCCCGCCGGGCATGGTATAGGCCAACTTCCGTAACTCGACGGCGAATCCGCACAGATCCTGGCTCAGCGACGCAATAGTCACGACGACTCCCCTCCCTGATCACGTACTTGGTGGTAATCAATATCTCGCTGTTCAAGAGCGGGCGCAAGTACTTTGCCCTTCCGAAGGGGTGGCTCAATGCTGTTGACACAGTGCGGCTTTGGGGCAGATGTCCCAGAACAGGGAGTGATACCCCGGCGCAGGGAGTGACGTCTCAGCAGCGGTCATTGCGAATGTTCCCTATCCGCGGCAGGTTGATCGCTCCGCACGAGCTACCGGGACTTGAGCCACGCCGACGCGCGTGGCGGCCAGGGCGCTCCGCGCCTGTCGCGGACTCGAACACCGCTACTGCTCCCCCTCCGTTGGGACCGTCAAAAAGGACGCCCGCACCAGCGCTGACCTTTGATACCTGGGCAGTGACCGATGAAGTCGGCGGCGACATCCGAAACCAATGCGGCGCAAGCGGTATGACGATTTGACAGGCATGAATATGCTGGGGCACAGGCGCTTTCGCGGTAGACTGACGGGTATGTCGAAGGTCAAGATCCAGATTTTTTCAGGGTGGATCTGCCACCGGGACACCTGTCTCCCGCGGTCTGTTTAGAAGAAAATCCGTCGGTACACCGCACAGGGTGGCGACGTGCCAGCGCTGGCCGACCGCGTCATCGCCTGCGCTGTGGCCCTCGGCGGCGCGTCGTCTGCTTAATCTGCTGGGCTATCGCACTGGTTTCTCTGCGCGGCATCTACGACGCGATCCCATCGCCGTTTAGAGAACCGATAGCCCAGACGGCGCCGAGGTGAATACACCTCGAACCCGCGCTTTATCAGCGCGTCAGTGACCGAGTCGAATTCATTGAGAATGGCCACGCCGGAATTGAACGCTGTCTCCAGTCGAGCACGTTCGTCGCTGTCAGACTCCCCGCGCGGTACCTCGAGGTTGACAGCACAGCCCACGCGCCCTGGTCCACCGATCCCGACCGGGTCACCACCGAGATCGAGGAGTTCCTCACCGGCAGCCATGCCGCACCCGCCCAATCCCATCGCGCCCTGCGCACCGTGCTGTTCACCGACATGGTCGCCTCGACTCAACACGCCGCGGCCACGGGCGACGAGCGGTGGCGGGCGGTGCTTCACCGCCTTGATGAGATCACCGCCGACCTCACGCAACGCTTCGGCGGCACGGTGGTCAATAGCACCGGCGACGGCCACCTCATTACTTTCAGACGTTTATTCTGGTCGCACTCTTCGCCTGCGCGCGGGTCGACAATTACCGTCGCGGCGACTTACTCGGTCGTTCGGCCGGTCATGTTATTGGCGTCGCGGGTTGAGTGCTCCGTATGTTCGTTGCTGACCCAAGGATACCGCCACCCCATGGCAATCGTTGCCGACCTCGTTTTCGCTGGTCAGGCATGGCACAAAGTCGATGGCTACCGCACTGGTATCTGATGGTCATCGGCAGCGACCCGTCGGTGCGGGCGCTGGCTTCGGCCAGGCGATGATGCACTCGCGCCTGGACCCCTGCGACGGCGAGCACGCCCCGGCCTACCTCGAAGCGAGCGAGCAAGCGCTGATCCCGTACTACAACCGGTTCGGGTTCGAGCAGATCGGCGAGATCCGGATACCCGACGGCCCGACGATGATCCCGATGTGGCGGGCGCCGCGCTGCATCAGCTCCACGAATACTCGGCGCGAAGCCGCGCCGCGACGATCTCGAATGTGGCGCGCTCCAGGATTGCGCCTTCGCGGCGGATTCCTTCCTCGGGCACGTCCAACACCCGGTCCAGCCGGACCCAGCTGGGGCGTGCCTCGTAGTCCCACGACCCCGAGCCGATGCCGACCCAGTTGCGGTCGCCCTGGTGGTGGTCCTGGCTTGACAGCATCAACCCCAGCAGGGTGCTGCGGTCACGGCCCACCACCAGCACGGGCCGGTCCTTGCCCTTCGACGGGTCGTCCTCGTAGACCACCCACGTCCACACCACTTCACCCGGATCCGCGCGTCCGTCGAGGTCGGGCGCGTACACCAGCTTGCGGGCCCGCTGCGCGGTCGGAAAGCTGTCCTTGGTCACCGGTCTGCCCGCGGTGATGGCCGCACGGGATTCCTCAGCCGTGCCGATCAGCGCATCGACTCCCAACTTGATGCCCATCTGGATGCCCCGCGGCAGATTTTCGGGTCGCTGGAGCTGGCGGATGAACTTCGGTGCCTCGTTGAACACCAGGTTCTCCGCGAACCGTTGGAACGTCTTCCATTGCGACGCCATGTTCGCAGCATAAGTGAAGTGCGGAGCGCGCGATTGTGTCGCCGCCCCGCTCCCTAGATACCCTGGAAGCGCTCAGCACACCGTTCGAGCCCCGCCCCACCAGGAGATTCCCATAAGCAGTTTCGCCGACCAGACCTTCACCGCGCCGGCGCAGATTCGGAACTTCTGCATCATCGCCCATATCGACCACGGCAAGTCGACGCTGGCCGATCGGATGCTGCAGCTGACCGGCGTCGTCGCGGAACGCGATATGCGCGCGCAGTACCTGGACCGGATGGACATCGAGCGGGAACGCGGGATCACCATCAAGGCCCAGAATGTGCGGTTGCCGTGGAAGGCCGACGAGACCGACTATGTGCTGCACCTGATCGACACGCCGGGCCACGTCGACTTCACCTACGAGGTGTCGCGGGCGCTGGAGGCGTGCGAGGGCGCGGTGCTGCTCGTCGATGCCGCCCAGGGCATTGAGGCGCAGACGCTGGCGAACCTGTATCTGGCGCTGGACCGCGATCTGCACATCATCCCAGTGCTGAACAAGATCGACCTGCCCGCGGCCGACCCCGACCGCTACGCCGCAGAACTCGCTCACATCATCGGCTGCGAGCCGGGCGACGTATTGCGGGTGTCGGGCAAGACCGGGGACGGCGTGGCCGACCTGCTCGACCACGTGGTGCGCGAGGTGCCGCCCCCTCAGGGCGACGCCGACGCGCCGGCGCGGGCGATGATCTTCGACTCCGTGTACGACATCTACCGCGGCGTCGTCACGTACGTCCGTGTCGTCGACGGAAAGATCCTGCCGCGCGAGCGCATCAAGATGATGTCCACCGGGGCCACCCACGAACTGCTGGAAGTCGGCATTGTGTCACCCGAGCCCAAGGCCGCCGCGGGACTCGGCGTCGGCGAGGTGGGCTATCTCATCACGGGCGTGAAGGATGTCCGCCAGTCGAAGGTCGGCGACACCGTGACGACCGCGCGCCACGGCGCCACCGAAGCGCTGACCGGCTACCGCGAGCCGAAGCCGATGGTGTACTCGGGCCTGTATCCCGTTGACGGGTCGGACTATCCGAATCTGCGCGACGCGCTCGACAAGCTTCAGCTCAACGACGCGGCGCTGACGTACGAGCCGGAGACGTCGGTGGCGCTCGGATTCGGTTTCCGCAGCGGATTTCTCGGCCTGCTGCACATGGAGATCACCAGGGAGCGACTGGAACGCGAGTCCGATCTGGACCTGATCTCCACATCGCCGAACGTGGTGTACCGGGTGGTGAAGGACGACGGCAGCGAAATCGTCGTCACGAATCCGTCGGACTGGCCGGAAGGCAAGGTGCGCACGGTGTTCGAGCCGGTCGTCAAGACCACCATCATCGCGCCGAGCGAATTCATCGGCACCATCATGGAGCTGTGCCAGTCCCGCCGCGGCGAGCTGGGCGGCATGGACTACTTGTCGCCGGAGCGCGTCGAGCTGCGCTACACCATGCCGCTCGGCGAGATCATCTTCGACTTCTTCGACGCGCTGAAGTCGCGCACCCGCGGTTACGCCAGCCTCGACTACGAGGAGGCAGGCGAGCAGGAAGCCGATCTGGTCAAGGTCGACATCCTGCTGCAGGGTGAGGCCGTCGATGCGTTCAGCGCGATCGTGCACAAGGACTCCGCGTCCGCGTACGGCAACAAGATGACGACAAAGCTCAAGGAGCTCATCCCGCGCCAGCAGTTCGAGGTACCCGTGCAGGCCGCGGTCGGCTCGAAAATCATTGCCAGAGAGAACATTCGCGCGATCCGGAAGGATGTGCTGTCGAAGTGTTACGGCGGTGACATCACCCGTAAGCGCAAGCTGCTCGAGAAGCAGAAGGAAGGCAAGAAGCGGATGAAGACCATTGGGCGGGTCGACGTACCGCAGGAGGCCTTCGTCGCCGCGCTGTCCACCGACGCCGCAGGCGACAAGCCGAAGAAATGACGGCTCACGGTCTCGTCGTCGGGGTTTGCGCGGCGTCCGTGCTGCTGTCCGGCTGCGTGGCCACGGTGTCGGGCACCGCCGTCAGGGACGGGCATGCGGTGCCCACCGACGTGCCCCCGCTGGACGAGGCGGCCCTCAAACGGGTGCTGCTGCCCATCGACGAGGTCAACGGAATCATGGGCACCAAGAACCTCGAGGTCACCAGCGAGATCGACGACATGACCGACTCCTCCAACAAGGTGTCGGACCCCGACTGTCTCGGTGCGATGTTCGGTGCCGAGGAAAAGGTGTACGACGGCAGCGGCTGGACGGCGGTGCACGACTGGGTCGCCCGCGAACCCGAGGAGGACAACGAGCACTGGGTCGAGCAGACCGCCGTGCTCTATCCCGACGCCGCCCACGCGAACAACTTCTTCCAGAAGTCCAAGTCGACCTGGCAGAAGTGCGCAGGAACGTCTCTGGCCGTTGATGACTCGAATTCCAGCTCGCTGTGGGAGATCAGCGATCTCACCGCGCAAGACGGCCTGCTGACCCAGGTCGCGACGCAGGAGGACGTCGACGGCTGGGGTTGTCAGCACGCCCTTTCGGTGGTGTCCAACATGACCGTCGAAACCTGGGCGTGCGCGTACAGACCAGGAGACGAGGCGGCGACGATGGCCATCGACATCGTCACCAACGCTGCGAGGTAGCTTCTAATTCGCTGGTCTCGGCGGGAATTCGGCTCTCGTGCTGATGGCATCCCGATACGCGTGGACCCGACCGGGAATTGTTGACAGTACCGCAATGGTCCGTCCGGCCCGCCCGTATGCGGCGACGAACTCCCAACGGCGAGGATCGCCGTCGACGATCGAGAAGTCGTCGTAATCGGTTGTCACGCCCAATGTCTGAAGCTTGACGTCGTACTGATCCGACCAGAAGTACGGTACTTCGTTGTAGGGCTCTGCGTGGTCCGGGCCGGCCAACAGTGTGCGCGCGGCGGCCGCTCCCTGTCGCGCGGCGTGGTCCCAATGTTCTATGCGCAGATGTTGGTCGTAGAGCGGATGCCACCAACGGGCCACGTCGCCGGCCGCGACTACACCGCTGCCGCCCTCGGCCGCACCCGTGGCATCGCATACCACACCGTCGTCCACCTGCAGTCCTGAATCACTCAGCCAATCCGTGGCGGGAGTCACCCCGAGGCCGACGACGACCAGATCCGCAGGCACCTGCGAACCGTCGGTGAGCCGAACCGCTGCTACGTGACCGTTGCCGACGAATGCGTCGACACCGACGTCGACCCGTAGCTCCACCCCGTGCGCGCGGTGCAGTTCGGCCCAGCACTGCGCCATCTCTTTGCCGAGCGCGGAAAGCATTGGGCCTGAGGACTTCTCGATCACCGTCACGTCAAGACCCAGCGACCGGCAACTGGCGGCGACCTCGGCGCCGATGAACCCGCCTCCGACCACGACCACGCGGGGACGTGATTTGAGTCGTTCCCGAATGGCCAGGCAGTCGTCGACGGTGCGAAGCAGCGATACCCCATCAGGAACCGCACCGCCCCGCCAGCTGCGGGGGGCGGCGCCGCTGGCGATGACGAGGCCGTCGAACCCGACCGACATGTCCTCGTCGCCGTCCTGCAGGTGAATTGTCCGTGAGGACATGTCGAGGCGACGCGCGGATGTCCCTCGCATTACCCGCGCATCGACGTCAAGGCGTGGCGCCAAGTCGATTCCCGCGCGGTGTATCTGGCCGGTGAGCAGCTTCTTGGAGAGCGGCGGCCGATGGTAGGGGGAGTGCCGTTCATCGCCGACGATCGTCAGTGCTCCGTCGTAACCCTGCCCTCGCAGTGTTTCGGCTGCAGACGTTCCCGCTACGCCGGCACCGACGACCACCACCTGCCTCAGCGCAATGTTGGACGGCATGAGTCAGTCCTCCACCGTGATCGCCTGCGTAGGGCAGGACACTTCGGCGCCCTTGAGCTGTTCGCGTAACTCGTCGCTCGGGTGCTCTTGACGCAGGTGAAGCAGGCCTCCGTCGTCGAGCTCGAAAACCTGGTGGCAAATGCTCATGCAGACGGCATTGCCGTCGCAGGTGTCAAAGTCGACTGAAACTCGCATCGCTAGACTCCTGCCGGCTGTCGATTGGCGGCTGCGCGTTCGCGCGCGGCTTGAACTGCGGGCGAATGTGCGAGGTAGTCGATCGCCATCTGCGTGTTGGCCTCCGGGCCGGGATGGTGGCCCCGACGCATGTAGCGAAGAGGCACCGTCACCAAGATGTTCCACGGGCCCGGCAGCAGATACTCGCGCGCTGCACGCCGCCACTCGCTCCACCGCCATTTGTCCTCGATGGTCGAGTCGTTGGCCATCAGGTACCGCGCTCCGGCGATCCACCATCCGACGAACAGCGGCGCGGTCATCACCATGGAGAACGCTCGAATGGAGTAGCTCCCGCAGACGTTCTGATAGACGTCGTACACCAGGGACCGATGCTCGACCTCTTCGGCTCCGTGCCAACGAAGAAGGTCGAGCATGGCAGGGTTGGCGCCGGCATAGTCCAGGCCTCGGTTCTGCAGCACCCACTGGCCAAGCACGGCCGTGAAGTGTTCGAGGGATGCCACGTCGGCGAGGCGGCGATAGAGCCACCATCGTTTCACCGGCGGCGGGAACCATCGTGGGGCATCACCCAACGTCTTGGACAGCAGTCTCCCAAGTCGATCCGTGTAGGGCTTGGTATCGATGCCCTCCTCGGCCAGATGGTCCAGCACAACTTGATGCGCCCATGCGTGCCAGGACTCCTGTTGGATGAACGGCTTGATGGCCGCCTCCAGATCGGGATCGTCGACCAGCGACGACGCCTCGAGAACGGCCTTGATGAAATGTCGCTCGCCTTCGGGCAGAAGCAGGTGCAGGACATTCAGCATGTGTGTGGTGAACGGGTCATCGGGGACCCAGTGCAGTGGCAGATTCGACCAGTCGAATCGGACTTGGCGGCGGAACGCCGGATGGCCGTCGTGACGCGGTTCCACTTCAGGCATCGCTCATCTTTCCTGTTCGTAGGGTGTGATGGAGGACACTTGATGGAGATAGACAGACAGGTCTGTCTCTAAACGGCAGAATGCGACTACTTAGGTAATTGGCAGGGAAGTCTGAGCGAATGACGGTTGTTGACGCGCCGAGCGCGCGCGAACGGCTCATCGATACGAGCTATGACCTCTTCACCCGTCGCGGGATCGGCGGCGTCGGTGTCGACGAAGTCATCATTAAGGCCGGGGTGGCCAAGGCCACGCTGTATCGGCATTTCCCCTCAAAAGAGGATTTGGTGCTGGCGTTCCTTGACCGTCGTGCGGAGCTGTGGACCGGTGAGGTGATCGACCGTCAGCCTCGCGGGCGAGCCGACCAACCGGAGGAACAGCTGCTGGCCCTCTTCGATGTCCTCGATGACTGGTTTCACGAAAGGTCCGACTACGAGGCGTGCTCTTTCGTCAAGGTTCTCTTCGAGGTGGGCGCCAAGGGTCGCATCGGGCAGGCGTGTCTAGCTCACCTCGACAAGATCCGCGACACTCTTCGAGACCGTGCCGAACTAGCCGGACTGCGCGATGCGACCGGTTTGGCGTGGAAATTGAACATTCTCCTCAAGGGCAGCATCGTGTGCGCCGCGGAAGGCGACCGCGAATCGGCACACCGAGCGAAACCCATTGCGGCGTGGCTGATCGGGGAACATCGGTCCAGCGAATCACGATGATTCGAACCGGATCAACGAGTTGCCGGTCGCCGTAGCGTGGTGGCATGTTCGACGCTGCGGCGATGTACCGGAGACTTCGCCGCTACTTCCCACACGGCGCGCTTGTTTCGATGGCTACCGCCGTCGCCGCCTATCACGGTGAGCCAGGACTTGCGCATCAGCTCGAACTGATGCGCGCTGCAAACGGTCGCTCACACCACGAGCGGTAGAACTGAGATGACGATCAGCACGACAACGGCTGCCGCGACTTCATACACCTCGCGTCGAGGCGAGATGTGGGCCGGAAGTGGTTGGCGCGCAAGCAGTTGTTGTCTTCTCCTGCCGATCAAGTAGATCCAGAGCGTGACCACTGTCGCGAAGCCGGCGGCCAGCAGGCTTATCGGCGGAGCGTCCGTGTGGAGATATTTCAACAGCAACAACACGCCGTTGGCCAGAAACCCAAGCGAAGTGCGGGTCCACGCCAACGACGTACGTTCGGGCTGCAGTGCGGGATTGGGCGGCGACGCTGACGCGGCGGTGGTCAATCGGTCATCGCCTTGGTGAGCACAAGGGCCAATGCGAGAACCGTGATCACGACGAGCCCGATTCCGAGATACACGGGCGACGGCTGTCGAGGCAGCGGCTCACCGGCGCGCATCGCGCGATCGGACTGCGCCCACCGACGTATGCCGATTACCGCGGTCCCTACCGACAGGGCTCCGAGCATCAAGCCCAGCGCGTGCCGCGCCCCAGGCACCGACAGCGACGGCACGAATTGGATCACCGCAACGGCGGCGGCGAGCAGGCCAAGGGCGGTGCGCTGCCAGGCCAGAAACGTCCGTTCGTTGGCAAGGGTGAACCGGTAATCGGGTTCAGTTTCAGGGGCGCCCTCGGCGCCTTTCTCGTCGCACCCGTCGTCGGCCACTACATCGGCGCGTTGGCCGGCTGGAACATTCCTGAGCTATCGGACTCGTCTTCCGCGCGAATGACGTGCACCACGGCGTTGATCAGCGCCAGGTGGGTGAACGCCTGCGGGAAGTTGCCCAGGTGCCGGCCGGTGCGGGGCTCGATCTCCTCGGCGTAGAGGTGCAGCGGGCTGGCGAACGACAGCAGTCGTTCGCAGAGATGCTTGGCCCGATGGAACTCGCCGATCTCGACCAGCGCCGACACCAGCCAGAACGAGCAGATCGTGAACGTGCCCTCCTCGCCGGACAGACCGTCATCGGTTTCCTCGGTGCGATACCGCAGCACAAGGCCTTCCTCGGTCAGTTCGTCGGCGATGGCCAGCACCGTCGCGCGGATCCGCGGGTCGTCGGGCGGCAGGAACCGGGTCAGCACCGCCAGCAGCAGCGAGGCGTCGAGTGCGTCGTCGCCGTAACGCTGGGTGAGCACCCCGCGGGAGTCGACGCCGTTGGCCAGGATGTCGGCCTTGATCTCCTCGGCGATCGCGCGCCACTGCTGCGCATACGAACGCTCGCCCTCGATCTCGGCGAGTTTGGAACCTCGGTCCAGCGCGACCCAGCACATGATCTTGCTCGAGGTGAAGTGCTGCGGCTCGCCGCGCACCTCCCAGATCCCGCGATCGGGCTCCTTCCAGTGCTTGATCGCCTCTTCCACCTGCTGCTTGAGGACCGGCCACAGCGACTCGGGGATCTGCTCACGCGACTTGGTGTGCAGGTACACCGAATCCAGCATCGTGCCCCAGATGTCGTGCTGCATCTGGTTGTAGGCGCCGTTGCCGATCCGGACAGGGCGGGCGTTGTCGTATCCGGACAGGTGTTTGAGTTCTTCTTCGACGAGCGTGCGTTCGCCGCCGACCGCATACATCACCTGCAGCGGATGCCGTTCACCGTTGTTGGCGCCGGACACGTCGGCGATGAACGCGAAGAAGTCGTCGGCCTCGCGGTCGAGGCCGAGGGTGTACAGACCCCACAGCGCGAACGTCGAATCACGCACCCACGCGTAGCGGTAGTCCCAGTTACGTTCGCCCTGAGGGGTTTCCGGCAGCGACGTCGTCGGCGCCGCTAGCAGCGCGCCGGTGGGCGAGTACGTCAGACCCTTCAGCGTCAACGCACTGCGTTGCAGATACGAGCGCCATGGATGGTCGGGGAAGTCACCGACGTTGATCCACTGGCGCCAGCACTCGCTGGTCTGCCACATCTTGTCGGCGGCCTCGTCATAGGTCTGCGGTGCCGGGTGTTTCGACCAGCTCAGCGCGACGAAGACGTTGTCGCCTTCCTTCATGCGGGTGCGGGCGCGCGCCTCACGACCCTCGAGGCCGATGCGCAGGTTGGTGGTGATCCGCAGCGTCGGATGCGAGTCCGGGTCCTTGACGGCCCGCGCGATCGCTTCGCCGTACGCCTGCGCCGAGTACTCCCAGCTGGCGTTATTGCGGTGGTAGTCGAACGACGGCTCGCAGTTCAACACCAACTCGACTGTGCCGCTCACACAGCGAACGGTGCGAAGCAGTATGTGCTCGGCGTCCCAGTCCATCGGCGTCCGGCGGTGCGTGCGCGACCGCGACTCGATGTCGTGCCACGGACCCATCACCAGTGCATCGCGGACGATGATCCATCCGGTGTGGGTCTGCCACGTGGTCTCCAGGATCAGGCTTCCCGGTAGGTAGCGCCGGGCTGCGGGCACCGACACCCCGTAGGGCCCGAGCCGAAAATGGCCGGCGCCGCGATCGAGGATCGCCCCGAACACGCTGGGCGAGTCCGGCCTCGGCACGCACAGCCACTCCACCGATCCGGCTGAGGCAATCAGGCAGGTGTTCTCGCAGTCGGAGAGGAACGCGTAGTCGGCGATCGGCGGGAACGGGTTCCGCAACGCTCCGCTCGGCGCGTACGGCACAGGTGCCGTCACCGTCAGCGGCGGCGGGCCGGGGGACTCGCTGGCCTCTTCATTCTGTTGCAGGACCATTCGCACATCATCGGCTTTTGACCTGTCCGGCGTCTACTTATTCGGTGTGTGTCCAGGCATTGTCGAGTGTGCTGGCTGGCGTGCGCAGCCACCCCGGCACCGTAGGCTGGCCGGATGGGCGGCTTCCTCAACTGGTGGGACGGTGTTGAGCTGTGGTTATCCGGGCTCGGCTTCGTCGCGCAGGTGGCCGTCGTGATGCCGGTGGTGCTGGCGCTGGCCTACGGGACTGCGATCCTGCTGGACGGGGCGCTGGGGAACGGCATTCGACTGGTGCGACGGGCACGCCATCAGGAAGAGGAGACGGAGTAATCCCTCATGCCCCGGTCCCGCGTGACGTTGGTGCTGATCATCCTGGTGGTGCTGGTGATCGTCACCTGGCTGCTTACCCGTTGACGCCGGCGAAAGCCTCGAACTGAGCAATTAGCCGGACTCTGTTATTCTTCGCGCCATGCAGACAGCGTCCGGCAACAAGGGTGGCCACATCGTGGCTCTCATTGCCGTGGGATTCAGTGCTGTCGCTGATGTCTGTTGTTGTCGCTGATTCCATCCCGTCCCGCGGTGTGGTGTCGGTAGCGGTTGTTTGACGCCCAGGTACTGATCCTTCGCCTTGCCGTTGGCGGGACCCACCCCGTTGGTCCATGCAAGCGTTCAAGCAAGGAAAGGTCATCGATGAACATCCGCAAACCTTGGCTACACGCCGCCGTACTCGCCACCACCGCGACAGTGCTCGCGGCGTGCGGTGGCGGCGGCTCAAGTGACACGGCGGGTGGAGGGGATCAAGGCGGCGGTGCAAAGACCACGCTGACGCTGGTCGCCTACTCCGTGCCCGAACCGGGCTGGAGCAAGATCCTGCCCGCTTTCGCCGCCACCGATGAGGGCAAGGGCATTGCCGTGACGCCGTCCTACGGCGCGTCCGGCGACCAGTCGCGTGGCGTCGTCGACGGCAAGCCCGCCGACATCGTCAACTTCTCCGTCGAACCCGATGTGACTCGATTGGTCAAGGCCAACAAGGTGGCCAAGGACTGGAATGCGGACGCCACCAAGGGCATCCCATTCGATTCGGTCGTTTCGCTCGTCGTCCGCAAGGGCAACCCGAAGAACATCAAAGACTGGGACGACTTGCTGCGCCCGGGGATCGAGGTCGTCACCCCGAGCCCGCTGAGTTCTGGCTCGGCGAAGTGGAA
The DNA here is from genome assembly GCA_046735135.1 of Actinomycetota bacterium. Lineage (GTDB taxonomy): Bacteria > Actinomycetota > Actinomycetes > Mycobacteriales > Mycobacteriaceae > Mycobacterium. Next base: position 13,512 of record JBKPSU010000237.1, read on the forward strand.
TCTGCTGGCGCCTTACGCCGCGAAGAGCAATGGCGGTAAGGACGCTCAGGCGGGGCTCGACTATGTCACCAAGCTGGTCAAGGAGCACGTCAAGACGCGGCCAGGCTCAGGCCGCGAAGCAACGGATCTGTTCGTCCAGGGCACAGGCGATGTGCTGATCAGCTATGAGAACGAGGCGATCAACACCGAGCGGCAAGGCAAGCCGGTCGAGCACATCAACCCGCCGCAGACCTTCAAGATCGAGAACCCGGTGGCGGTCGTCACATCAAGTGCCCATCCGGACCAGGCCAACGCATTGAAGAACTACCTGTTCACCAAGGACGCCCAGAAGATCTGGGCGCAGGCGGGATTCCGACCGGTCGACCCGTCGGTCGCGGCCGACTTTTCGAACGATTTCCCGACGCCGGAGAAGTTGTGGACCATCGATGATCTCGGCGGTTGGAGCGCCGTTGATCCTGCGTTGTTCGACAAGGACAACGGCACGATCACGAAGATCTACAAAGAGGCGACTGGGTGACAGTTGATCTCAATCCCGAGGCGACCCGGCGCGAGCTCACTGACGGTGGGCGGGGCCGGGCGCCCGGGCTGTTCGACCGGCGATTCGGCACGACGAAGCTGCGTGTCGGCGCTGCGTCCATTTGGCTGAGCGTCATTGTTCTGCTGCCGCTGGCGGCGATCCTGTGGCAGGCGGCAGGCGGCGGCTGGCACGCGTTCTTGCTGGCAATCACGTCGAAGTCGGCCATCGCCTCATTCCGGGTGACGCTGAGTGTCTCCCTCGGCGTAACAGTGATCAACGTGGTGTTCGGCTTGCTGGTTGCCTGGGTGCTGACCCGTGACGACTTCCCAGGCAAGCGCCTCGTCGACTCGATTATCGACCTGCCGTTCGCGCTACCCACCATTGTCGCCAGCCTGGTGATGTTGGCGTTGTACGGTCCGAACAGCCCGGTGGGGCTTCACCTGCAGCATACGAGGTGGGGTATCGGCATCGCATTGCTGTTCGTCACGCTGCCATTCGTGGTTCGCTCGGTGCAGCCGGTCCTGCTCGAACTGGACCGCGAGGTGGAGGAGGCGGCCGCATCGCTGGGCGCCAACAACCGCACCATCTTGCGCCTCGTCATCCTTCCGGCGCTGCTGCCATCACTGCTGTCCGGTGCGGGGCTTGCCTTTTCGCGGGCGATCGGCGAATTCGGGTCGGTCGTGCTCATCGGTGGTGCGGTGCCGGGTGAGACCGAGGTGTCGTCGCAATGGATCCGAACACTTATCGAGAACGACGACCCAACCGGTGCGGCGGCGATTTCGATTGTGCTGCTGGTCATTTCATTCGTCGTGCTATTCATCTTGCGGGCCCTTGGTTCGCGCGCCGCCAAGCGTGAAGAGCTGGCGCAATGACGTTGTCTCCCGTCGTCAAGAACCTGCTGCGCTACCTCGCGCTGGCCTACGTCGGCATTCTCGTCATCGTCCCCGTCGCATTGATACTGTGGCGAACATTCGCGCCTGGTATCGGCGCGTTCTACGAGTCCATCACGACGCCTGCGGCGCTTTCGGCCCTTCAACTGTCACTGCTCGTGGTCGCCATCGTCGTACCGCTGAATGTGCTCTTCGGAGTCCCGACCGCTTTGGTACTGGCGCGCAATCGATTCCGTGGAAAGAATGCCCTACAAGCGATCATCGACCTGCCGTTCGCGGTGTCTCCCGTCGTAGTCGGTGTCGCGCTGATCCTGTTGTGGGGATCAGCTGGACTGCTGGGATTTGTCGAGCACAACCTCGGCTTCAAGATCATCTTCGGCTTTCCGGGCATCGTCTTGGCGAGCATCTTCGTGACCGTCCCATTCGTGATCCGCGAGGTTGAGCCGGTGCTGCACGAGATCGGCACCGACCAGGAGGAGGCCGCCGCCACGCTGGGATCGCAGTGGTGGCAGACGTTCTGGCGGGTCACCCTGCCGTCGATCCGCTGGGGCCTGACCTACGGCGTTGTTCTCACGATCGCCAGGACCCTCGGCGAGTTCGGTGCGGTGATCATGGTGTCGTCCAACCTGCCGGGAACCTCGCAGACGCTCACCCTGTTGGTGCAGGACAGGTACAACCGCGGCGCCGAGTACGGCGCCTACGCCGTTTCTACGCTGTTGATGACCGTGGCAGTGCTCGTGCTGATCGTTCAAGTAATCCTCGACGCGCGCCGCGCGAAAACGGACAATTAGGCCTCAGGAGACGCTGACATGACCAATGCGATCACGGTGCGGGGCGCGAACAAGCACTACGGCGACTTCGCCGCACTCGACGACGTCGACTTCGACGTGCCGTCGGGCTCGCTGACAGCTCTGCTCGGGCCGAGCGGATCGGGCAAGTCGACGCTGCTGCGCGCCATCGCAGGACTCGACCAGCCCGACACCGGCACGATCACGATCAACGGCGACGACGTGACGCACGTGCCGCCGCAGCGGCGGGGCATCGGCTTCGTGTTCCAGCACTACGCGGCGTTCAAGCATCTGACGGTCCGTGACAACGTCGGCTTCGGTCTGCGCATCCGCAAGCGGCCGAAGGCCGAGATCAAGGAGAAGGTCGACAACCTCCTCGAGGTGGTCGGTCTGAGTGGATTCCAGTCCCGTTATCCGAATCAGCTGTCCGGCGGGCAGCGGCAGCGCATGGCGCTGGCGCGCGCACTCGCCGTGGACCCGCAGGTGCTGCTGCTCGACGAACCATTCGGTGCACTGGACGCGAAGGTGCGCGAGGACCTTCGGGCGTGGCTGCGGCGACTGCATGACGAGGTTCACGTCACTACGGTGCTCGTGACCCACGACCAGTCCGAAGCGCTGGATGTGGCCGACCGGATCGCGGTGCTCAACAAGGGCCGCATCGAGCAGGTCGGCTCCCCGACAGACGTTTACGACAAGCCGGCCAATGCGTTCGTGATGTCGTTCCTCGGGGCGGTGTCGTCGCTGAACGGGACGCTGGTGCGGCCGCACGACATCCGTGTCGGCCGCAACCCCGACATGGCGATCGCGAGCACCGACGACTCGGTGCAGGCGACTGGCGTGCTGAAGGCCACGATCGACCGAATCGTCGTGCTGGGCTTCGAGGTTCGCGTCGAGCTGACCGCGGCGTCCAACCACACCCCGTTCACCGCGCAGATCACGCGGGGCGACGCCGAGGCGCTCGGCCTCAAAGAGGGCGACACCGTCTACGTGCGGGCCACCCGCGTTCCCGAGCTGCCGGGCGGCACCGACGTGCCGAAGGCCGACAATGCAGACGAGAACGAGGCCCTGTCCAACGCCTGAATTTCAGAAGTAGCCGTTGGCGGGCGGCACCGTCCCGTTGACGGCGTAATTGCCTGCCGCATAAGCCTTGTACGCCAACGGGCTGTGGCCCGCGATCGTGCGCGCGTTGCGCCAGTGCCGGTCGAAGTTCAGCGTGCGGGCGGTCGCCGATGCACCGCCCGTGTCGAACAGCCGCTGCGCAGCCGAGATCGTCAACCTCTCCGCCACCAACTGCGCCCTCGCCACCGTGACAGCGACCTCGGCGACCGCTTCCGGATCGTGCTGACCGCCGTCGTCGACGAGCCGGTCGATGGCGTCGGCCGCGGCCAGCACGATCGCTTCGCCGGACGTCGCGTCCGCCCAGATCTCTCCGACCGCCTGCAGGACAAAGGGATCGGCGTCGGCGGTGTCGGCCACCGAATGCGACGCCGGACGGGCCTTCGTGCGCACGTATTCGACCGCGTCGTCGTACACGGCGTATGCGATACCGACGGTGACCGTCGCCAGGTAGAGCTGTAGGAACGCGGTCCCGTGCCCGAGTCGGGCACCGTCGGATACGGTGACGACCTCGTTGGGGTGCACCTCGACATCGGTGAACCGGGTCCCGCCGCTGGCCGTCGTTCGCTGGCCGAATCCATCCCAGTCGTCGAACAATTCGACGCCGGCGCGGCGGGTCGGGATGATCGCCTGCACGTCGCGTCCCGCGGCGTCGAGTGCCGAGACCGCAATGACGTCGGCGAACAGGGTGCCGGTGGAATAGAACTTGTAGCCGTTGAGCCGCAGCACCCCGTCGGTGTCGGGGAGCACCTTGGTGTCCGCGCTCGACGGCGCCCGCCCCGCGGCGTCGGTGATCGCATTGCCGACGATGATGCCCGCGTCGACGCGTGGGAACCACTCCGTGCGCTCCGACGCCGTCGCACGATTGCTGAGCAGGCGTTCGGAGAACCCGAAATGTGACCGAAGGGCTTGCGCCACATTCGAACTGCCGCGCCCGATCTGGATGACGGCGGCCAGTACATCGCGGACCTTGCCGCCGGGGCCGCCGAACTCCGCAGGCACCCGCAACCCGAGCACGCCCGTCCGCCTGATCGCCTCGACGCCGTCATACTGCAGCACCCGGTCACGTTCGGCGCCCGGGTCGTCACGTCGCAACGCGGCGACGACGTCGGGCAGTCGGGCGAGGCGTTCGTCGACGGTACCGCCAAGCGGGTCGCCGGAGAACGGCTTTCGTGGCGAAACAGGCTCGCGTGCGACGGTCATGTCAGCTCCCGGCGTTCATCGGAAATGGGGGATGATCTTGTCCGCGAAACGGTCCAACTCGGCATCGATGGGCTGGAACTGCAGCATGAACAGTTCGACGCCGGCCTCGTGGAAGGCCTGGATCCGTTCGATCACTTGCTCATAGCTGCCGACCAGGCCCGCGAGGGTGCCCCCGTTGGATCCGATGCGTTTCGTGCCCGACAGCACTTTGTACATCTGTGTCTTCGGGTCGGTGCCGCCGGAGATCTCCGGTCGGCTCTGGGCGTCGAGGAGGCTCTGCAGGTAGTTCAGCTCGGCGGTCGCATCCGCTTCGGTCTCGCGGGCGATCACGAAGGCGGACAGGCCGAACCGCAGCGGCGCCCCCTCCCGCGGTCGCCATCGCAGATCCTCGATGACCTCAACGGTCTCGGCCAGCGGGCGGCCATTGATGAAGAAGACGTCGGCGTATTCGGCGGCAAGCGAGCGACCCGGCTCGGATTCACCGCCGACGTACAGGGCAGGCGCCGCGCCGGGCGTCGGCCGGATCAGGGCCTGCTGACCGCCGCGACTGCCGATCGGAACATGCTTGCCTGCCCACAGTTCACTGACTATCCCGAGCCACTCCCGCGAGTAGGCGTACCGGTCGTCGTGGTCGAGCGGGTCGATGCCGAGTCCCTCCAGCTCCGGCAGGAACCAGCCGGTGACGAGGTTGACGGAGAGGCGCCCGTCAGCAATGTCGGCGATGTTGGCCGCGATCTTCGCGAACACCAAGGGGTTGAACAACAACGGCTTGACCGCGCCGATCAACTCGATGCGCGATGTCGCTTCCGCCAGCGCCGCCAATGTCGACCATGTCTCGAGCACGTCGTCTTCGGTGTCGCTGGGATGGATGACGTGCTGTGCCAGTAGCGTGGAGTCGTAGCCGGCACGTTCGGCCCGCACCAACAGATCACGCGTACGCCGGTAGCTTGCATCGGGCACGTCATTCGGATGATGCCGGGCACCGTGATTGCCGTAAACCGGTGCCCACACCCCGAACCGCGGAGCGGTCACGAGCGCACCAGGTAGCGCCGGCGTTCCCAGTCGCTGACCTCGTTTGAATACTGGACCCACTCGCTGCGTGCCAAGGCTGCGAAGTCGAGCACCGAGTCGGCACCCAGGATCTCCAGGATGGTGTCGTCGCGGGTGGCCAGTTCGATTGCCACCCCGAGCGATTCAGGCAGCGGGACGCCTTCGGTGTAGAGATTGCCACCGAGCGCCGGTGGTGCGTTTCGCTTCGTCTCCAGCCCCGCGATGACCGCCGCCAACGCCGACGCGATCAACCAGTACGGGTTGGCGTCGGATGCACCGCTGCGTAATTCGATACGAGTGGCTGACGGGTCGGGCTCGATCAACGACCGCACGGCGGCACTGCGATTGTCGCGGCTCCACGTCACGGTCGCCGGTGCGAACGAGTCCGGCGTGAACCGTCGGTAGGCGTTGACCGAGTGCGCGCCGAAAAGTGTGATCGACGGCAGGTGCTCGAGCAGGCCCGCGATCGCGTGGAGTGCGAGTTCATTCTCGGCGCCGTCGTTTGGCGCGAATGCAGGTTCGTCACCGCGCCACAGCGAAATATGTAGGTGCTGGCTGCTTCCCGAGTGCTCGGTGAACGGCTTCGGCATGAAGCTGGCGATCTTGCCGTGCCTGCGTGCCACCTCCTTTGCGGCGTACTTGAGGCGGGCGGCGTCGTCGGCGGCATCCAGCGCGTCGGTGTAGACCAGGTTCGTCTCGATCTGACCGGGGCCGTACTCGGTCTGGATGCCTTCCAGTGCCGTGAACGCGTTCAGCGTCTCGTAGAGATCGGCGAGCACCGGATCGAGCGCATTGGCGTTCTCGAGCGAGTACGCGTGGATGTCGTCCTGGAACGGCGAGCTGTCCGCGTTGAGCAGATAGAGCTCGAATTCGACCCCGATCTTGGCCGTGAAACCCAGTGAGGCAAGGTGTTCCAGCACCTTCTTGAGCACCGCGCGAGGATCCAGCAGCGACGGGCTGCGGTCGTGTCCAACGATGTCGGAGATGACGTGGCCGACGCGGGGACGCCACGGCAACGGCCGATAGGTCGCAAGGTCGGGAACGGCATACACATCGGGATAGCCACCGCTCCAGTTCGTCAACCGCAGCGAGTCGACGACGGTGCCCTCGGTGTCCCACCCCAGCGAGGCTTCACAGAACGCGAACCCGGTGCCAAGAGCGCGATTCAGGAACTGCGATGCGGGGATTCGTTTGCCTTGTGCGTGGCCGAACGGATCACTCCACGCGATCTCGATCTCGGCCAGAGACCCATCGTCGAGCGACTCCCGCAACTCCTGTTCCGCGTCAGACGGGAGACGGACGGAGGCCGACGTCGAATTGACTGTCTGCGTCATGGATTGGTCACCGTCTTTTCGCCCACTCGCCTGCCGACGACGACACCCGCGATGAACGAGAGGAAGAGCAGTCCGACGATGGCCCAACCCAGGATGGTGGAACCGCCCACCAGATCCTCGAGGTTGGCGACGATCAGGATCAGTCCGATGGCCAGGCCGACCAGTCCGAGCGCGGGGGCGACACGGACCCGCCAGTGCGAGTAGCCGCGACGGTCACGGGCGAAGTACACCAGCACGGCCACCGAAGTCGCGATCAGGAGCACGACGAACCCGACTGTGGTGGCGCCGGCGAACCAGGTGTAGAACTGCGCGGCCGGGTCGAGCTTGAATACGACCGCCAAAATGATGCTGACCGCGACTACGGTCGAGATCCACAGCGACGCCTTATGCGGCGAGCCGTGCCGATCGTGCGGACGGCTCAGCGACTCGGGCAGCACGTCGCGCTGCGACAGCGCGAATATGTACCTCGACGCCACGTTGTGGAACGACAGGATGCAGGCGAACAAGCTGGTGAAGTACAGCACCGTGATGATGTCGGTGCCCACCACGCCGATGTAGCGCTGCGCCGTGTCGGCCAGGAAGGTGGAGCCGGAATCCGTTGCGCGGCTTACTGCTTCTTTGTCACCCCACCCGGAGATCAATGCCCAGCTGGTCACCGCGTAGAACACACCGATCAAGATGAGTGCGATGTACGTCGCGCGGGGGATCGTGCGGTCCGGCGTCTTGGCCTCATCGCGGAAGATCGCCGTTGCCTCGAAACCGACGTAGCTGATCAGGGCGAACAGCAGCCCGATGCCCAACGAACCGGAGAAGATCGCGCTCGGGTTGACGATGCCATTCGAGAGCCCGTGGTCGCCGCCCTGGAAGACGATTACCGCATCCAGTACCACCACGATCGCGATTTCGGCGCTCAGCAGTATGGCGAGTACACGGCTGGACAGCTCGATGTTGCGGTAGCCCACGAACGTCGTGACGGCAAAGGCCACCGCCGCGAATACCCACCATGGCAGGGCCGGACCGCCGAACAGCTCGACGATCACCCCACCTGCCGGGCCGAGCAGACCGTAGACACCCGCCTCGATGGCGACATAGCTGACGAGCGCCACGAATGCGATGCCGATACCGGCCGGAAAGCCCAGCGCCGTGCGGACATAGGAGAAGAACGCACCCGCCTCTTCGACATACGGCGTCAGTGCGGTGAATCCGACAGCGAAGAACAGCAGGATGACCGTCGAAACGACGAAGGTGGCCGGGAACCCGGCACCGTTGCCGGAGGCGATGCCGAGCGGAACAACGCCGCCGATCACCCCGAGCGGTGCGGCAGCGGCCACCACCATGAAGACAATCGAGGCCACCCCCAGATTGCCGCTCAGTTTGCGTAAGGGACCCTGCGGCTCGTCCCTCAATGAACTTGGGTCGGCGGTGATTTCGGACATGCGGGAACCATCCTTCGATGGGAAGAGTCGGTAGGTTACGGGCACCGTAGGACTGAACGGCGGTGCGGTTCTATATCTGGAGTCATCGTGAGTCTTACTAGGCGGCGGCCGCTTTGACCGCTCGTCCGACCTCGGTGAGCAGTTCCGCGTACTCGGGGGAGCGCCGCAGTTCGTCGGCGTCCACCTTTCCGCGCGGAAGATCGACCGGGAGGTCGAGCGCCACCTGTCCGGGCCGCCGCGTCAGCACCACGATTCGTGATCCGAGAAACGCCGCCTCGTCGGCGCTGTGCGTGACGAACACCGTGGTGCGGCCCGACTCGGCGCTGACCTGGCGGACATCTTCCTGCAGTCGCTCCCGCGTCAGCGCGTCGAGCGCCGCGAACGGTTCATCGAGCAGGAACAGCGGTGTCTCGGCGGCCAGCGCCCGCGCGATAGCCACCCGCTGCTGCTGACCGCCGCTGATCTCCCAGATCCTGCGGCCTGCAGTGCCTTCCAGGCCGACCCGCTCGAGGAGTTGCGCGCGGCGTTCGGCGCGCCGCTCGTGCGGCACCTTGGCGTATTTCAGCGCCAGGTCCACGTTTCCGCCGACCGTGCGCCACGGGAAGAGCCGCGGCTGCTGGAACACCACGCCCGCGGTCACTCCGGGTGTCGGAGCGTTCCCCGACACCTGCACCGAACCCTCGCTGGGCGACTCGAAGCCCGCCAACAGACGCAGCAGCGTGCTCTTTCCGCACCCCGACGCGCCGACCAGTACCAGAAACGAGCCGGGCTCCACGGTCAGGTCCACCGGCCCGAGCGCGGTGACCTCATCGCGCCCGCGGCCGTACCGATGCGACACGTCGCTGAGCCTGATCGCACCCACATTGCGCCGATCCGCAACGGGTTTGAGATCACTGACTGAGGACACCGGGCAGTCCCTTGGTGTAGATCGCATTCTGGAAGGCGGTCAACGGCGCCGCCGACGGAATCTGCTTCTGGTCGGCGAGGAACTGTGACGCGCTCTGCAGGTTGGCCGCGATGTTGCCCGGCTTACCTTCTGCGCCAAGCCATTGCGGTGACGCGACCTCTTCGGGCGTGAGATAGACGCCTTGCTTCAGCTGACTGGACACCTCGTCGGGCGAGAGGCCGATCTCGGCGGCGATGGCGTTGGCCGCGGCGGCCGGGTCGTCCTTGAGCGTCGACAGTGCGCGTGCCTCCTGCTGACGCCAGGTGTCGACGACATCGGGGTGTGCGGCGGCGAACTCGTCGGACACCGCGCCGAGGTCGAGCGTCGGCTTCCCGTCCTTGGCCAGCTGACGGCTGGTGACCAGGTCCTTGCCGGTCTTGCGCAGTTGGTCGAGCGTCGGCAACCAGCTGTAGGCGGCGTCGATGTCACCGCGGTCCCATGCGGCCAGGATGGCCTGCGGCTGCAGGTCGACCAGCTGAACGTCGCTGGGGGACAGGCCGTTCTGCGCCAGGGCGGCGAGCAGGCTGTAGTGCGCTGTCGACGCGAACGGCGCCGCAATCCGCTTGCCGCGCAACTCGGGGATCGAGTTGACGTTGGCGCCGTTGCGGGCGACCAGCGCCTCGTTGTCACCGGCCACGTCAAGCACGAAGGCGACCTTGTAGGGGATGTTCAACGGGGCCGACAGACCGCGGGCGACCGGGCTGGACCCGAGTGCGCCGAAGTCGAGTTCCTTGGCGATGAAGGCGGTATTCACGTCGGCGCCGGAGTCGAACTTCGTCCACTTGATGTTGTAGTCCGGCAGCGCTTCTTCCAGCCACTTGTTGTTCTTGACGATCAAGTCGCCGCTGGGGAAGCTCTGATAGCCGATCCGGATCGTCGGCTTGTCGGCCTTGTCTGCGGAGTGATCGACCGAGCAACCGGCCAAAGCCGCAGTCGCAACGGCCATTACGGCTATAACAGCTTTGAACCTCATCTAGATTTTTCCTCTCCAGGGGACAGCGCGCCGTTCGATGGCGCGAAGCAGACCGTCGATGACAAGCCCCGATATGCCGATGGCGAAGATGCCGACCAGTACGACCGGGGTGTTGTTGTAATTGCTGGCGTCCTTGACCAATCCGCCGATGCCGGGGATGCCGTTGAACAGCTCTGCGGCCACCACCGACGAGTAGGCCATGCCGACCGCGAGCCGGATTCCGGTGAACGTCTCGGGAAGCGCCGAGGGGACGACCACGTCGCGGATGACTTCGCCGCGGGATGCGCCGAGCGCGCGGGCGGCTTCCTCCAGGCCGACGGGGGCGGCGACGACGGCGGCGGTGGTGGCGACGGCCGCAGGCGGCAGTGCCGCGAGTGCAAGGAGCGTGATCTTCGGTGCCTCGTCGATGCCGAGCCAGATGACCAGCAGGAAGAAGTAGGCCAGCGGGGGCAGCGCACGCAGGAACGTCAGCCAGGGCTCCAGCACGCTGCGCACCCAGCTGATCGACCCCATGACGAGACCGAGCACCACGCCGAGTACAACACCGATGACGACGCCTGCGAGCACGCGGCGCAGCGTCATGTAGAGGTGCTCCCACAGCAGATAACCCGCGTAGCCGCGAACGCCGTCGTGGGTGGTCGAGACGTCGATGAAGGCACGCCAGACCGTGCTCGGGTAGGGCACGAACGTCTGATTCCATATGCCGCTCGCCGCCGCGATCTGCCAGACGACGAAGAAGACGATAAGCGACAACAGCGGCAGGGCGGCACGGGTCAACCTGCCGCGCCACTTAGCTCTGGGTGCGGACACGGCAGGCGAGTCGGCATGCGACTCGTCAGGAGCGATATCGACGAACACCGACACTGTGCAGGACTTTCTGTTGCTGAGACGAGACAGGGCGAAGGGTTCAGCGACAGCACGAGTCGTCGGACAGCGTGGTGGTCACCCAGGTATTAGTACCGGCTGTGAAATGACTGGGGGATATCTAGGCTCACCGCGAATTTATTGTCGAGTGCGAAAGTGCCGGACCCGACGGATCAATTGACCGAGCCGGCCAGGGGAGCCCGGCAGGCCTGGGCATAGGCCTCCAGCACACACCGAACTCGATCCAGCACAATCGCTTTCGGAACAGCCGACAGCGCCCCTTCTCGGACCCGCGCGTACTGGTCGGGTAGGAACGCGCTGAGCATCGGCTCAGGGATCGGATGAGCGCTGAGATTGCGCAACAGCTGTTGAACCGCGGCGTCGATCTTGGGGTCCGGCCAGTAGTACCGCATCGGTCGCTGTAGCTGTAGCGGCGCGCGATGTGGCGCTGCATCGGTGAGCCCGGGTAGTAGCGCTCCCAATGTTGCGCCGCGGCAAGCATTTGACGCTGGACGACATCGGGAAGCGCGGGCCGGTTCTTCGCAGGCACGAGTTCGTTCTCGATGTCGTCAACGCGAACAGCGCCTCGCGCAGCGCGAACGTCAGGGCCGGCCCGACCTTGAGCACCCGCCACCCGTCCATCACCAAAGCGCTTAGCGCCATGCGGGTTTGGTAATCGGTGGAGTGCGCTTCGAAGGTCATCTGTGGCTCGTCGTCGAGGACGGTGGCCAGATCCCGGGCGCTACCTGGCCGGTAATCCACGACCCGCATGAGGTCGGACTCGACGCCGGGTTGCACCACCAAAGCCATCACCTGATGCCAGACGTACCCCAGGCCGGCGCGGTCGAAGGTCAGGCGATGCTCGGCGAGCGTGGCGCGGGCGATTCCTTCGACGCCGGTTACATCAGCGCGATGGAGGAGGGTCTTGACGGCCGGCTTTGCCTCCAGCGGCCGGTGGAATGCGGCAGCCTGTCCACCCGTTCCTTGGGTCGGACGGCGGCTCAGCCGACTCGTGGCGAACTAACGGACTGAGCTCACGCCGCGGTGCGGGCCGCGATCTCTTCGTCGAACCGGTCGAGCACCGTCTCTGCCACCAGCCGGTGCGGTCCGAGCGGCTCGGCCATCGTAATCCCATGTGCGCGTGCATAGTCAGCGACACGGTCGGTGATCCGGCCATGGGCCAGAAACCACGGCGCGATGACCAAGCGGGTCGCTCCGCGCTCGCGTAGCGCCTCGGCGGCTTCGGCGAGAGTCGGGCGCGGTCCGGTGGCGAAGGCCGTCGTCGCGGTCCAATTCGTGTGCTGCACAAGATAATCGGCAACTGTCGCGGTACGCGCATTGGCCTGCGATCGCGACGAGCCCACCGCGGTGACGACAACGCCGACATCGGGATCGAGTGGGGACACGCCTGCGTGCGTCAAGCGCTGGCGAAGCACGGCGATCAGTCGGTCGTCCTCGCCGAGCACATCGGCTTGCCGTGCGCGCGAACCGGATTCGTCGATCATCGCGGGGATATCGATGCGGGCGTGGTACGCGTCGGCCAGCAGCAGTGGCACCACGACGGCGTCGCCCCCCGTCGAGGCGAGCACGTCGCGCAGATTGGGGGAGTTCTGCTCGCAGAACGCCACTCGCACGTCGACGCCACGGCGCACCCGCGCGATGGTGCGCGCCAGCTCATGCACCGACGCCGCGGACCGCGGGTCCGCGCTGCCGTGCGCCGTCAGGACGAGTGTCACGACGCGTGCAACCCGCATTCCGTCTTCGACGAGCCCGCCCAGCGGCCGCTGCGCGGATCGGCGCCCTCGACGGGCTTCGACGTGCACGGTGCGCATCCGATCGACGGATAACCCTCGAACACAAGGGGATTGACAAGGATGTCGTTGGCGTCGATGTAGGCCTGCATCTCCTCGTCGCTCCATGCCGCGATGGGGTTGATCTTCACCAGGTTGAACGCCTTGTCCCAGCTGATGAGCGGCGCATTGGCCCGCGTCGGCGCCTCGACGCGGCGAATGCCGGTGACCCAGGCGGAGTATCCCTTCAGCGCCTTGCCGAGCGGCTCCACCTTGCGCATCCGGCAGCATTCGTTGGGCTCGCGGGCGAACAGGTCCTTGCCGAACAACTGGTCCTGCTTGGCGACGGTGTTCTCGGCCGTCACATTGACGATGTTGACGTCGTAGACCGCCTCGACGGCGTCGCGGGTGCCGATGGTTTCCACGAAGTGATAGCCGGTGTCCAGGAACAACACGTCGACTCCCGGCCGCACCTTCGCGGCGAGCGAGACGAGCACCGCGTCCTGCATGTTCGACGCCACCACGTAGTCGCCGCCGAAGTTCTCGTCGGTCCACCGCAGGAGGTCGGCCGCGTTGGCCCCCTCGAGTTCGGCCGCGCCGCGTTCAGCCAGCTGCTGCAACTCTGTCTCGGTCATCGTCCTCCGTCCCCCTGCCCTTCGGGCGGGTGGTGCCCCCACTTCGCGCAAGCGCTCATCGCCGTCACCTCAGGTCCGCCTCATCCGCTCGCAGTGCCCACGTAGCGAAACGCTCGCCGTGCTCCCGTTGTTTCACGAAATTGCGAACGACCCGTTCGATGTAGTCGCCGAGCTCGGTCGACAGCACCTTGTGCTGACGCAGCTTGCGGCCGAAACCGCTGTCCAGGCCGAGGCTGCCGCCCAGGTGAACCTGGAAGCCCTCGACCGGACCGTTCCCGTCGTCGACCATCTGGCCCTTGAACCCGATGTCGGCGACCTGGATGCGCGCGCATGAGTTGGGGCAGCCGTTGATGTTCACCGTGATGGGCACGTCGAGCTGGGCGTTGACGTCCTCGAGCCGCTTCTCCAGATCCGGCACCAGCAGCTGGGCACGGCCCTTCGTGTCCGCGAAGGACAGCTTGCAGTACTCGATGCCGGTGCAGGCCATCAGGTTCTTGCGCCAGTGCGACGGTGACGACGGCAGGCCGAGCGCGTCGAGACCGGCGACGAGCTCGTCCAGTTTGTCGTCCGGCACGTCGAGGATGATCAGCTTCTGATACGGGGTGAGGCGCACCCGGTCCGAACCCGCCGCGTCGGCGAGGTCGGCGACCTTGGTCAGGATCGTGCCGGACACCCGGCCCGCGACCGGAGCGACACCGACGGCGTTCTTGCCGTTCTTCAGCTTCTGGACGCCGACGTGGTCGATCGGGTGCTTGACCGGCTCCGGGGCCGGTCCGTCGATCAGCTTGCGGCCCAGGTACTCCTGTTCGAGAACGTCACGGAATCTCGCTATGCCCCAGTCCTTGATGAGGTACTTCAGCCGCGCCTTGCTGCGCAGCCGCCGGTAGCCGTAGTCACGGAACACCGACGTCACGGCCTCCCAGACGTCGGGCACCTCCTCGAGCGGCACCCAGGCGCCGAGCCGCTGGGCCAGCATCGGGTTGGTGGACAGGCCCCCACCGACCCAGATGTCCAGACCGGGGCCGTGTTCGGGATGGTTGACCCCGACGAATGCAATGTCGTTGACCTCATGAGCGATGTCCTGAAGCCCGGAAATCGCGGTCTTGTACTTGCGCGGGAGATTGGAGAACTCGGGCTTGCCGATGTAGCGACGGACGATCTCGTCGACCGCCCAACTCGGGTCGAGAACCTCGTCGAGTGACTCACCGGACAGCGGGCCGCCCAGCACGACGCGGGGGCAGTCGCCGCACGCCTCGGTGGTCTGCAGGCCGACCGCGGCCAACCGCTCCCAGATCTCCGGGACGTTCTCGATCTCGATCCAGTGGTACTGCACGTTCTCGCGGTCGGAGATGTCGGCGGTGTCGCGGGCGAACTCGGTGGAGATCTGGCCGACGGTGCGCAGGGCCGCGGTGGTCAGCGCGCCGCCGTCGCAGCGCACTCGCATCATGAAGTACTTGGCCTCGAGGATGTCGGCGTTCTCGTCGCCGGTCCAGGTGCCGTCGTACCCCTGCTCACGCTGCGTGTAGAGCCCCATCCAGCGCATCCGGCCGCGCAGGTCCTGCTTGTCGATGCTGTCGAAGCCCTGCTTGGAGTAGATGTCGAGGATGCGCGCGCGCACGTTCAGCGCGTCGTCGTCCTTCTTGAACTGCTCGTTCGGGTTGAGCGGCTCGCGATAGCCGAGCGCCCACTGGCCCTCGCCGCGTGGGCGCTTGACCGGCTTGGCGGTGGTCATCTGGTGTGGCTCCTTTTCGGAGCCGGCCTTCGGGCGCGCTGTTCACCGGTGGCTGTCCGGCGGCGCAGATCCGGCGGCCAGCTGAAACGTACAGGTGGGCAGGTCTACGACATCAAGGCAGACAACAACAGGTACAAACGCGCTTGAAGTCGACATGCCGCCGCGCCACCAGCGAGACGCGGTGGGGGAACATCCGGGCGGCGGTCACGTGGCCAATTGTGCCACGGACACCGACATATGCCCTAACCGGGCGAGATTTGCACTCAGGCTGAGCAAAAGGCCCTCTGGGAAACTGGTTGCATGACGGTTCGAACGGCAGCCCACCTGAGTGGCCTCGTGCCGACGCCGGGTCGGCCGTTCGGCATCTATATCCACGTGCCGTTCTGCGCCACCCGGTGCGGATACTGCGATTTCAACACCTATACCCCCGCCGAACTGGGCGGCGCGAATCCGGACGCCTGGCTGGCGGCTCTGCGCGCCGAGCTGAACCTGGCCGCCGGCATGCTGGCGTCGGCTCCCGAGGTGGCGACGGTGTTCGTCGGCGGCGGAACGCCGTCGCTGCTGGGCGGCGCCGGCCTGACTACGGTGCTCGACACGGTCCGTGAGAACTTCGCGCTGGCACCCGACGCGGAGGTGACGACAGAAGCCAACCCGGAGTCGACGTCGCCGGAATTGTTCGCGCAGTTGCGGGTGGCGGGCTACACGCGCGTGTCGTTGGGCATGCAGTCGGCGGCCCAGCATGTGTTGGCCGCGCTGGACCGGGTGCATTCGCCAGGGCGTGCGCCGGCAGCCGCACGCGAGGCGCGTGGCGAGGGGTTCGATCACGTCAGCATCGACCTCATCTACGGCACGCCCGGGGAGTCCGACGACGATCTGCGGCGCTCCATCGATGCGGCGATGGAGGGAGGCGTTGATCACATTTCCGCGTATGCGCTGACGATCGAGGACGGCACGGCCATGGGCCGTCGGGTGCGTCGGGGCGAGCTTCCGCCGACCGACGACGACGTGTTGGCCCAGCGCTACGAGTTGGCTGATGTGCTGCTGCGCCGGGCCGGCTTCGACTGGTACGAGGTGTCCAACTGGAGTCGGCCGGGCGGGGAGTGCAGACACAACATTGGCTACTGGGACGGCGGCGAGTGGTGGGGTGCGGGGCCAGGCGCACACGGCTACGTCGGTTCGACGCGATGGTGGAATGTCAAGCACCCCAACGCATATGCGCAAACGCTGGCCGAGGGTCGGCTGCCGCTGGCCGACTTCGAGATTTTGGACGCCGATACAGCACATGTCGAGGATGTAATGCTGCGGCTTCGCTTGCGGAGAGGGCTGACGATCGACGGACTCAGCGAGGCCGAGCGTGAGCGCGCGCGAACCGCCGTCGCCGACGGGTTGCTACGCGCCGAAGGCGATCGGCTTGTCCTGACCGACCGCGGCCGGTTGCTGGCCGACGGGGTCGTGCGCACAGTGCTCGACTGACGATCTGCGCGCTGCTCCGCGCGGCGAACCGGCCACAGCTGGCCCACAGGAATGCGCGGACTATGAGGTCATGAGCGACTGTGATCAGGCTGCAGTTCTGCGCGTGATCCACGACGCTCACGGCAAGGCGCTCCTGCGGTACGTACTCAGCCTCACGCGGGGGGACATGCCGTTCGCAGAAGACGTCGTGCAGGAATCGCTGCTGCGACTCTGGCGCAAGCCCGACGTTCTTCAGCAGCAGAGCGACGCCGTACGGGCGTGGCTGTTCACCGTCGCCAGGAACCAGGTGATCGACGACCGGCGAAGCGCCAGGTATGCGCGCGAACTGCGCACCGCCGAGATTCCCGAGCAGGCGTCAACCGATGGGATCAACGCGACATGCGACAAGTTGGTGCTGTCGGACGCGTTGATGTCGCTGCGGCGGGATCACCGCGTGGCCGTCATCCGCGCCTACTATCTCGGCCAGACGATCGCCGATATCGCCGCGTACGAACACATTCCCGAGGGCACGGTGAAATCTCGCCTTCACTACGCGCTGCAGGCGCTGCGAAACAGGTTGCAGGAGATGGGCGAGGTCGCGTGAGGCGCTGACGCCGTGCGGCGCGTCTGATCCGCGGCCGAAGCGGGCGCAGTACCGTCGGCTGATGGCATTCGATCCCGGCGCCGTCGGCCGCGCGTTCTCCGAGCATCGGTTCGACGAGGCCTTCGGCTACCTGGCGAAGGATGTGCGGTGGACGATCGTGGGCTACACGGTGCTCGAGGGCGCAGACGCTGTCCGGCAGACGTGCCGACAGACGTTGGCCAGCCTGGAGGACACCACGACGACCTATGACCGATGCGTAGTGGCGAACGGCACCGACGTCGTCGCGGTCGACACCTTCGCGCACTACAGCGGGCCGGCCGGCGAAACCTCGGTCGCGAGCTGCGACATCTACGAGTTCACCGGTGAAGAGATCACCGCGATCACGTCGTATGCGGTCGAGGTCGATCCCGAGTCGACGGGCTCGCAGCCACCACCGCGGCGCTGAAACACACTGCAGCACAGATCGCTCGCGGTGATGAGGATCAACGGATTGGACCGTTGTGGATTGACGCGCGTTCGCGGAGCATGTTCACAGCGAGCCACCAGTGCCGGAAGGAGGTCCGATGGAGACTCCGGTACGCGTGGTGATCGCCGACGACGACGTGCTGCTGCGCGAGGGGGTCGCGAGTCTGCTCCAGCGCGCGGGCTTCGACGTCGTCGGTCAGGCCGGTGACGGCACCGAATTGCTCAGCGCTGTTCGTGAGGTGAAGCCCGAGTTGGTGGTGGCCGACATCAGGATGCCACCGACGCATACCAACGAGGGCCTGGCCGCAGCGCGGGTGATCCGCGATGAGCTGCCCGAGACCGCGATCCTGGTGCTCTCCGCGCACGTCGACATCGAAGACGCGATGGAGCTACTCGCCAGCGGTCATCGGATCGGGTATCTGCTGAAGAGTCGGGTGACCGATGTCGCCGACTTCATCGAATCGGTCGAGAGCATCGCAAGGGGCGCGTCGATCGTCGACCCCGCATTGGTCCAGGAACTGGTGTCCGCCCGTCGGCGCGACGATCCGCTGGGGGCGCTCAGCGAGCGGGAGCGCGAGGTTCTTGCGTTGATGGCCGAGGGGCGGTCGAATGGCGGTATCGCCCGGCGCCTTTGGGTAACCGAGGGCACCGTCGAGAAACACGTCAGGAGCATCCTGACCAAGCTCGATCTGTCCGAAACCGGCGACGATCACCGCCGCGTGCTAGCGGTGATCACCTTCCTGGAGTCCCGCTAACCCGTCGAGAACCTCGCGGATCGCGGCCGCCGTCAGATCCGATTTGGCGACGAAACCCACCGCACCGCTGTCGGTGATGCGGTCGAGGAAATCGTCTGCGGAGTGGGCGGAAATCAGAATCAGCGGTGAGGACGCCGCGGTCCGATGCAGATATTCGACGAGTTCGATGCCGCTCTCGGTGCCGAGGTCGATATCGACGAGGGTCACATCCGGATGAAGGTCCGTGATGAGCCCACGGCCTCGGCGCTCGAGGACGCCGAGCCGACGACGCTGATTCCATCGGCCTCGAGCAATCTGCGGGCGGCGGCGACGAAACCGGCGTTGTCGTCGACGATCAGACAACGCACAGCCCACCTCCCAGCATCATGTCGTCATCCTCCCACCGAACGGATGTGTAGCCATTCCGGCTAGCAGCAAACGGCCCGCAATGGGGGTTAACCGGAATGGACGTTTCCCGTTACCGGCGCACGGATGGGTGTCAGCAGTAACGACACCGGGACGACGGAGGTCGATTCTGAGACTGCGCTATCTGAGTCGACATCGAACGAAGGAGTGCCATCATGCGGATCGAATCCATACACCTCGCAACACCATTGGTCACAGGCGCTGTTGCCGTAGCGGTTGCCGTTGCACCGGCCGTTGCCACCGCGGCGAATCCGGCAGGCACGTGTACGAGTGTCGGTGCGTCGGCGACTGAATGCCGGGCGCCGGGCAACGTGCAGATCGACGATGCACCGCCCGCTCAGGACCTGAAGCAGTACCCCTATCCCGACGGGTTCGGAATCTCTCACCACGCGATCGGCCAATAGGATCGAGGTGGAAAACGAACAGGAAACCGAACAGTTCGACGCTGTCGTGTTGGGCGGCGGAAACGGTGGCATGAACCTTGCCTGGCATCTCGCCGGGTCGGGTCTGCGCACCGCGGTGGTGGAGCGCCGGTGGATCGGCGGTTCCTGCCCGAATGTCAACTGCCTGCCCAGCAAGAACGAAATCTGGAGCGCCAAGGTCGCCGACCTGGTTCATCGCGCTGCGGCGTTCGGCGCGGGCGCCGACTTCGTCCAGGTCGACATGGCCAGGGTCAGGGAGCGCAAGCGCGAGATGG
This sequence comes from Actinomycetota bacterium, assembly GCA_046735135.1. GTDB lineage: Bacteria > Actinomycetota > Actinomycetes > Mycobacteriales > Mycobacteriaceae > Mycobacterium. Next base: position 33,164 of record JBKPSU010000237.1, read on the forward strand.
TCGACTACATGATCGCGGGCACGCTGAAGCAATACGAGAACAGTGGCGCCGAGCTGATCATGGGGCGCGGCAGGTTCGTTGCGCCGCGGACGATTTCGATCCGGCTCAACGACGGCGGGCGACGACTCGTCAGAGGCGACAGAATGTATCTCAACCTCGGCACGCATGCCGCCATCCCCGATGTGCCAGGCCTGCGCGCGGCCCGGCCGATGACAAGCATCGAAGCCCTCGAACTCGATTACATTCCGCCGCACCTCATCGTGCTCGGCGGCGGCTATGTCGGTCTCGAACTGGCGCAGGCGTATCGGCGGTTCGGAAGCAGAGTGACGATCATCCAACGCGGTCTGCATGTGGTCGGCCAGGAGGACGACGACGTCGCAGACGAGGTCCGGCGCATGCTCACCGACGAAGGAATCGACGTTCTGGAATGCGCTGAACCTGTTGAGGTTCGCGGGCTTTCGGGTGATGAGGTCAGCGTCGTCGTCCACACCCCGCGCGCTGAGCACGTCATCGAGGGCACCGATGTCCTTGTCGCGACAGGGCGGGTGCCGAACACGACGGGCATCGGGCTCAACGTTGCGGGCGTTGCGCTCGACTCGCGCGGCTACCTTCTGGTCAACGAGCGGCTGGAGACGACTGCGCCCGACGTGTGGGGGATCGGCGAGTGCTGTTCGCACCACCCGCAATTCGCCCATGCGTCGTTCGACGACTTCCGCATTCTGCGTGACAACCTGGCGGGCGGCGACCGCTCAACAGGCGACCGGCTGGTGCCGTATTGCATGTTCACCGATCCCGAGCTGGCCCGTGTGGGTTTGACGGAGCGGGAAGCCGCACTCCGCGGTATCGACGTCCGTGTTGCCCGGCTGGAGACGGCCGCCGTGCTGCGCACCCAGACAACCAGCGAGACACGAGGATTCATGAAGGCTCTCGTCGCCAGGGACGACGGACGCATTCTCGGGTTCACGATGTTGGGTGCTCAGGCCGGCGAGGTCACCGCCGCGGTCCAGGTCGCGATGATGGCCGGTCTGCCCTGCACAAGGCTGCGCGACGCGGTGCTGGCCCATCCGACCATGGCCGAGGGGCTGGGTGCGCTCTTCTCGACCGTGCCTCAGCCGTGAACGGGCGCGTCGAACGGAATCGTCACATCCAGTGACGTCCCGTCGCCTGCGGGGCTGGACAGCACGATATGCCCGCCGAGCGCTTCCACCCGGTCGATGAGACCGATCAGGCCTGACCCCGTGGCGGGATCGGCACCGCCGATACCGTCGTCGTGAATCGCCAGTCGCAGGTTCGCGTCATCGGATGCCGCGCTCACCTTCACCGCGGAGGCCTGGGCGTGTTTGGCCACATTCGTCAACGATTCGGCCACAACGAAATACGCGGCCACCTCCACCGACTCCGGCAACCGGCGGTCGACGGCGATGTCGAGGTCGACCGGCACGGCCGAGCGGCGCGCGACGGCCTTGAGGGCAGGCCCGAGTCCGCCCTTCGACAGGATCGCCGGATGGATCCCCCTGGAGATCTCTCGCAGTTCCTCCGACACCGACGTCAATCCCGAGACGATCTCTGAAAGCTGGTCGGCGACCGGACTGGATTCCGACCGCAGCGCCGTCTCTGCGGCGCGCACTTCGAGCCCCAGCGAGACCAACCGCTGCTGTGCGCCGTCATGCAGGTCGCGTTCCAGGCGGCGGCGCGCCACATCGGTCGCCGTGACGATCCTGGCCCGCGACGCGGCAAGCTCGGATCGCGCTTGCGCGTTGGAGATTGCCGTCGCGACGAGATCGGTGAAGTCCTCGACGCGGACTTCGGCGTCGGGCGGCAGCGGTTCGTTCGTCGATGACCCGACGAGCGCAGCGCCCCAGATGCGACCGTGCACGACGATCGGAAGGCCGACCACCGAGCCGAGACCCATCTCCTCGGCCCGCAGATGCGCAAGTCCTGTGACGTCTTCACGATCCATCCGCCCGGCTCGTCCGGTGCGATAGACCTCTTCGGCGACCCCCCCATGGCCCAGGCGATAGTGCTCACCTAGCCGTTTCGTTGTCGGCGGGTCGTCGTAATACGCGATCAGCACCGACGAACCGTCGGGCTCGAACGCGACCAGTGCCGAGTGCGGCAAGCCCAGCAGGCGCGCGAGTTCGTCGGCGACCGCGCTGAACACCTCGGACGGGCTGCGGGCCTCTGCGACGAGCGTGGCGACCCGTCGCAGCGCGGCCTGCTGTTCGGCCAGGAGGCGCAGTTCCTCCCGGCTGCTGACGGCTTCGCGGCGCCGATGATCCGCCTCGGCCGCCCGCAATCGCGCCTGACCCACTAAGAGATTGGCGAGCAGCGCAATCGGCACGAAGATCACGATGGCTGTCCAGTCCTGCGTTGCGGCCGGATTGAAACCGTCGGGGCCCATATGGAAGTACGTGTAGACGGCCGCGCTGACCGCTGTCGTCGTCAATGCCAAGCCGAAGCCCCACCCCGCGGATATGACGAGCACGCCGAGAAGGAACACCGCGCCGTAAGCGCTCTCGTGCGTCGACCGCTCGAGCCCGTAAACGAACATGGTCTCGAGCGTGATCAGGCTGGCGGCTACCACGATCCCCAGCCACAGCGGCGGGGTCTTCGGACGCAGAAACCACGACACCACTCGGGGACGGGACGGAATCGAGCCCGCTTCCTCATCGGAGACGGGCGGTAGAGATCCTTCCTTCGTCACATCTGCTCGGCGTACGGGTCGTCCATGTCGAAAATCCTGGCGTGCAGCACAGTCCGGTTGCGCAGCGCCGCACGCACCGCGCGGTGCAGCCCGTCCTCGAGGTAGGTCACCCCGCGCCACCGCACGGCATGCGGGAACAGGTCTCCGTAGAACGTCGAATCCTCGGACAGCAGGCGGTCCAGTTGCAGCACAGTCGTGGTGGTCACCAGCTCGTCGAGCCGGATCTGCCGTGGCGGTATTTGTGACCACTGTCGATACGTCAGCCCGTGGCTGGGGTACGGCTTGCCATCGAGAACGCCTTTGAAGATCACCTGCGGAAAATCCTTCGCGTTGGCATGCATGGCGATGGCTTCACCATGATCGCCAGGCTAGCTTCCCCAGGGGCGCTGCGCTCCTCCGTGGATGGGGAAAATGTGTCCTGTGCGCGCGGGCCTGGTGCGTGGTGGGGCTGGTTGTGCGATCCGATGGCCGGGGTGATGCTGGTCAGGTGTTTCGGTCGACCCCGGTACGACTATGTTGCCGATGAGCCCGCAGGCTAGCTTGGGGTGGAGGGCACAAATCCTGTCCACGGGAACCGTGGAATGTTGCCGTCGAGCACGAGTGTCAGATTCCTGTTTCACCCCGCCCTCCCCGAAACGCCTTCTAGCACAACAAGACATCGTAGGAGGTGATGGGGATGGAGGTGATACACCCGCGGTGCGCGGGAATCGATTGCTCGAAGAAGGACGCCAAGGTCTGCATCCGGATTCAGGGTCAAGGCCCACGCGTGAAGACCTCGACGGTGAGCACCTGGGGTGCCACGACGGGCCAGATCCTGACGCTACGCGAGCAGCTGGTAGCGGCGAACGTCACGTGTGTGGTCATCGAGTCCACCAGCGACTACTGGAAACCGTTCTATTACCTGCTCGACGACGACCTGGACGTGATACTGGTCAACGCCGCTTCGGTGCGCAATCTGCCTGGCCGCAAGACC
>JBKPSU010000238.1:0-12406 GCA_046735135.1 Actinomycetota bacterium
CCAGTGGTCCGACGTCGGAGTGGCACGCTCGCTCTCGCTTGGTGTGCTCGATCCCATCAGTCCCGCCGAAGGCATCGAGGCCCTGGACGCGCTGCTTGCCGGCAATCTCGCGCAGGTGGGGGTCGCCCGGCTGCGCCTCGATCGCGCAGCGGCCGCATTCCCGGAGATCCAGCAACTCGGCTATTTCGCCAACCTCGCCGGGGAACTGGAAGCCGAAAGCGACGACGACTGGGCAGGCCCTGACGCGCTTCGTGACATGGACCCCGACGAGGTCAACCGCATCGTCACGGCACGTCTGCGCAAACGGGTTTCAGCGATCATGGGCTATCCCGAGGACCGCGCCATCGAGACGGGCCAGCCGTTGACCGAACTCGGAATGGATTCGCTGATGGCCGTGCGAATCAGGAATACGGTCCGCGGGGACTTCGGTGTGGAGCCCCCGGTGGCACTTCTCTTGCAGGGCGCCTCACTGAGGGACGTAACGACCGATCTTATCGGTCAGCTCGGCCTCACCGGGCCCAACAACATCGAGCCCACGAACGAAGTTCGCGATCGAGCCCATCAACGTGCCGCAGCGCGCCAACGAGCGGCCATGCGGCGGAGGGTAGGACAACAAGTGTGAGCAGTAATATCGAACTCCCGTTGGCAACAAACTCACTGCCGCCCAACGCGATTGCCGTCGTCGGCATGGCTGGCAGATTCCCTGGTGCCGATTCGGTGTCAGCGTTCTGGGACAATCTGCGTCGCGGAGAGGAATCGATCGTCGACTTGTCGGAAGACGACCTCATCGCCGCCGGTGTCGGAGAAAAGGCGCTGGCAAGCCACTCTTATGTGCGGCGTGCGGCGCTCATGGATGGAATCGACGAATTCGACGCTGATTTCTTCGGCTTCACCCCGCAGGCTGCGCGCATGATGGATCCGCAGCATCGGCTGTTCTTGCAGTGTGCCTGGCACGCACTCGAAGATGCCGGCTACGACCCAGCGCAGATCGACGGTTCGGTCGGGGTGTACGGAACAAGCTCAGCCAGCGGGTATCTGCTTCACAACCTGATGTCGCACCACGATCCGCACATGATCATTGGGCAGGGGGCCACCTTCGACATGGTCAACCTGTCCCTGCAGAACGACAAGGACCACCTGGCCACCCGGGTGGCGCACCAGTTCAATTTGCGCGGGCCCGCGCTCTCGGTTCAGACGGCGTGCTCGTCCTCATTGGTCGCCCTGCACCTGGCCTGCCAGAGCATCTTGAACGGCGAATGTGACATGGCACTGGCCGGCGGCGCCTCGATACGGGTGCCGCACCGCGTCGGGTACTGGCACGAACCCGGATCGATGGTCTCGGCCACCGGCCATTGCCGGCCGTTTGATGTGCGGTCGGACGGCACGATCTTCGGCAGCGGCGTCGGGGTTGTGGTCCTCAAACCATTGGAGGCCGCCCTCGAAGACGGCGACCGAATCCACGCCGTTATCAGAGGATCGGCGATCAACAACGACGGATCGACAAAGATGAACTACGCGGCGCCCAACGCCGCCGGACAGGCCGAGGCAATCGCCGAGGCGCATGCGGTCGCCGACATCGACGCGTCGACCGTCAGCTACATCGAAACTCATGGAACGGGCACGCCACTTGGCGACCCGATCGAAATCGAAGGCCTGCGACAAGCATTTGGTACATCCACGGCGACCAGACCTGGTCCGTGCTTCGTCGGCTCGGTCAAGTCCAATATCGGGCACTTGGAGGCAGCGTCCGGGATCGCGGGCTTGATCAAGGCGATACTGTGCCTCAAGCACCGGGCAATCCCGGCGACGCTGCATTTCACCCACCCCAACCCTGAACTGCATCTTGACCGAGGGCCCTTCGTCGTCCGCAGCGAGTACGGCCCCTGGGAGTGGGACGGCGTTCGGCGGGCCGGGGTGAGTTCGTTCGGCGTGGGCGGCACCAACGCGCATGTCGTCCTGGAAGAGGCACCGGTAGTCGCGACGGCCGATATCCAGGCCGGTCCCCAGGTGCTGTTGTTGTCCGCTCGCACGGCCGAGTCCCTCGAGGAGTCACGCTCCGCCCTGGCCGCCGCGTTTTCCGGCCAAGACGAGCTGAGATTACCCGACGTCGCGTACACCCTCGCGCGCCGCCGCAAAGAGAACATCCGGATGGCCGCGGTCGTCAATGACCAGCAGCACGCGGCAGCGGTGCTGGGCGCAGCGGAGGACGACAACGTTTACGTCGGTGAGTCGGTGCACACCGACGAATCAAGCTCGCAGCGTATCGTTTTCCTCTTTCCGGGACAGGGTGCGCAGCACGTCGGGATGGCACGTGGCCTGTACGAGTCCGAGCCGGTGTTCGCCGAGCACTTCGACCAGTGCGCCGACGCTTTTGCCGATGAACTAGGTATCGACCTGCGTGCGGAGGTGTTCAACGGCGCTGGACGAAGCCTGGAGCGCACCGACAGGGCCCAACCCGCCCTGTTCACCGTGGAATACGCGTTGGCGAAGTTGATCGATTCCTACGGTGTTCGCGCGGCCGCGTTGGCCGGACACAGCATCGGCGAGTATGTCGCGGCCACCGTGGCGGGCGTCTTTGACCTCCCGACGGCGGCCAAGGCGGTGTCGGTGCGCGCACGCCTGATGCACGCCGCAGCCCGTGGCGTCATGATTGCGGTAGCGCTGAGCCCCGATGCGATTGCCGAATACCTCTCGCCAGACGTCGATATCGCCACGATCAACGATCCGGGCAGCTGCGTCGTTGCCGGATCCGACGAGAACATCCGTAAATTTTCCGATCGCCTTGCCCAAGAGGGGATCGTTGCTCGTCGCGTCCGCACATCGCACGCGTTCCACTCACGGCTGATGGATCCGGTGATTCCCGAGTTCACAGGCTTCCTGTCCGGCCTGATGCTTCGTGAACCACAGACACCCCTGCTGTCTAACATCACCGGGACCTGGATGTCCGCGAACGAGGCGACCAATCCCGCGACATGGGCGCGCCAAATACGTGCAACGGTCCGGTTTTCCGACGAACTCGATGCGCTGCTCGCCGATCCAAGCCGCCTGCTGATCGAGGTCGGTCCCGGCGGCAGCCTGACCTCATCGGCGATGCGTCACCCCAGATGGTCAAGCCAACACCGTGCCGTCCGGCTCATGCGCCATCAAGCGCAGAACCGAAGCGATCGCGACACCTTCCTGCTCGCGCTCGGGCAACTGTCGGCAGCGGGTATCGACGTGGACTGGACCTCCCTGTCGGCCGGTTACCAGCCGCGACTCGTTTCGCTTCCCGGCTATCCCTTTGTTCGCCAACGGCACTGGGTCGAACACAACGCGACCAACGGCCGAGCGGCCGGTACCTCCGCGACCAATGGGATGGCGACGGCGCCGTCACCTGCGGTCTCCGGCCATACCCCTGCGGCGGCCAACGGCAAGTCGCAGATGGAAACGACGTTGCAGCGCATCTGGGGGCAGTGTCTGGGTGTGGGCTCAATCGACCGGAACGCCAACTTCTTCGAGCTCGGCGGTGACTCACTGATCGCCATCAGCGTCGCGATGACCGCCGCCAACGAAGGTCTCGACCTCACCCCACAGGACCTGTATGAGAACCAAAGCGTGGCAGCGCTCGCCAAGGCTCTGACTGCTCGATACGCGGCGGGCGGCCTGGCGCGCCTGTCCCCGAATGACGTTGCCCATCCCCCGATTCCACCGAACATCGCGCACTTCCTCGAGCACGGGCTGCGGGAGGCCGGTCGCTGGCGTGTCCCCGTGATCCTGCAACTCCGCCCCGAAGTCGAGGTGGAGGACGTCCGGGCGGTCCTCACCGCCGTGACGAACCATCACGATGCGCTGCGGCTTCAGATTGTGCAGCGGGCGGGAACCTGGGAGCAGCACTTCTGTGAACCGCAGGAACTCATCGAACTGGATATCCGGTCGCTTCCCGACGGTCTTGCGTCCGGAAGCCCGCAAGAGCGGGAAGCGGTGATCGGCATCCTCAACGAGCAGATCAGCGATCACGACCTGCCGAGCCAGGCGCTGACCGCCGTGTATATCCGTGGCGTGCCGGGTGGACCGTGCTACCTCGCGGTGAGTATGCAGGCGATCGTGGCCGACAATGCGTCGCGCGACATCCTGCTCACCGACATCTTCACCGCATTCGCACAACGTCTGGCGGGCCAAGACATTGCCCTACAACCGGCCACCACACCGTGGCCCGAGTGGTCGCAGCGCTGCGCCGCGCTTGCTACGCATCCGGCCGTTGTGGAAAGTCGCGACTTCTGGCTGAAGACCGCGGCGAACGCGACCCTGCGCGTGACCAATTCGGAGGTCTCCGAGCCGCCCCGCGTAGAGGACCTTGAAAGATTCTCGTCAACGCTGAGCGTCTCGGAAACGACCGAGATCGACGACGCACGGCGCAAGCTTCGGCTTCCGATCGACGAAATCTTGCTGGCCGCACTGGGCCGGACGATTGCGGCCACGGTCGGCGATGGTGGCGTCGCTGTTGACCTCGGCGGACCTGGGCGGTCGGTTCTCAAACCCGATGTCGACCTGCGCCGGACGGTTGGCTGGTTCACCACCGTCTATCCCGTCGTCCTCAACTGCGCGGATGACCAGGAGGCGAGCGCTCGGCAACTTTTGGACGATGTGCACGACACGCTGAACGCCGTCCCGCACTGCGGCATCGGGTACGGGCTCTTGCGGTACATATATGGGCCGACCACGCGGGTCCTCGGCGCCACGCGCCCGGCCGACATCTTCTTCTCGTATGCGGGCGCGATTCCGGACCTGCCATCGATGGCAGCCGACGACGCTCCGATTCAGCTCGACGCCGACACAGCTATGCCGGTTCGCGAGGTCCTGCCCGGCCTTGGACACGCCGTCGAGCTCAGGGTGTATCGCACTTCTGGTGCATTGCATCTGGATTGGTGGTACGACACGCGCCGGCTGGATCCAACAGACGTGGAATCGCTTGCCCGGCATTACCCGGCCGCACTGATGGAACTCACCAGGGCGGCACTCGCAGAGGATGAAACCGCTTCGGCCGATGAGGAATTGGCTCTGGTGGATTTGTCGTCGATGGAAAGCACCTAGGAGTGTCGCGAATGCCCAGCACGCGAAGATCCGGCACCGATAGGGCGGTAGTAGTCAACGGGATCAGAAAGACGTTCGGTTCCGTTGTCGCAGTACGCGACATCAGCTTTGACATCAGCCGTGGCGAAGTGCTCGCCTTGCTGGGCCCCAACGGGGCCGGCAAGACAACGACGGTGGACATCCTGTCGACACTGACCCGCCCGGATCACGGCCACGCGAAGGTCGCCGGCCATGACGTCGTTTCCGACCCGGCCGGAGTTCGGCGGTCGATCATGCTCACAGGTCAGCACGTCGCGCTTGACGACATGCTGACCGGTCGCGAGAACCTGGTGATGTTCGGTCGCCTGCAGGGATTGAAGAAGTCGGCGGCGCGCGCGCGGTCGAAAGTTCTTCTCGACCAGTTCGACCTGGTTGACGCGGCTGACCGGTGTGTCAGCACGTATTCCGGAGGAATGCGCCGGCGCATTGACATCGCGTGCGGGTTGGTGGTGCGTCCCGAAGTGGTGTTCCTGGATGAACCCACGACCGGCCTGGATCCACGCAGTCGGCAAAGTATCTGGAATTTGGTGGCCGACTTCAAAAGGGCGGGCATCGCCACGCTGTTGACGACCCAATACCTCGAAGAGGCCGACGCCCTCAGTGACCGGATCATCGTGATCGATAACGGCACGATCATCGCCGAGGGAACAGCCGACGAACTCAAGAAGCGCACTGGAGCAACCTACTGCGAAATCGTCCCTCGCCACCTGAAGGACCTGCCTGCCATGGCCGAGGCGCTCAGTTCGCTGTTGCCGGAGGAGAACCGAGCGGCGCTGAGACCGGCATCCGACCGCATCGCGATACCCGCGCCCGATGGCCCCAACACGCTGGTGCGTGCCTTGGCCCGCTTGGACGCGGCCAACATCGAGTTGCAAGACGTCGCGCTGCGGCGGCCCTCGCTCGACGAGGTGTTTCTTGCGCTGACAACCGATTCCATTGCGCCCCAGGCGTCCAATGGTTTCCCGGTAGCCGGTCAGCCGGTGGCCGCGGCGGTCGTTGGCCGAAACGGCGGCGGCAAGCATCGACGGGACGGTCGGGCCTCGCTGCGGGTTACGGACGTGATGTCATGACTGTGTTGGAGGCGGCGCGACCAAACCCGTCGACGACGCGGCAGTGGTGGGTGCTCACCGTTCGCATCATCACCCCCACGCTGCGCAACGGGGAGGTGCTCGCCATGATCGCCGCTTCGATCATGTTCACGGTCGGTTTCTACATCCCGCTCAAACAGATCATGGGTGCCTTTGCCCTCGGTATGAGTAGTTATGCGCAGTATCTGATGCCGCTGATTGCGCTACAAGCCGTCGCGTTCGCCTCCCTATCGGCTGCGTTCCGATCAGCGACGGACTCGGTGCTGGGCATCAACCGCCGATTCAAAGCCATGCCAATCGCCGCCCTGACACCGCCGGGCTCCCGCATGTCGGCCAGCATGTACCGCTGCTCTATTGCGCTGGCGGTCTCGCTGGTATGCGGTCATGTAATCGGGTTCCGGTTCTACGGCGGCTTGGCGCACACCGTGGGCTTCTGCCTTATGGTGCTGCTCATTGGTGCGGCGCTGTCCTTCCTGGGAGATTGGGTCGGCGCCGCGATCGAGAATCCGGAAGCGACCGCACCCATGATGCTGCTGCCGCAACTGATTTTGGGCTTTTTGTCGGTCGGCGTGCAACCGGTCGAACGGTTCCCTTCGTGGATCCAACCCTTCGTCAGGAATCAACCGGCATCCCAGGAGGTCTATTCGTTACGCGCGTTGGCCGGGGACAGCACGCCGGCAGCCGGTTCGGTGAGCTGGTCTGTGATCGGGCCGACACTGCTTTGGGTGGCGGGCTTCCTAGTGGTTCTGCTTCCGCTGCACGTTCTCGTTGCCTCTCGGCGGCGATGATGTCTGTTTTATCGGCGGACGACACAACCATCGCGCTCGGTGGACTCGACGATGTACGCCCTGCTGTTAGGCGTGACTCTTCGGAAAACTCACCTCGGCGGCTCGTTCTGCACACCTTGGTCCTCACCGCGCGATTACTGCGCCGGTGGCGCCGCGACCGCACGACAGTACTCGAGTCGCTGGCGATGCCTGTTGTGCTGCTGGTCACTCTGAATATCGTCCTCGAGGACGGTATTTCGAAGATCACCGGGCACAGCGCTCTCTATGGCAGCGTCCCGCTAATCGCGATGGTCGGGGCCATGTCTGGGTCGATGGTCGGCGGTATCGGTCTCATGGGCGAACGTACAGACGGCTTGCTGTCCCGATTGTGGGTGCTGCCCGTGCACCGGGTATCGGGCCTGCTCTCGAGACTGGCGGCGGACGCGGTGCGGATTGTGTTAACGACCGCGGTCATCCTTTGCGCAGGGCTCGTGATGGGCTTCCGGTTCCGGCAGGGGATTCTGGCGTCGGTGGCGTGGGTGTTCATCCCGACCGTGTTCGGGGTGGCGTTCACGGTGATCGTCATCACGCTCGCGCTGTACGCCGCGAACACGGTCGTGGTGGAGGCCACTGAGATCATTTGGGGACTGCTGATGTTCTTCAGCAGCGGCTTTGTTCCCCTCGACCAGTACCCGCGCTGGATTCAGCCGGTCGTGCAACATCAGCCGGTGAGCTATGCCGTCGAGGCGATGCGTGGACTGTCGCTCGGTGGTCCCATATTGGCACCGACGGTCGGAATGCTGCTCTGGTCCGCAGGCATCGTCGTGGCTTGCGCGATCCCGATGGCGATCGGATATCGACGGGCGAGCATGCGTGGATGATCGCCTAGTCGTATCTGTCAACCGCCGGGGAGTTTGAAATGTTTGATTCGATGGTTATTCGGAAGCTGGCGCGCAGCGAGGAAATGTTCGCCGAAACGCACAATTTCGTGGGTCTGGGCGCACATCTGAAAGGCCCCGTCGACGTCGACGCCCTGTCGGCTGCCTTCGATGCGCTGCTCGAGGCACACCCGGTTCTTGCGGGCCACCTCGAGCGGGGCCCCGACGGACGGCATCAAATCGTCGTCGATGACCTTGTTCACCCCGGCACAGAAGTCGTGAAGCTCGACGATGCGGCCGCTGAACCCCCTATACACCTCGACCAGAGTGAGTCGCTGGCCCAGCTACGGTTGACAATTCGCGACGGGCAGGCGCAGCCGACCCTCTACATCCATCACAGCCTGGCCGACGGTCACCACCAGTTCAGCCTCGTCGAGGAACTGTTTTCCTACTACACGGACCTGGTTTGCACCGGCCGCATCCCCTCGGTCACCGTCCACCCCGCGCCCGAACCGTTAGAGGTTGCGCTAGCCCAACGGCGCATAGACAAACTGCAACGGTCGGGACTCGAGCGGTTCATGCCCGCGATGTTCGCCTACGACCTGCCCCCCTCCCGGCGAGCCACAACCAATGCCAAACCTGCTTTGCCGCTGCATGTTCCGGTGGCGCGATGCCGGCTCACCGAGGAGCACACTCGCGCTTTGATCGCATTCTGTCGTGCGCATCGACTGCGCTCCAATGCGGTCCTCTCCGCGGCCATCTTGCTGGCGGAGTGGCGACTTCGGGACACGCCTAACATCCCGGTTCCCTACATCTATCCCGTCGACCTTCGGTACATCCTCTCGCCACCGCTGTCTGCGACCGCGTGCACCAACCCGCTGGGCGTGGCAACCTATCTGGCCGAAATCGACCACAATACCGATGTCGTGGAGCTTGCCCGCGATATCGCCGAGACGTTTCAGGCGGACGTGTCCGACGGCGTGGTCCAGCAGTCTCTGCTTCACTTCAGCCCACAATATGTCGGCAATGCACCCGGTCTGCCCGATGTCGTGATGTTGACCGACGCCGGTCCAGTGCCTACCGTGCGCACACCTCCCGACCTGGAAGTGATCGGTTGCCAAAGCGACATGTACTTCGCCGTGGACGCCGGAATCGACATCTACTTCAGCGGAATATTCGCCGACCAAATGTGGATAGAGCGCCATTCGCATGCGCCCGCGCCGGAAAAATCCATAGAGGCGATTCGGTCACTGCTTTGTACCATTGCCGAGCAGCATGGAGCGACCAGTGTCATCTAGCGTCGGCCAGTTTCAGATGAACAAGAAGGTACCGGTCGACCTCACCGGCGCCGCGCAGACCATGCTGACGACTCTGTATCTCAAGGCGCTGGATGCCGACTTTGATCGTCCCGTGCTGGGCGATCGGTATGCGAAGGAAGCGGTCGACCGACTCGATTACGACTGGCGCGAGATCGGCATCTCCGGCAGGTGGGCGCCGCTGATCACCGTGCGAACCGCGCAGTACGACATCTGGGCGCGTCAGTTCCTTGCTGTACACGAGCACGCGACGGTGGTGCATCTTGGCTGTGGCCTGGACAGCCGGGTGTTCCGGATAGATCCTGGCCGAGGCGTGGAGTGGTACGACGTCGACTATCCGGCCGTTATCGCGCTGCGCGAGAAGATTTATCCGGCGCGCCCCCGATACCGCCTCATTGCTACTTCCGCGACGTCGCCGTCATGGCTCGACCAGATCCCCGCGGACCGCCCCGTGCTGCTGCTGGCCGAAGGCATCAGTATGTACCTCAAAAAACACGAGGGCGTCGCGCTCCTGAGACGCGTCGTTGACCGCTTCCCCTCGGGCGAACTGCAGACCGACTTCTTCAATTGGCTCGGGATCAAATCACAAAAGGCGCAGACGTTGGTTCGGCGGTCTGGTTCGACGCTGCACTGGGCTGTTAACGATCCAGAGGACATCCTGTATTCGGTTCCCGGGGTCCGACTACTGACCGCCGTGTCGTTTTTTGAAGCGAGCACGTTCCGCCGGACATCGGCTGGGTTCCGTTTGGCGAGGCGTGTGGTTCGCGTGGTGCCGTCCGTGCGCAAGGCGCTCCAGTACCACCGCTACGCCTTCGGGCCCGTCTCGACGTCGACAGATCAAAGTTCGGTGGTGTTGTGACCGCTGACTGCTCTGCAAATTTTCGGGTAGCCGCCCTTATCGGGTTCCCAGCGCATGCAATTCCCGGTGCAGGTGGAAAAGAAAGGGCCACTGAGATGTCCAAAACCGAATCGGTCACGGTGAGACTTAGTGCTCGACCAGTGCAGTGCCGGGTTCTCAAGATTCAGCCATCGACGGCTGATGTCCGCCCCACCCGTCTTAAGCTTTTTTAGTCCGACGAGCAAGGAAAGCGATGGCCTCTGTTATAACCCGCCGAGATCTACTGGACAGGGCGCGTCGTCGATTTTCGCCGACGTTCCACAACATTCCTGGCATGGGGGTGCTCGAGAAGCAACAGCTCGCCCACGGGTGGAAGGAGAAGGTGCTGGCCGAGCCACCTCCGGGTAGCGGCCTCAAGCCTGTCGTGGGCAATTCGGGTCTGCCACTTCTTGGCCACACCCCCGCGTTCTTCCGCCAAGGGCCCGACTTCGCGGTGCACCTGTACGAGAAGCATGGCCCGCTATTTTTCTCCGCCGTGCCGATCATGGCCTCGGTCAACGTGTTGGGGCCCGCGGCAACCCAGGCCGTGTTCTCGAACAAGAACAAGGACTTCTCACAAGAAGGCTGGCAGCAGCTCATCGGCCCGTTCTTCAACCGGGGCCTGATGCTGCTGGACTTCGACGAGCACCTGTATCACCGGCGCATCATGCAAGAAGCGTTCACGCGCCCGCGGCTGGCCGGATATGTCGACCACATGGATCGGGTTGTGACAGCGGTCGTCGACGACTGGCCGACCAACGATGCCCGGTTCCTGTTCAACCCCGCGGTGAAGAAGCTCACCCTCGACATCGCGTCAATGGTATTCATGGGCCACGAGCCCGGCACCGAGGATGCCCTTGTCACCAAGGTGAACAATGCCTTCACGATCACGACTCGCGCCGGGGGTGCGATGCTCCGCTACCCCGTCCCGCCGTTCAAATGGTGGCGTGGACTGCGGGCCCGCAAATTTCTCGAGAGCTACTACTACGAGCGGGTCAAAGAGCGCCGCAACCCCGACGGCACCGACATGCTCACCGCGCTGTGCCACGCCGAGGACGAGGACGGGAACAGGTTCACCGACGAGGACATCGTCAACCACATGATCCTGTTGATGATGGCCGCTCACGAAACTTCGACGTCGGCAACCACGACGATGGCCTACAACCTGGCCGCGCACCCAGAATGGCAGGAACGGTGCCGTGACGAGTCGGCCCGGCTCGGCGACGGCCCGTTGGACATCGAATCGCTGGAGAAGCTGGAGACGATCGAGTTGGTGATGAACGAATCCATGCGGATGGTGGCCCCGTTGCCGTTCACCATGCGTCAGGCCGTCCGCGACACCGATCTGCTGGGCTACTACGTGCCGGCCGGAACCATCGTGATGACATGGCCGGGGATGAATCACCGGCTGCCCGAGCTGTGGACCGATCCGGACAAATTCGATCCGGAGCGCTTTGCCGAACCCCGCGCCGAACACAAGAAGCACCGCTACGCGTATGCCCCGTTCGGCGGCGGCGCGCACAAATGCATCGGAATGGTGTTCGGACAGCTGGAGATCAAAACAATCATTCACCGGCTTTTGCGCAGGTACCGGCTGGAGTTACCCCGCCCCGGCTACCGGCCGCGCTGGGACTACGGTGGAATACCAATGCCGACGGACGGCATGCCGATCGTTCTCCGTCCGCTGAGTTAGACCAGGGCATGCAACCCCTTCAACAGAATTTCGATCATGAATTATCAACGCTCAACAGGGAGGTGCAGTAGTGGTTACGGTTCCGCGTCGCATGGAAGGTGAAACCCCGAGTGCTCGGCGGCGTCGCTGGCTGAACGAGTGCGGGCAGGTGGCCCGCGTCTTGTTGTCGCGCTCCGACGGTTCCAAAACCGGGCAGATATACGACATCATCGGCACACAGAACCTGTTCGGCGAGGAGTCGTTATTCATCAATTTCGGGTACTGGAAGAACAATCCGACAACCTTGGATGAGGCGAGCCGAGATCTGGCGCGTCTAATCGCGCAGAGTGCTGATTTCAATGCTTCGGACGTCGTTGTTGACTGCGGCCCTGGCTACGGTGATCAAGACATCCTGTGGGCCAACGAATTTGGGGTCAAACGCATTACAGGAGTAAATGTGGCAGCCGAGCAAATCGACATCTCCGCGCGGAGGGTGAGGGCTGCAGGTTTGGCGGATCGGATCGACTACGTTCACGCGTCTGCCACCGACCTGCCGTTCGAAGACGAATCGTGCACCAAGGTTGTCGCAATGGAATCGGCTTTTCACTTCCCGTCGCGTGTGGACTTCTTTTCCGAGGCGCTGCGGGTGCTCAAACCGGGTGGCCGCTTGGTGACGGCCGATATCGTACCCAAGCGGAC